>NZ_JBEZWX010000013.1:0-195373 GCF_040637635.1 Streptomyces sp. NPDC028635 | reverse complement strand
GGGTGTCGGCCCGCTGACCGGCCGCCACTCATTCGTTGCGGGGCGGGGGCCCGGTGCCGGCCGCTGCGGGCGGACACCCCCCACCCCGTCCCCTCTCCGCCGTCGGCGCCTGCGGCCCGTCACCCCTGCCGAGTCCGGTGCGGGATGGGCGGTCCGTCCAGGGCGGTCGGCGACCGTGGACACCTAGGGGCGCGGGGAACTGCGCGACCAGCCACGACGCACCCGCACGGGCCCTCGCGCCCCCGGGACGGGCGGTCCGTCCAAGGCGGACGGCAACCGTAGACACTTAGGGGCGCGGGGAACTGCGCGACCAGCCACAACGCACCCGCACCTGACAACGCACCCTGTGGGTGCGGGCCGGGCGGTCCGTCCGGGGCCGACGGCGACCGCAGTCACCCAGGGGCGCGGGGAACTGCGCGACCAGCCACGACGCACCCGCACAGGCTCTCGTGCCGCACCGGTGCGGTTGGCGCGGCGGCCGGCGTCAGTTGAGGCCCGCCGCCCGCAGCAGCGCCGTCGTCGCTGCGGCGGCGAGGACCACCACGGCGAACGGCGCTCGGCGCCAGGCGAGGGCGGCGCCGGCCAGGACGCCGGCCGGTCTCGCCCAGCCCGCGAAGCCCCCGGCCTCGGTCAGCGCGCCGGTCGCCAGCAGGGCGACCAGGAGGACGACCGCGCCGGTGGACAGCAGTTCCTGGAGCCGGGGCGGGACCGCGACGCGTCCGTGCAGCACCGGGCCGACCAGCCGGAGCGCATACGTTCCCACGGCCAGCGCGAGGATCACCGCGGCCGTCGCGTTCATCGCCGTACCCCCTTCAGGGCGACGAGCCCGGCGAGCGACAGCAGGACGGGGACACCGGCCGGGACGAGCGGGGTGGCCGCCACGGCGAGCGCGGCGCCGAGCAGTGCGCTGCGCCGTACGGCCGAGTCGGCGCGCAGGGCGGGCAGCACCAGGGCGACGAGAACGGCCGGGAAGGCGGCGTCGAGGCCGTAGGTCGCGGTGTCGCCGAGCGCGGTGCCGGCGAGGGCGCCGCACAGCACGCCCAGGTTCCAGACGGCGAACAGGCCGATGCCGGAGATCCAGAACGCCGCCCGGCGGCGCGCCGGGTCGGCCTGGGCCAGGGCGAAGGCCACCGTCTCGTCGGTGACCAGGTGCGCCCCGACGAGCAGGGCCAGGCGCCCGGTGCCGATCACGTCGGCCACGGCGAGGCTGAAGGCGGCCGTGCGGGTGTTGAGCAGCAGCCCGGTCGCCGCGGCGGCGAGCGGCCCGCCCCCGGCGAGAAGGACGCCGACCGCGCTGAACTGGGCCGACCCGGCATACACCACCAGGGACATCACCACCGGAACCCACATCGGCAGGCCGCCCGCCACGCAGACGGCACCGAAGGACACGCCGACGACGCCGCTCGCCACCCAGACGAGGGAGGCGTCACGGGTGAGAGGTGTCAGGATGGACGGAGGTGTTCGGAGCAGCGAACGCATGTTTTCTACGATGAACGGCCCGATGGGCGTTCGTCAAGGCGAACGATCGTAGTGATGGAGCGAACAGGATCATGACTGCCGAGGGTGCCACGACCCCGCCCCGCCTGCCTCTGGACTGGATCGCCGCGAGCCTGCGGCGCGAGCGCGTCCGGGCCGGCCTGTCCCTGTCGGAGCTGGCCAAACGGGCCGGGATCGCCAAGTCGACGCTGTCCCAGCTGGAGGCGGCGAGCGGCAATCCGAGCATGGAGACGATCTGGGCGCTGGCGGTGGCGCTGGGGGTGCCCTTCAGCGCGCTGGTGGAGGCGCCTGCGCCGGCCGTGCATGTGATCCGCGCGGGCGAGGGGCCCACCGTGCACTCCGAGCAGTCCAGTTATCTGGCCACCCTGCTGTCGGCGAGCCCGCCGGGCGCCCGGCGCGACATCTACACGGTGACCCTGGAGCCGGGCACCGTACGGGACTCCGAGCCGCACATTCCGGGGACGGTGGAGCACATCGTCGTCAGCGCCGGACGCGTGCAGGCAGGGCCGCGCGGGGAGGCGGTGCAGCTAGGGCCGGGCGACTACATGTCGTATCGCGGAGATGTGCCGCACCTGTACGAGGCGGTGGAGCCGGGGACGAAGTTCGTCCTGATCATGCAGCACATGTGAGCAGAATTCGGCGGACGTTCACACGGGAGGCGGGCCCGGAAAGGGCAGGAGCCCCGTCGCCGGATGGCGCGGGGCTCCTTGGGTACTGCGCTAGGACGCGATCAGACCGGAGTGACGTTCTCCGCCTGCGGGCCCTTCGGGCCCTGGGTCACGTCGAAGCTGACCTGCTGGTTCTCCTCCAGGGAGCGGAAGCCAGAGGCGTTGATCGCGGAGTAGTGAACGAAGACGTCGGGGCCGCCGCCTTCCTGGGCGATGAAGCCAAAGCCCTTTTCGGCGTTGAACCACTTAACGGTTCCGGTAGCCATAAGCCCTCCTTGGGCCCAAAGGGTTGCCCTGCTCCAGAACCTGCAAGTGTGAAAACACGTCATGCATTCTTCTGAAAACGACTAGAGCCCGCGGTCACATGCTCCGCAGGCTCTGTACTGCAAGGGAAACCAAACTGCAACTTGCGGCGAGCCTAGCACGTGGAGGCCCGGAAGCAATAGAGGTCAAGATCACCTCACTCGAAGGTTTGAAAGAGGTGCCGCCGGTTGACGCAACGCGCCGCCGGGGGCGCCGGTGGCGGGGTGACCGCTGAGGTCTAGTCTCGCGATGTGGACATTTCTCGCACCCGGCCGCGTGTCGGCCACATCCAGTTCCTCAACTGCCTGCCCCTGTACTGGGGGCTCGCGAGAACGGGCACGCTCCTCGACTTCGAGCTGACCAAGGACACGCCCGAGAAGCTCAGCGAGCGGCTGATCCGCGGCGACCTCGACATCGGGCCCGTCACGCTCGTCGAGTTCCTGCGCAACGCCGACGACCTGGTCGCCTTCCCCGACATCGCGGTCGGCTGCGACGGCCCCGTCATGTCCTGCGTGATCGTCTCGCAGGTCCCCCTCGACCGGCTGGACGGCGCCCGCGTCGCCCTCGGCTCCACCTCGCGCACGTCCGTCCGCCTCGCCCAGCTGCTCCTGGCGGAACGCTTCGGCGTACAGCCCGACTACTACACCTGCCCGCCCGACCTCAGCCTGATGATGCAGGAGGCGGAGGCCGCGGTCCTGATCGGCGACGCGGCCCTGCGCGCCAACCTGATCGACGGTCCGCGCTACGGCCTCGAGGTCCACGACCTCGGGCAGCTGTGGAAGGAGTGGACCGGCCTGCCGTTCGTCTTCGCCGTCTGGGCGGCCCGCCGCGACTACGCCGCCCGCGAACCGGCGATCACCCGCCAGGTCCACGAGGCCTTCCTCGCCTCCCGCAACCTGTCCCTCGAGGAGGTCACCAAGGTCGCCGAACAGGCCGCCCGCTGGGAAGCGTTCGACGAGCAGACCCTCGCCCAGTACTTCACCACCCTCGACTTCAGCTTCGGCCCCGGCCAACTGGCAGCGGTCACGGAGTTCGCCCGCCGAGTGGGCCCGACGACGGGCTTCCCGGCGGACGTGAGGGTGGAGCTGCTAGGAGCGTGACCACCCACCGCGGGGGCGCGCCACGAAGTCGGCGCACCCGCGTACGGCGGGAAGGGGCCGGGGTGGGGGGTGTCCGCCCGCAGCGTCCGGCACCGGGCAACGGCGCCCTCCGTCGGAAACGGCCGGCCGGACCGACGACGGACACCCCCCACCCCGGCCGCGACCCACAACGACCCGTTGGCGCGACAGTAACCGGCCACGCACCGCAACGGGCCGCCGCAGGCACAAAGGGGCGCGGGGAACTGCGCGACCAACCACAACGCACCCGCAGACAAACCACGACCAGGCGCCGCAGGCAGACGCCCCTACCGGCCCGCGCTGAGACACGACCAGGCGCCGCAGGTGTTCGCGTCGTCCTTCGTCCGTCCGGGCCGGTGCCCGTGGCGCAGGCCGCTGCGCGCCGCCCTGCCCCGCCTCGGCCGTGCCGACCCCGATGCCTTCACGCCCCCGTCACTTCCACCGGCTCCCGTTGTCACTACTGTGTCTGCGATAGCGAACGACGAGGACCCACCACATCGCTCCCCCCGGCGCGCAACGCATCGCGACGGGGGCGACGGCGTGCGGGGACCGGCAACCGGCTCGTGACGGTGGAGACGGACACGGCCCGAGGGGCCGACGGGGAGGATGACGACCATGCAGACGCTGGTCACGGTCGTGCGTGAGGGCGGTGAGCCGCAGGACGTCGTTGTCGTCACGGATGACACCGCCACGGCCGGCGACGTCGCCGAGGCACTGTCGACGGCCACCGGCGCGACCGTCGTGGCGCACGGCGGCACGGCCGGCAACGTGGTGCCCCTGCACCCGGCGCCGACGGCGGGCATGCCGGGCTACGGGACGGCGGTGGCCACGGCGCCGGTGCTGTGGGCCGACGGGGTGCCCTGCGATCCGGCGGTGCCCGCGACGACCGTGCTGCGTGACGGCATGCGGGTCTCGGTGGACGACTCCATAGGGCCGCTGCTGCGCAAGGGCGAGCCGGTCGGGCAGTACGAGCTGCGGGTGGCCGGCGGTCCCGGTTCGGGCCGCGTGGTCCGGCTCGGCGTCGGAGCCGCCACCGCCGGCACGGCCCCGACCTGCTCGCTGCCGCTCCCGGACGCCTCGCTGCCGCAGGTCGCGCTGCGCCTGACCATCGATCTGCAGGGCAACGTCACGCTCACACCGGAGGGCGAGGCGCAAATCCGGCTCGACGACGAGACGGTGACCGGGCAGACCGCGTGGCCGCTCGGCGGCGTCGTGCGGGTCGGTGACTCGCTGCTGGTCCTGGACCGGGTGGTCGAACCGGACGCGCATCTGTCCCCGATGAGCGAGGGCGGCCTCGCCTACAACCGGCCGCCGCGGCTCTCCCCGCTGCGCCCGCGCCGCCGACTGGTCGTGCCGGTGCCGCCCACCAAGGGTGAGCGGGCCCGGTTCCAGTTCATCATGGCGTTCATGCCCCTGCTGTTCGGCTTGGGCATGTACTTCTTCACCAAGCAGATCTACATGCTGCTGTTCTGCCTAATGAGCCCGATGATGATGCTGGGCCAGTGGCTCAGCGAGAACCGTGAGGGCAAGAAGAAGCACAAGACCTCCCTGCGGCAGTACAAGAAGGACCTCGCCGAGCACGAGGCCGAACTGGCCGTCGTCGCCAAGGACGAGCAGCGCGCCCGCCGCGAGGACAGCCCCGACCCGGCCGAGCTCCTGCTCTTCGCGACCGGTCCGCGCCGCCGTCTGTGGGAGCGCCGGCTGACCGACCCGGACGCCATGCAGCTGCGCGTCGGCGTGGGCGGCCTGCCCTCCGACGTCGAACTGGTCCTCGGCCGCGGCGGTTCGGGGTACGACGAGGACCGCCCGGAACCTCCCCTGCTGACGGATGTGCCCGTCACCCTGCCCTTCAGCCGGCTCGGGGTGGTCGGCGTGGCCGGTGACCGGGCGCGGGCGATGGCCACCGCCCGCTGGCTGAGCGTGCAGGCGGCGGTGCTGCACAGCCCCCGGGACCTGTCCTTCGTCTCGCTCGCCGCCACCCCCGGCGCCGGCGCCGAGTGGCATTGGGTGCACTGGCTGCCGCACACCAACCCCGACCAGGGGCAGGACTGCATCGCCCTGGTCGGCTTCGACTCCGAGGGCATCACCCGCCGGGTGAACGAGCTGCTGAACGAGCTGGCCCGGCGCAAGGCGGCCCGCGAGCAGAACAGCATGACCGGCCAGCTGTACCCGGACCCGACCATCCTGCTGGTCCTCGACGGGGCCCGCCTGCTGCGCCGCGTCCCCGGTGTTCCCCAACTCCTCACCGAGGGGCCCCAGTACGGCATCGTCGCCCTGTGCATCGACGAGGACGAGCGTCTGCTGCCCGAGGAGTGCAAGGCGGTCGTCGCCTGGTCGCCGGACGCCGCCCACCACGTCCGGGTCCGCGGCTACGGCCTGGAGTCCGCCGGTGAGGTGCTCGCCGACCAGGTCAGCTACGAGTGGTGCGAGCTGCTCGCCCGCTCCCTCGCACCCGTGCGTGACGTCAGCCGGGACGACGCCGACTCGGCCCTGCCCACCTCCGCGCGGCTGCTCAACCTGCTCGACATGCCCAACCCGACGGGCGTCGACGTGGAACGCATCTGGCAGGCGGGCGGCTCGACGACGTCCGCGCCGATCGGTGTCGCCGCCGACGGCCCGTTCGTGCTCGACATCCGCCGGGACGGTCCGCACGCCCTGGTCGCGGGTACCACCGGTGCCGGTAAGTCGGAGCTGCTCCAGACGATCATCGCCTCGCTGGCGGTGGCCAACCGCCCGGACGCGCTGAACTACGTCCTCATCGACTACAAGGGCGGCAGCGCCTTCATGGACTGCGCCCGGCTGCCGCACACCGTCGGCATGGTCAGTGACCTCGACGCCCACCTCACCGAGCGGGCCCTGGCGTCCCTTGCGGCCGAACTCCACCGCCGTGAGCGGATCCTGTTCGACGCGGCCGCCAAGGACATCGAGGACTACAACGACACCCGCAAGCTCCGCCCCGAGCTGGAGCCGATGCCCCGACTGGTGCTGGTGATCGACGAGTTCGCGTCCCTGGTCGCCGAACTCCCGGACTTCATCGCCGGTCTGGTCGACATCGCCCGACGCGGTCGCTCGCTGGGCGTGCACCTGATCCTGGCAACGCAGCGCCCGGCGGGTGTGGTCAGCGCCGACATCCGCGCCAACACCAACCTGCGGATCGCACTGCGGGTGACGGACGCCTCGGAGTCGATGGACGTCATCGACGCCCCCGACTCGGGCGCGATCGCCAAGTCCACGCCCGGCCGCATGTACGTCCGCTCGGGCGCCCAGTCCCTGGTCGGTGTGCAGTCCGCCCGTATCGGTGGCCGCCGACCGGCGACCGGCCGGACCGGCCCGAAGGCGACGCTGACGGCGCTGGCCTGGAACTCCTACGCGCGTCCGCTGCCCCGGCGGCACGAGGCCGAGGACGACGGCACGATGGTGACCGACCTGGCCGTCCTGGTGGACGCGGTGCGCGAGGGGTCCGAGCGGATGGGCTTCGGCAAGCAGCGCAGCCCGTGGCTGGAGCCGCTGGCCGAGCAGGTCACGCTGGACCAGCTCGCCGCGTACGGCGACGCCCCGCAGGCCGGTGCGGACGTCGCGCCGATCCCGTACGGCCTGATCGACCTTCCCGCCCACCAGAGCCGCACGCCGCTGTCGCTGGACCTGGTGCACGGCGAGCACACCCTGCTGCTCGGCGGCGCCCGCTCCGGCCGCTCGACCGCGCTGCGCACGCTGGCCGGCTCGCTGGCCCGCTCCACGTCCCCGCACGAGGTGCACGTCTACGGCATCGACTGCGGGTCCAACGCCCTGCTGCCGCTGATGCGGCTGCCGCACGTCGGCGCGATCGTCACGCGGGACGAGCCGGACCGGGTGCGTCGCCTGATCGAGCGCCTGCTGGCCGAGATCGCGCGCCGCCAGCAACTGCTGGCCATGGAGGGCGCGTCCAGCGCGGCCGAACAGCGCGCGGGCGCCACGCCGGAGGAGCGACTGCCGTGGATGGTGCTGCTGCTGGACAGCTGGGAGGGCTTCGCGTCGACCTTCGAGAGCTACAACTACGGCCAGTTGCTCGAGTTGGCCCAGCGAATCTTCCGTGAAGGTTCGGCGGTCGGTCTGAAGGTGGTCATGACGGCCGACCGCAGCGGTCTGAGCGGCCATGTCTCCTCGGCGTTCGCCGACCGCCTGGTGATGCGTTTCGCCGACCCGAACGACTACTCCACGGCCGGTCTGCAGGCCCGCGAAGTGCCGAAGAACATGCCTCCCGGCCGTGCCCTGCGCATCACCGACACGGGCGTCGACGAGACGCAGATCGGCCTGCTTTCCAAGGATCCGGCGGGCCAGGCGCAGGTCCGTGCGCTGCGCGAGATCGCCGAGGAGACGCGGAGCCGTTACGGCCGCATCCCGGCGGCCCGCCGGCCGCTGCGGGTGGATGCGCTGCCGACCCGGATCACGGCTTCGGAAGCGCTGGCGCTGGACCCGGAGTTCGCCCCCTCGTCCCCGCTGTGGGCGCTGGTCGGTGTCGGCGGGGACGAACTGCACCCCGTCGGTGTCGACCTGGAGGAGAACGGCCCGGGCTTCGTCATCGCGGGCCCGCCGAAGTCCGGCCGCTCCACGATCCTGCTGGCCGCCACCGAGTCGTTGCTGCGCTCCGGCACACCGGTCGTACTGGTCACGCCGCGCCGTTCGCCGCTGCGTGATCTGGAGGGGCGGGACGGGGTGCTCGGCGTGCTGAACGCCGACAGCCGCGAGGACGACCTCGAGGAGCTGGTGGGCAAGGCTCCGAACGGCTCGTACGTCGTCATCGCCGACGACGCCGAACTCCTCTACGACACGCGCCTGGACGAGGCGCTGGAGGCGGTCGTGCGCAAGGGCGCCGACGGCGGTATCGGCCTCCTCGCGGCCGGCACGACGGACAGCCTGGCGGGCCAGTACCGCGGCTTCGTGGTCGAGGCCCGCAAGTCCCGCAACGGCCTGTTGCTGACGCCCCAGACCCCGTCCGAGGGCGAACTGTTCGGCATCCGCCTGCCCGCCAACAGCGGCGGCGGCCCGGCCGGCAGCGGTCTCTTCATCGCGGGCGGCACGTACATGCCGGTACAGGGCGTGATGAACGGCTGACGCCCACCGCTCCGATACGTCCGCGGGCCCCCGCTCCGAGGAGCGGGGGCCCGCAGTGTCGCTCGACCGCCTGGGATCAGGTGGCGCGCTCGATGTTGTCGGCGCTGGTGTTGGCGGACTTGCTGGCGTCGTTCAGCGTGTCGACCCACTTCTCGAAGGTCGGCTTCACGTTGTGCCAGTCGTCGCGGAACCGGTCGGCCTTAGGGCCCTTCCAGTAGCCCGTGCTGTCCGCGGTCGACGACTCCAGGTCCTTGATGAGGGCCTGCAGGTCGTGCGCCTTGCGCGCGTACAGCTTGGACAAGTCCCGGAGCCGCCCGAGATCTGCACCGCGATCCATAGCGATCCTCCCCGTGTAGTTCTGAAGCAAAGCGGACTACCCGTTTGCAACAGTGGACGCTACCGCACCATCCGTAGTTCCCGTCCAGCTCTGCCGGAGATAGGAACATCGTGTGAACGAACGGTGTGGGCGAACTGGGGGCCGAACCAGGCGCGATGTGCTACGTCGGTATGCTGAGGCCGTTGAAACACCGGGGGAGACTGCTATGGCAAATCCTGACATTCAGGAACTCAACCAGCGCGCCGGACAGTTGAGGGCACTCGCCGACCACATCGACTCGATCGTCGACGCCGCGAAGAATCACAGCACCACCGGAATGAAGACCTGGTCGGGTCCGAACGCGGACGAGGTCCGGGGCAAGCTGAGGACGTGGCACACCACCTGTTCGTCCGTCGCCAAGACGCTGCGTGACGAGGCCCACCAGTGCACGCAGGACGCCAAGGACCTGCAGGACAAGAAGAAGTAGCCGGAGCATCCGCTCCCCGAGAGGAACCACGACCCGTGCCTTCGTACGACAGCTCCCGCGCCCGTTTCCGGTTCGCCGACCGGCACATCGCCGTGTTCGCCCATCTCCTGGACGGCGAGACGCCGCCCGAGGAGCTGTGGGAGTCACTGGTCGAGCTGCAGCGCATCGGTCTGGTCGGCGAGGAGGGCGAACTGGCGCCCCTGCTGCGCGACCTGCTAGGTGCGCTCGCCGACCCGATGCTGCTGGTTCAGATCGAGGTCACCGGCGAGCACGGTCCGGTCAATCACGGGGTGGTCGTCGGCCAGGAGGCGGTGTTCTCGCACGACGGCTGGCCGGGCGAGGAGGAGTCCGAGTACGTCTCCATCGAGCCGAACACGCTGGTCTGGGAGCTGGCCCGGAAGGTCAACCTGCACCGCGGCGACAAGCCGGAGGAGGGGGCCGAAGCGGTCCGCCTCGCCACGACGATGGCCGCGCTGGACGCGGCGTTCGTCGCCCTGGAGGAGCCGGGCGCCGACGACGACGCGGCGCGGGAGAACGTCCGCAAGGCGCTCGTCGAGGCGGACCCCGCCCTGCGGGACCCCGACCTCGGCCGCTTCCTGGAACTGGTCGTCTCGCTGAACGCGACCTGGCGCATCACGACGGCCTGGGACGGCCGGCACGAGGGCCAGGAGTCCACGATGATCCGCGCCCTCGCCGTCTGGGACTGCGGCCCCCTCGGCTACTGGATCCGCGAACAGCCCGAAGAGCCCATCATGCCGGGCCAGGTGGGCCCGGACACGCCCCTGGTCCTGGCGAAGTCCACGGCGGGCGAGGTCTGGGAAAAGATCACCGACCTCCTGCCGGACAAGGAAGAGCTGAACATCCAGGGCGAGTGAAACGGCATTCCCTTCGACCATGAGGAACGTCGACCCGGATGACCTGGATCAGCTCGCCCGGCTGCTGGACGGCCGGGGCGGGGTGCAGCACAAGCTGGACGAGGCGTTCGCCAGAGCCTCGCAACTGGGGGTCGGTTCCCGGCTGACCCCTCTGAAGCCCATGCGGACCTGGGTCTCCGACACGGCGCCGGACCTGCGCAGGCGGTCGGCGATCGCCCGCCTGGAGGACGGAGACCCCGAAGCGGGCCTGCGCTGGGCGGGGTTCGATCCCGAAGACATCGTCAAGGCCGGCATCTCTCTCAAGGCCCCCGGTGTGCTGCTCATCGCCAACGCGATGGCCACCAGCGGTGACTCCCGGGCGGAGGTGTTCCGGCGCAGGTCGCGAGAGTCCCTCGACGACTGGGTCGACCGACTGCGCGCTCACGGGATCGCCCAGATCCCTGCCCTGAAGCCGTACGAGAAGGAGATCACCGAGATTCTCGGCGACGTCGGAGATGTGACGTCGACGATCGGGCACGGAGGTACGGCCGCTTTCCACGCCGTGAACCTCACCAAGGTGCTGGTGGGGAACTCGCTGGCCCAGGGCTTCCTCCAGACGCAGAAGCTCAAGGCAGCGGCGTTCCTGCGCTGGCTGCCCATGCGCTACAGCTGGATGCCGGCCCGGGTCGGAGTGTGGGGACGTTCGCTCCAGCAGTTCAGCCCCGTCATCCGGTCCCTGTCGGCGCCGGGGCAGTGGTTGCCGAGCAAGCTGGGGGCCCTGGCGTCGGGGAGTGCCACGTTCCAGCGCGCCAGTGGTCTGCCCGTCGTCGGTACGCGCATCAGCCAGGAGATCGGCGCCGGTTACGACGCGTTGATGCGTAGCGGCATGATGACCAACGCTCTGGTGGGCAGGTTCAGCGCCGCGGACATGGTGACCGCGCTGGTGGGCTCCGACAAGATCGCCAAGATGTACGGCGGTCTGACCCACGCCGATCAGATCCCGGGCCGTGCCGCTCAGGCCAGCCTGTGGAAGGTGACCAGGAACGTCTACGCCGACCAGCGCCTCGTCGGCACCGGGCGGCTCGCGGCGGTGGGAAGGGGGCTGAGGTTCGCCGGCCGTGCGGGTGGTCTGCTGCGCGGGGTCGGCATCGTGGGCGGGGTGGCCTCGACGGGCTACAGCGTCGCCAACGTCGTAGCCCAGGGCAATCCGGTCGACGCCTTCAAGAAGAAGGGTGCCGGATATGTCGCCGACGTCGCCGAGGTCGGCTTCAACGCCTCGTTGACCGCTGCCACGGTGGCACCCAACCCCTTCACGATCGGTGCCGTCGCGGTCACGGGGGCCGTGTACGCGGGTGCCAAGGTCGTCGAACATTGGGACGACATCAAGAAGGGCGCGGGGAAGGCCGCAGACTGGGTCGGTGACAAAGCCAAAGACCTCGGGAAGAGCATCGCGAAATCCAAAGCCAACCCGATGAACTGGTTCTAGCCGGTACCGGTGTCCGCCCGCTGCAAGCGCCAAGGAAAGACTTTCAGTGACTGATTTCGAATTCGACCTTTCTCCGATCATGACGCGGGACGTACAGGGGTACCGGGGCCATGTCGGGGTGTTCGGAGATGTCGACGTGCGGTCCGTGCTGAAGACCGGCACGACCCGGCACAACCAGGCGGTGCTGACGGGCGAACAGTTCCCCGAGGCCGTGTTCAGCGGCGGAGGGAGCGGCGGTGTGCCGTCGCTTGACGGCGGGTGGCTCCAGGTCGACGGGGTGCCTGTGCGCATCGACCTTCGCGTCAAGGGCGTACGCAAGGGGTCCCGTTGGCTGGACATGTGGTACCTCGACCGGCAGTACGGCTACAGGTCGGCCGGCCAGGGCAAGGAGGCCGTACTGAGCAGGGGACCGGTCACCGTCACCATCGACCGCGCCGTGGGCAGGCCCGGGGTCGAGCGCGTGGGCCGGGCGGAGGGCGGCGCGGACGCGACGGACCTGGCCATCGCCATCGTCCTCGAACAGGTCGACACGTCCTGCCTGACGCTGACAGGCGCTCTGCTGGCCATCCCCAGGAACTTCCTCATGGGCAACGGCCGGGACGAGGGCTGACCATGTGACGGCCCTCTCCGCCAACGGGAGTCGGCAACCGACCAGCCCCTGGCTGCACCCCCGCCCGGCCCCCGGCACCCTCGGGGCGCTTCGACACGCACGGCCGGGCGACGCACCACCCGCAGCCGGGCTCGGCTCAGAACCAGTTCATCGGATTCGCCTTGGACTTGGCGATGCTCTTGCCCAGGTCCTTGGCCTTGTTGCCGACCCAGTCGGCCGCCTTGCCGGCGCCTTCCTTGATGTCGTCCCAGTGCTCCACGACCTTGGCGCCGCCGTAGATGAGGCCCGTGCCCACGGCCAGACCGATCGTGACGGGGTTCGGAGCGACCATGGCCGCGGTCAGCGACGCGTTGAAGCCGACCTCGGCCACGTCGGCGACGTAACCCGCGCCGTTTCTCTTGAACGCCTTGACGGGGTTGCCCTGCGAGATGACGTTCGCGGCACTGAACGCGGTCGATGCCACGCCGCCGACGATGCCCGCACCACGCAGGAACCCGGCGGTCTTGGCGGCCGCCCCCAGCCCGACGCGCAGCCCGCCGGTCTCGCCCGCCGCGCGGGAGGCGTTGGCGAACACCTTCACCAGGCTGGCGTTGCCCGCCCGGGCGACGGGTGTGCCCGCGTGGGTGAGCCCGCCGAAGGTCTTGGCGATTTCGTCGGAGCCCACCACGAAGTCGATGGCCCTGTTGACGCCGAAGCCCTGCATCAGCCGGGTGCCGCGGGCCCAGTTGTAGGCGTCGCCCAGCAGGTCGCCCCGGAGGCCGGCCGTGCCCGGGATCCGGCTCATGTTCTGGTAGACACGGCTGCCGGAGAACATCCGGCCCAGCTGACCGGGCAGCCAGCTGCCGGGAGCGCTCAGGGAGCGCAGCTTCGGCGTCCACTTGATGAGGCCGTTGCCGGCGGCACGGATCAGCCCGTTGTCGGAGCCGCGCAGCACCACGCCGATCCGGGTCTTCCACGTCCGCAGGGCGCCCTGTTTCAGGGAGTTGAGCAGCAGGACCTTGGTGAGCGAGGCGCCCTGGATGGTGACGACCCCTGAGG
The DNA here is from genome assembly GCF_040637635.1 of Streptomyces sp. NPDC028635. Lineage (NCBI taxonomy): Bacteria > Bacillati > Actinomycetota > Actinomycetes > Kitasatosporales > Streptomycetaceae > Streptomyces > Streptomyces sp. NPDC028635. The sequence continues at coordinate 181,905 of NZ_JBEZWX010000013.1, read as the reverse complement.
CCGTCGTGATCGAGCCCCAGTCGCCGTAGAGACCGATCATCGTCGCGATCGTCGCCTCGTGCGGCTGCAGGCCGGGGATCTGCGCGATGGCGTGGGCCTTCATACGGTCCAGCCAGTCCGCAAGCGACTCGTTGGGCTGCCGCTTGAAGTCGTAGGCGTGCGGGTCGTCGCTGGCCGCCACGGAGTTGGCGAGCAGCAGCATGCCCGGGGTGAGCTCCTTGCCCTTGTACTTCGCGATGTCCTCCGGGCTGAACCCGGCCCACAGCATGCCCGCGTTCGGGTCCCCGCTCTCCAGGCGGGCGAAGGTGGCACGCTTGCGCAGGTCCGGAGCGGTGTCGGACACCCATGACCGGATCGGCTTCAGCGCGGCGACCTTGCTGCTGACCCCGAGCCGGGAGGCCCGGGTGAACGCCTCGTCCAGTTTGCTCTGTACGCCCCCACGCCCGTCGAGCAGCTTGGCGAGCTGGTCGAGGTCGTCGGGATTGACGTTCCTCATGCCCATGCGTCTTCCCCCTGGAACACAGCGACCGCGGACCGACGCCGGCGGATCGTGTATGGCTCACCCATCATACGAGCGCATCGATCGGCGCTATTGGGGCGTTTGTGGCATGACAGGGCACGTCAGTTCGTGAGAGGACTGTGCAGTGTTCTCGACCGGGCCGTCCTCACGCGTCGCCGATCAGCGCGAACGCGAAGGCCAGCCGGCGGTCGATCCAGCCGGCGCGTACGGTCACCCGCTCGCTGCCCTCCGAGACCATGACGACCTTGTCGTCCGCCCGCCACTCCAGCGACCGTGGCTTGGTCCGCTGGTCGCCGCCCTCCGCGCCCAGGTCACCGATCGCGTCGAACACGCCGCCGAGCACCTTGCCGGCCACGCGGCCGGCGATCCCCTTCGCGTCTCCGCTCACCCATTCGTTGCGGCCCACGATGTCCGGCCGGTCCGGCTGCTCGATGCGCCAAGTGTGCTTGAACAGGCGGCGTTTGGCAGGTACTCGCGTGACGGTGCCCACCAGCTGCCCGGCAGCGTCGCGAACGGCATGGCACAGGGCGCCGTCGGCCTCCGTCGGTGCCTCGACGTAGCACAGCAGACGCTGGGCCCCGGCATCCTCGTACAGCGTGTGCTCGGGCCGGGCCGGAAGGCCGGGCAGCTGGGTCTCGGCCGAGCCCAGGAAGGCGCAGGGCGCCAGCACCCGCAGGTCCTTCGCTCCGCGGGCCACCCGCACGGCCGGCTTGCCCCAGACCATGTGCGGGCGCTTGACGGTCGCCGGCCGTTCGACGGCGGAAACGACGAAGGTCTGGACGTCCGTCCACGCCACCGGCTCCACCGGGGGCTCCACCGCCTTCTGCCTGCTGAACGCCACCAGTGCCTCCTGGGTCGGTACTCGCGCGGTCTCCCACCGACCCTACCCGTGCGCGCCCGGCTCCCTCGGCACGGCAGGCGCGGCTAGGCGCTCGTCCGCGTCAGCCGTACCGCCTTCTCCGTCAGCTCGGACACCGTGAACCGCACCCCGGCGAACTCCACCGGGTCGCCGACGCGGGCGTCCTTGTACTGGGCCACGGGGAGCGCCGCGCAGACTCCGCCGAAGCCCGCGACTCCGGTGTCCGTGTCGATGTAGGAGACCCGGATCGACAGGCCGGTGGGGAAGCTCCACACGCCGCCGTTGCGCAGTACCGAGAGGGTCTGGCCGCGGGGCGGGAAGCCCTTGCTCGCCGCGGCCAGGACGGACGGGTTGTTCGTGAAGCACAGGCCGTTGTCCGCCTCGCCCCCGGCCGGCTTCATGGACGGCGGCGCGGCGACGGCGGCCGCCTTGTCCTTCGCGTCCGTCGGTTCGAGGACCACGCGGTAGGAGCAGATCTGGGAGACCGTGAAGGCGTGTCCCGCGGCTCTGATCCGCTGCCCGGTGCGCACGGTCTGCTGCCGCTGGCCCGCCTGGTACTTCGCGCCGTCGCGCAGGACGGCCGTGCGGGACGTGCCGTCGGCGTCGGCGGCGGCGTACTGCACACCCCCGCCGCCAGGGAGGCGGAAGCCTCCGCCGCGCAGGACGTGCAGCCCGTCCGCCGGCGCCCGGCCCACGCACGCCGGGCCCTTGTCCGCGGCCGGCGCGGCCGTCGGCTGCTCGTGACCGCCGTCGCCGGAACTGCCGCATCCCGCCAGCGCCAGCAGCGCCGCGACACCCACGGCGGTGCGGCTACCGATCCGCCTGAACACCACTGTCCTCCTCGCCGCCGCCGTGCACGCGCTCCAGTACGACACGGGTACGGTAGTCGACCTCCGCGACCCGCCAGCTGTCGCCGGTGATCTCCACGACGTCTCCGGGAGTGAGGTCGTCGTAGGCCGCGACGAGGCGGCCCTCGCAGCTGACCTTGATCTGACCGTGCACCGAGGGCTGCGCGAAGATGCTCGCCACGACCCGGTGCTGCCGTCCTTCGTGCTCGACGGTGTAGGGCCGGTGGTAGCGCAGCGGCCAGCGCCCGGCGACCTCGAAGGGATATTTCACATGCGGTCGGTCAGGGAGCATCGAACGCCTCGGGGCCTTGGAAGTACTTGTTGAACTGGTCCTGCGACACGGTGATGGGCGGGTAGCTGGAGCCCCAGGGGTTGCCGAGAATGATCTTGCCGTCGTCGGTGAAACCGCGGACGTAGTAGGCGTGGTTGGTGCAGTAGGACGGTTCCCACTCGGGCGGGTGGTTCTTCTCCAGGCTCTCGTCGTCCGGCGTGGACACGGTGACGACCTTGCCGGAGTCGAAGGCCTTCTTCAGCGTGCCGATGTTCTTGTCGTCGTGCTCGCCGATGCCCAGGAAGCCGCCGGTGGTGAGGTCCTCGCCCTCCTTGCCGGTGAGGTAGGGGGAGGACTTCTTCGGGTCGTCGCCCTCGATGCCGCCGTAGCCGCGCTCGCCGTCGCCGTCGTCCGAGTAGACCATCGCGAAGGCCTTCTCGTAGTACGCCGGCCAGGACTCCCCGTTGCCGTACGTGCTGATCGGGTTGCCGTTCTGGTCCGTCGGCAGGTCGGCCGTCATGGTGACCCACTGGTAGTTGCCCGACTTGTCCCAGACGCGGACGCTGACCGTGCCGTTGGGGTTCTGCTTGATGCCGTCCTGGACGAACTTCGGGTCCTTCTGGGCCAGGCCGGCCAGCGAGGCGACGTACCAGCAGTCGCCGAACTGGTGCTGGTTGACGTCGTCGGCGGACACACCGTCCTTGAAGAGCGGATCGCTCGGGGTCGCCCAGTGGATGCCGCTGTTGCTCTGACCGTTCTGGTTGTTGCCGCCGTCCTCGTACGCGCCCGTGTTGGTGAACGTCGGCTGCATGCCGGGGAAGGCGGCCTGGAACTTCGGCACGTTCTCGGGGCTGATCTTCGCCAGCATCCGGCTGAGGGTGTCCCGGCGCCGGTCCTCCGGCAGGCCGTTCTCGTCGAACGGGTTCCACAGGGAGTCGTCGGTGTCCGTCAGCAGCTGGTTGTAGAAGGCGAGGTCCTTCGGGGAGGCCTTCGTCATCAGCGCGTCGAGTTCGGCGGCGGTCAGCCCGTCCAGCTCACCGGAGATCTTCTCCAGGTCGTCCCGGTTGCCGTTGGTGCCGAAGTCCTTGCCCTGGAGCTCCTGAAGATGGCGCAGAGCGTCGTCGATCTTCTTCGGGTCGGGCGGCTGCTCGTCGAGGAAGAGGGAGGCGTCGCCGACCGGGTAGCCGCGCTGCTCCAGCTGCTGGAGCCCTTCGAGCTGCTTGATACGGCGCTTCATCGATGCCTGCATGTCGCCCAGCTCACCGCTGAGCGCGCCCGGCAGCCGTCGGCCCCCGAAGAACGAGGGCATCGGTACGACATCACCGACCAGATCCTGCAGATCCGGGTTGCGGGAGGCGGTCTGGCCGGGCGGGAGGTTCTGCTGGGCGGTGGTGAGGAGCATGGCGAGACGGGAGTGCAGCTTGCCGGAGTTCCGGGCGAGCGCGTCCAGGTCGTTCGCGAGCGTGGTCAGCTTGGCGGCGTCGAATCCGCGGAAGGCCATCAGTGGCCGCCCGTTCCGGTCTTGGCCTTGTCCTTCTCCTTGGCCTGCCGGTCCAGTTCGTCGGCCTGGCTCTCCCAGCGGGTGGCGTCCGCCAGCAGGGAGGTGCCCATCCCGTTCAGTGTGCCCTGCCGCTGCTTCAGCTTGCCGGTGCAGTCGTCGGCGAAGGGGCCCTGCCAGATCGCGCCCTCGTCGCCCCCGGTACGGAAGGCGGCGGCACGGGGACTGGCCCGCTTCACCACGTCGTCCAGATACGGCCCGAGCTGCCGTGCCAGCGATCGTGCCTCGCGCGCGCACGCGCGCAGCTGCTCGGCCTTCTTCTTCAACTCGGCGCCGTCGTCGGCGGTCGGCCCCACGTCTGTCTTCCTCCCCGTCGGCTGCTGATCGTCGCTGTGTGATCGGCAGCACTGCTGGGGCAGCATATGAGGGCCACGCGAAGGCCCCCTCACCGGCGTCGGATATCTCCCCGAGCGGACACAGGCCCGCCACACAAGCTCCGCAGGCCTCTCACGCGGTGCGACGGGCACGCGGGGGTCACCGTCACATCGGGCCACACACACCGGACCGCACGGACATCGGCCGGTGAGAGCGCGGGCGCCTACTCGTACCCACCGTTGCGCGGGCGCGGGCGCATGAGCGCGAACGGCGCGGTGGCGAGGGCTCCGCCCAGAGAGAGCGCGGAGGTGTCGACCACCTCGAAGAGCACGGCGAGCGCGAGGTCGGCGGCCTCGGCTGAGTCCGTGGTGCGTCTCAGAATCAAGAGGGCGCCACTGTCACGGCTTTGAGAGGCGAACAGGTCCGGAAGTCGATCCTTTGGCTTGGTCAGTGGACGTGGGCAGTACTTCACGACCGAAGCTACGAAGAATCCAGCGACGGCGGAGAGTCACGGCCGCTGTCAAACAGAGACATACGACCCCAAGCGCCGATGTGCCGTATGCAGGAAGGTTTGCCGGCGGGTCTTCGACCCAACTGCGCGCGAGGATCCGGGACGGGTCCTTCGGGTCGTAGGTCACAAGCATCGAAGTCCCGGTGCGTGTGTCGGGATACATCCCGGCGTAGTCCGAGAGCCTTACTTCGGTACCCGCTCTGGAGCTGCTGACCAGCCGAACCTTCACATACTTTGGTTTCGAGTCGACGCCGCTCACTGTGGCAGCGGCAGTGATCCCGCGCGAACGCAGGTCGTGGACCAAGGAATGCGACGGTAGCCAGAAGGCAAGAGCCATCCCGACACACAGCAGAGACACTCCGAACGTACCCAGGATCACGCGCCGCTGTGGGAGCTTCGGCCGTGGTCTCCACTCCTCAACCCTGACAGCAGCTTGGCGAGCCATCTCCACACCGGGAGGAAGCTGGTACGCGTCCGCAGGACGCTTGCCCTTCTTCTTAGCCATGGCGCATCGACCTCATGAAAACCATCCTGCCACGGTATCTTTCACACTCGAAGCGGCGTCACCGATCTTTTTCCCAGCGTCCTTGGCGGCGCCAGTTACAGCATTAACGGCCTTCCGGCCGATGGGGGATTTGATGAAATAGGAGGCTGCATAGCCAACACCGAATCCGACGACGACACCCGCTGCGATTCCCCAGCCGACGGGCCCTCCGAGAGCGGCAACCGCCGCGACGCCAGCCCACGTACCGGCAGCTCCTGCTGCCATGCCGCCAACGTTTGCGGCAATGGCAACGTCCTTCTCTTCGCCATGGCTGATGTCCCAGACCGTAGCACCGACGGTAAGAAGGGTGCCGACCAGAGGCAACTTGCCACCAAGCCTGACTGCGCGACCGAAGAGTGTTGTTGTGCTGGGTGGCCTCAGACCAGGAACTTTGCCGATGAGCCAACTGCCGCCGTCGGCGACGGAGGTTTCCATCAGCCGGGAGAACGAACCCATGCCGTACTTTGCCAGAATGCGCTCAGCTGCGCGGGCGGATTGCTTGGAGGCCCGGGCGGCCCGTTTGGTGGCGTTCTTGAAAGCCCTCCTGTCCGCCTTGCTCATGGCATTGATGCGCCGCTCGTACAGCTGGCTCGCCGCATCGCTAAACTTTTGCGACTCTTCCCAGAAGTGACCGGCGTACTTGGCCTGTACTCCGATTATGCTGGCCAACAGGCCAGCGCTGTCAGACCAGGTATCGGCCGGATCAGTCAACTTCTTCAAGGCAATCTTTGTGTGCTTCCATGCAATATCCCAAAGATCTGGATCGTCACCCTGCATGAGGGCTCGATTGAGTGCCGCGGTGGGTTCATCCTCGGAGAAATCGCCGTGGAAGAGTGCTGCAGTTTTCTCGAATCCAGGTGCTGGGTAATCTGAATTGATCGCAGTCGTGAAAGCGGATCCAAAAGCCTTGGTATCATTCTCGGCCGTTGGGGCATTGGCGGCGGCAACGGTCACCGGTAGATTCTTTACGAGGTCCGGATTCATCTTCGCATAGAACGCCGATGTGAAATCTGGATCACCCGCGTGTTTTCCCAACTCCTCAGCGATCCTGTGGAACTCCGGCCCTGCCTTGTCGGGATCGAGGCCTGCAGCCGTGTTGGCGTCCTCAGCGAGCTTCTTGCCATCCTCTCGAGCTTCACCGATGGTCGAGACGGGCTCGCGCAGTTGCACCATCACCCCGGGCTTGCGGATCCCTTCTTGGTCCAACTCCATCGCGGCGGCGAGTGCTTGACGGCGGCGCAGCATGGGCAATTCATCATCAACCCAGCTGGCGATCTTACCGATCTCGGTGAGATTACTCGTTTCAAGGCCGAACTTCTGAAACCTACTCAGGTAAGAAGACTTGGCGCCATGCAGATTCTTACTGCTGGATTCAAGGTGCCTGATGGTCCCGAGCAGGTTGTCCGGATTGATGCCGGAGAAGTTGGGATCAACCACTGGTGGGGTCCTCTTCCATGCCATCGGCCAGTTGTGGGTCGATCAGTACAGCTTGGGCGCCCGACCCCCTGAGGGCGTTCTCCACTGCATTCGTGGGGATGATGACCCAGGGTTGGTCCTCACCCATGGCCTTCACAAGCAACGGGACTGTTGTGAAAGCGAGAGCCACGAGTTGCTCGCTGATGCCGTCGCCGGCCACCGGGATGAGGATCACCTCGACGGTGCCATCATCGAGCGGAGACCCGTCAGGCGCCCGCGGAACCTCCGTCATGGTGGGCAGTACGAGGACGTCCGGGGTGCCCTCTGTTGTGCTGGATGAGGTCATCGCCTCAGATTAGGCAGTTGCGACGTGGGCAGGCAACGCGACGCCTGGATGGTACGAAGGAAGTAGCCCTATGGATTCCGGGTGTTGACGGGCTACTTCCGGACAGTTCAAGCGCCGGGCGCCGGTGGGGGCGTGTCGACACGGTGACGCTTCGTCTGCTGAGATGTGACGAACCAGGGGGTGAGCGGTGTGACGGATGCTGAACCGAAGGTGGCCAATCCGCGCAGAGCGGACCTAGAGCGGTTGCGCAGTGACCTCGCCAAAGAGGTTGATGCACTCAAGAATGCCCTGAAGGGTCCGACCGAAGAGATCGGCGGGTCCGACGTCTGGGTTGGGAAGAACGCTCGGACTTGGCACCGGGAACTGGAAGGACGGCACAAGCGACTGGGTGAGCAGGTCGGCAAGCTTCTTCCGATCATCGATGCCGCCATCCGGGCCGAGCCTGAGAAGGTAACGGCGAGCGACGCTCGCCGGTACCATCATGGGGTCTGAACATGACTCGAAGTTGTGGCCTGGGGCAGCACGCCTCCGGGTTCTACCCGCGCGCGGCGGCCGCTGGGGCGGCAAAGACCTCGCAGGTCCTCTCGCTGGCTTTCGCGCCGACGGGTCCGTCCCGTTGAGTACTGAAGCCGGCGGATGCCTCTCGGCGTCGGTCGAATCCTGACTCCGGGTGACCCTCCGTGCTGGAGCCACAGAGGGTCACTACTGCCGATCACAAATGGACCACGTCACCTGTTGACTGCCTGCACCTCTTGAACAGTGATGTCCTGAGTGGTTCCAAAGGTGCCGCTCGCGAAACTGCCACCTTCGCCGTTGGATCCTTTCCACGAGATCTTCCACGTGACGGTTGCCCTGAGTTTGTAGCTTCCGTCGCCTGATGAGCGCAGGTAAGTGATGCCGCAGGGCGGCGTCTCGTTGGACTTGCCTTTGGCGTAGGGCTCGCCAATGGAACCATCAGCGTTGAGTGTGCACTCGGCAGACGCTGGAAAGGTTGTGGCGTCGCTTGTCCCCGGTTCCAATTTCAGCGAGATCGGCTTTGCGGTAGTCGTGGCGGAGAGTCTCCAGCCGCCGACGTCGAGGGAAGCTGTCACCGCCACCTCATGGAAGTCCGCCTTGTCCAGCCAGGCCCATGTGGCGAGGTTGACCTTGGTCGTTGTCTGGGGTGCGAGACTGATCCGGGTGTCGGGTACTTGGATCTCGTTGTAGGCGAGCTTGGCCAGTGTCTCGGTGTCGATGGCATTCTTGACGGGGGGAGCTTCACCGTTGTCGACCCAGAAGTCCGCCTGGCTGCAGGCCAAGTAGTCGTCTCCCTCGAGGCGGTCCCAGTCGTAGACTGCTCCCCAGAACATGCCTTCGCCGGATTTTGCCTTGTTGAAGTCCTTGTAAGGATGCCCCTCGATGTAGCGTGCCTTCTCCGCTGCGTAGGCCTCTGCGGCGCCACTGAAATGCCCGACATTCCAACGGCGCTTGAATTCCTGCTCGTACTCCACTGGCGTCCACCCCGGTTCGTACCAGCACGCGGGTGTGCTGTAGTCCCCTACGGGGGTCAGCGAGCCGGTCGTCTTCCCGGTGCCATTCTTCGAGACGTTGAAGGTGACCTGCGAGGTGAGCGTTCGGCCTTTTGATCCGGCACTGGCGTCGGCATCACCACGGGATCCGCCAAAGCCCGTATCTGCCTGTGCCGTTCCTGTCGCCAGAATCGCGCTGACCGATAGGGTCACACTCAGAGCGGCGGTTCTGCGCCGCTTCATGGAGTGCACTTCCGGCTCCCCCTCTTGGAGTCGACTTCCGACGTCACCCAAACGCCCCGCGAGTCCTTGTGCAGGCGACTCACGTAGTACACGTAGGAATTGGGGGAGGGCGCGCTCCGGTCGATTTTGTTCGACTTGCGGTACTTGTTGAACGCTTTGCTCTCATCTGCGCACAGCGTCACGGCTGCCGTTGTCTTGTTCGGCATGCTCACTGTGGGCGAGTAGTAGCGAGTGGTTCCCGTGATGGTGGCGTCGTGATCCACGAAGGTCTCTACCCACTTGGCAGCCCCAGCGAGCGCCTCACCCTTGTAATAGAAGGTCAGAGCCGGCGACTTCGGGTCGCCGACCGTAATGGCCCGGGTGACCGCTGTCATCGAGTGCCCGGCATCAGAGAGGACGGCATCCTTCATTGCGTCACCGGTATGCCAGCCCTCGAACTCTTCCTTCACATCGCCGGGCAAGGACAGATCGGGCCTGTTGATGTCAGGAGACGGAGCCGATGATGCGGATGCCGTCGAGTCGCCGGTGTCCGCACCGGCGATCTTGTCGTTGTCTTCTGACTTCTCGTCTCCGCCTCCGCAAGCCGTCAGCAGCAGGGCTGCCGTCGCGGCAAGCGCGGCAGCAACGGGCAAGGTGCGGCGCTTCACAGTGTGACTCCCCATGAGACAGAGGTTTGGTCAAGGCTCAGACGGTATCGGTGCGCTTCTCGGTTTCGCCAGAGCGAACTCCCAGAAGTCGCGATTTGGACAATGGGCCTCGGCTCGAGACCTGGAGGACGCGTAGCCAAGGCGTTATTACTCCCTCCTCGCCCACGCACGAGCCATCACAGATCACGCCGTCAACCCCCGTACCAGCTTGACGCCCCCACTCTCTCTGACAGTCGGCCTTTGCTCCGCGCAGTGAGGGGCATCGAACGGGCTCCGCCGACCCTTGCATGCGGCCGATCCGGAAGGCGCCGCGGCGCCTGCGGCCGATCCGGAAGGCGCCGCGGCGCTGGAGGCGGATCCCCACGAGGGCGGTGCCGGACAGTAGACGCCGACGACATCACCAGCGCGAACGACTTCCCCGTGCAGGCCGTGCCGGGCGCCCCGGAAGGTAACCGTCGCCTTGAAACCGACAGACGCGTCACCCGCCTGTGTGACCTTTTCGGCCGTGACGAGTCCCTGTTGGTGCCGCCGCTCGCCAGCTGGCCGAGTCGTTTCCTCGCTGTGGCAACAGCGCCCTGTGCTTGGCCACCACGTCGCCCGATTCCCCCCGTTGAGCGGTTCTTGCGGTGAGCCGAGATCATGGCATGACCGTTCGCTGCCCTCGTGAGCGATTCGTGCAGGCTTGATGTCCTCCACGTAACGGCGGGGGCCGTCCGGCTTTGGAGTTGCGGGACGTAGGAGGAGCCGTGGATTCGCCGCTGCACAGTACGGAGGGCGAGTGCCGTTGTGGCCCCAAGGGGCTCCGGTGTTCCTGTAGTTGCACATGAACAGCATGCGGGCAGTGGGGTGGGGGTGTCCCGTCTCGCCTTGAGGGCCTTATGTGCGGCTGATACCGTGCGATCGCTTGACACTCGCCCTCGCGCCGGTTAAACGCGCTGATCCGAGCGGATCTCTGGCGAAGTGTCCGGATTGCAGTGATGCAATGAAGGCAGAGAAGTTGGCCGACAACAGCTTGGGTGTACGGGGAGCGGTTGCGTGAAGATCCAGGAGCGTACGGGGGCGGGCGCGGGACGTTCCGCGGCTCCGGCTCAGCCGCCGGTCGGGAACCGGCTTCCCACGCCGCCGCGGGAGCGCAAGCCGGCGCTCGCGGCGCTCGCGGTGCTGCTGATCCTGGTGGGCGCGCTCGGGGCGACGATGCTCGTGCTGCGCGCCGGTGACCGGATCGAGGTCGTCCAGGTGACCAAGACCATCCAGGCCGGTGAGTCCGTCGGCACGGACAACGCGACCTCCGTGATGGTGGCCGCCGACGACGAGATCCACTACGTCAAGTGGGAGCAGCTGTCGGCGCTCAGCAAGCTCAAGGCCAAGTCCACCATCTACGCCGGCACGGTCGTCGTGGGCGACATGTTCGCCGCGAAGGCCGAGATCCCCGCCGGCAAGGCCTCCGTGGGTGTCGCGCTGAAGGAGGGCCAGTACCCCTCCAGCATCAAGTCCGGCGACCACGTGGCCGTGTACAACGTGGACGCCTCCGGCACCGGCTCCTCCTCCGGCAAGACCGGCACCGGTTCCTCCTCCTCGTCGTCCTCCGGCGGCCTGCTCGTGGCGAACGCGCTCGTCAACGACGTCAAGGACAGCAGCGACGCCACCGTCAGCACCGGCAACCTCTCGCTGACGCTTCTCGTCGACCAGGCGGACGCCGCTGCCGTGGCGCGTGCCGCGTCGGCGAACGCGGTCGCCATCGTGCGCGTCTCCGGCAACTAGAAGGCGGCACCCGACCCATGGCCCTCATCGCCCTCGCCGCCGACAAGGGTTCCCCCGGCGTCACCACCGCGGCCGTCGCCCTCGCGGCGGTCTGGCCGCGGCGCGTGCTGCTGGCCGAGACCGACCCGGCCGGCGGTGACCTCGTCTACCGCAGCGCCGCCGCGCACGGCGGACCGCTCAACCCGAACCTCGGCATGCTGTCGATCGCCGCGACCGCGCGCCGCGGCCTCGTCCCCGACCAGCTGTGGGACCACGTCCAGCCGCTCAGCGGCGGCCTGGAGGTGCTCGTCGGCCTCGGTGTCGCCGAGCAGGCCGCGGGCCTGACCGGGCTGTGGCCGACCCTCGGACACGCCTTCGCCTCGCTCGCCGACTCCCCGCACGCCCCCGCCGACGTCATCGCCGACTGCGGGCGGGTCAGCGGGGACACCCCGGCCGTCGAGCTGTTCCCGCACGCCGCGCTGGTGCTGCTGATCGCCCGTACCGAGGCCGAGTCCCTGGCCCGCGTCCGGGACCGGGCCGCCGCCCTCGCCGCGAAGCTGCACGGCGGGCCGCGCGGGGCCGCGAGCCTGGCCAACCCGGTCATCGGCGTCGTCCTGGTCGCCGACCCGAACAACGCGGGCAAGCTGGTCAACCAGGTCAACGACATGCTCGTCCACGCGCAGACCGGCGCCCGGGTGGTCGGCACCATCGCCGACGACCCGGCCGGCGCCGAGCAGCTCGCCGGCCGCCGGCGCGGCCGCCTCGACAAGTCGCTGCTGATCCGCTCCGCCCGCAAGGTCACCGCCGACCTGTACCAGCAGTACGGCGCCGCCTGGTCCGTACCCGCGAACGGGCCGATGAACGGGCACGCGGGGGCCGGGCGATGACCGCTGTCGACCACCAGTTGGTCAAGCGGTTCCGGCAGGACGCCGGTGACCGCATCGCCGAGCAGCGGCGCCTGGACCAGGCGAGCGGCGTCACGCCGATGTCCAACGAGGACGAGCGGCAGTACGCCCGCGCCGTCATCGCCCAGATACTCGAGGAGTACGCCCGCTCCGAGATCAACGCGGGCCGTACTCCGCTGGACGCGGAGACCGAGGAGCAGTACGCGGCCGCCGTGCACGCCGCGCTGTTCGGTGTCGGCCGGCTCCAGCCGCTGCTGGACGACCCGCAGGTCGAGAACATCGACATCAACGGCTGCGACCAGGTCTTCATCGGCTACGCCGACGGCCGCGAGGCCAAGGGCGAGCCGGTCGCCGAGACCGACGAGGAGCTCATCGAGCTCATCCAGGTGCTCGGCGCGTACTCCGGTCTGTCCTCGCGCCCCTTCGACTCCGCCAACCCGCAGCTCGACCTCAGGCTGCCGGACGGTTCGCGTCTGTCGGCCGTGATGGACGTCGCCCGGCGGCCCGCGCTGTCCATCCGCCGGGCCCGCATGGGCAAGGTGTTCATCTCCGACCTGGTCGGCAACGGCACCCTCACCCCCGAGCTCGGGCATTTCCTGGCCTGCGCGGTCCGGGCCCGCAAGAACATCATGATCGCGGGCGCGACCAACGCCGGTAAGACGACGCTGCTGCGCGCCCTCGCCAACGAGATCCCGCCCCACGAGCGCCTCATCACCGTCGAGCGCGCCCTGGAGCTGGGCCTGGACACCTTCCCCGACCTCCACCCGAACGTCGTCGCGTTCGAGGAGCGGCTGCCCAACTCCGAGGGACAGGGCTCCATCTCGATGGCCGAGCTGGTGCGCCGCTCGCTGCGCATGAACCCTTCCCGGGTCATCGTGGGCGAGGTCCTCGGCGACGAGATCGTCACCATGCTGAACGCGATGTCGCAGGGCAACGACGGCTCGCTGTCCACGATCCACGCCAACAGCTCGCACGAGGTGTTCAACCGCATCTCCACCTACGCCCTGCAGGCCACCGAGCGGCTGCCCATCGAGGCCAGCCAGATGCTCATCGCGGGCGCGGTGAACTTCGTCGTCTTCATCCAGCGGCGGAACAACTACGTCAGCGGTGGCCGCCTCCAGCGCATGGTCACCTCCGTGCGCGAGGTCAACGGCGTGGACGGGCGCGTGCTGTCCAGCGAGGTGTTCGCGGAGGCGCCCGACGGCCGTGTCGTCCCGCATGCGCCCATCGCCTGCCTGGAGGACCTGATCGCACACGGCTACCAGCCGCACGGAACGTGGGGGTGAGCGGCATGACGACCACCATGGCCCTCGGTTCGCTCGGCGCGATGGGCGGGCTGTTCTCCACGACCGTCCTGTACGCCCTCGGCTGCGGCGTCGCCGTCGGCGGCGGACTCGCCCTCCTCATGCTGGCGATCCGCGGCCTGCCCGCGAAGCCCGAGCACGAGAAGCGGCAGGCGAGCGAGCGCGCGAACGAGCTGCTCCGTTTCGCCGGGCAGCGCGGTTCACTCGCCGCCATCGTCGGCCTGGCCGTGCTGCTGCTGACCCGCTGGGTCGTGGCCGGCGCCGCCGCGGCCGTCCTCGTCTTCTTCTGGGACCGCCTCTTCGGCGGCGCGGCGGAGGAACGTGCCGCCATGAAGCGGGTGGAGGCCCTCGCCTCCTGGACCGAGTCGCTGCGCGACACCATCGCCGGCGCGGTCGGCCTGGAACAGGCCATCCCGGCGTCCGCGCGCGCCGCCGCTCCCATCCTGCGCCCGCACCTGGACGCCCTCGTCGACCGGCTGCGCTCCCGCACCCCGCTGCCGGACGCGCTGCAACTGCTCGCCGACGAGATCGACGACGCCTCCGCCGACATCATCGTCGCCGCACTCATCCTCAACGCCCGGCTGCGCGGCCCCGGTCTGCGGCAGGTGCTCGGCGCGCTCGCCAAGTCCTCGCGCGAGGAGGTCGACATGCGTCAGCGCGTGATGGCGCAGCGCGCCTCGACCCGCCGTTCGGTGCAGATCGTCGTCGCGGTGTCCATCGCGTTCGTGCTCGGCCTGTCCATCTTCAACCGGGACTTCGTCTCGCCCTACGGCACGCCGGTCGGCCAGCTGGTGCTGGCCTGCGTGTGCGGTCTGTTCGCGCTCGGCTTCTGGTGGCTGCGCAAGCTGTCCACGATCGAGACGCCCGAGCGTTTCCTGGTGCGCGACGAGTCCTCGGTGCAGTTCGTCCGTCCCCGCACGCCCGTGCAGCAGCAGGAGGAAGGGGTACGACGGTGAACCTGACGATGCCGATCGTGGTCGGCGTGGTCTTCGGCCTGGGCGTCTACGCCCTCGTCCGCGCCCTGATGCCGAGCAAGCGCAGCGCGCTGCAGCAGGTCGCGCGGATCGACGCGATGCGGGCGCGCGGCTCGGCGTACGAGACGCAGGCGCCGGCCCAGGACAGCGGGCGGTTCGGGTCGCTGCGGGCCCAGGTCGGTGCCCGAGTCGCGGAGTTCTACCTCCAGCAGGGCTGGGAGCAGCGCTCGCTGCGCGCCGATCTGGCGGTGCTGGACCGCAGCTGGGAGAAGTTCCTCGCGACCAAGGCGCTGCTGGGCGTGGCGGGCCTGTTCTTCGGCCCGTTCCTGTTCGCGGTGGTGTGGACGCTGGGCTTCAGCAGGAGTCCGGTCATCCCGGTGTGGCTGGCGCTGATGTGCGGCGCGGTGTTCTTCTTTCTGCCCGACCTGGAGGTACGGCGCGACGCCGCCGACAAGCGGCGGGACCTCAGGCGCGTCATCGGGGCGTATCTCGACCTGGTGTCCATGAGCCTGGCCGGCGGCCGCGGTCTGCCCGAGGCGCTGATGGCGGCGGCGGAGATCTCCGACGGCTGGGCCAACCAGCGCATCAAGTACGCCCTGGCCGACGCCCGGATCACCGGCATCAGCCAGTGGCAGGCGCTCGGGGCGCTCGGCGAGGAACTGGGCGTGGAGGAGCTGAAGGACCTCTCGGCCTCCCTGGCGCTGGTCGCCGACGACGGCGCGAAGGTCCGCGAATCGCTCGCCTCCCGGGCCGAGACGATGCGCCACCGCGAGCTCTCCGAGATCGAGGGCAGCGCGGGCGAGAAGTCGCAGTCGATGCTCGTCGCCCAGCTGCTGCTGTGCGCGGGTTTCCTGGTGTTCCTGATCTTCCCGGCGGCGATGCGGGTGTTCCAGGTCTGACACTTCTCACCTTCGCACACCGTCTTCAGCCAACCGTTTGCCAGCCTTCGACAGGACCTCGAGAGGACAACTCACCATGAACGGACGGAACTTCTCCACCGGCATCCCCGCCGTGGACTTCCTGGTCACCTTCCTGCGCGGCCGCGTCGAGCGCGCCCGCTCCGGCGAACTGGACCGTGGTGCCTCCGCGGTCGAGTGGGTCATCATCTCCGCGGTCGTGGTGGCGATCGTCGGGGTGGTGGCCGCGATCATCAACGCCGCGCTGAGCGAGGGCGCCAACAAGGTCGGCGACTGCATCAAGGGCGCTGACGCCGGCAAGACCTGCTGATCCGTCGTACGGACACGACGGGTCGTACGGACACAACGGGTCGTACGGACACAACGGGGTGACGGGGTTGCACGTGGGCGTGGGCAGATGGGTGCGCCGCAGGGTGTCGGCCGTACGCGAGGCGGCGGCCCACCGCGGCGACTCCGGCATGACGGCGATCGAGTTCGTGCTGCTCACCCCCGTCCTGTTCTTCATGATCTTCGCCACGGTGCAGTTCGCGCTGTACTTCTTCGCCGACCACGTGGCCCAGGCGGCGGCCCAGGCCGGCGCCCGCAAGGCGCGTGCGACGGCGCACGAGGAGCCGGGCGCGTGGCGGGGCAAGGCGCGTGACGTGGTCGACGACTACATCCGCCAGCTCGGCCCGCAGCTGGTGCTGTCGCCGGACGTGAAGCTGATCCAGCCGGAGCAGAACACGGTCGGCGTGGAGATCTCGGCCCGTATCCCGACGGTGTTCCCGGGCCTCGACCTGACGGTGCACGCGCAGTCGGCGGGGCCGGTGGAGCGGTTCGTGCGGGAGGGGGAGAGGTAGATGGGCTCCCTGAGAGAACGTCTGCGAAGCGACGACCGGGGCCTGTCCACGGTCGAGGTCGTGATCCTGGCCCCGGTGATGATCCTCTTCATCCTGGTGCTGGTGGCCTTCGGACAGCTGGTCGAAGGGCGCGGCGCGCTCGACGGCGCGGCGCGGGACGCGGCGCGGGCGGGTTCCATCCAGAAGGACCACGGCACGGCCATCGCGGAGGCGCGCAAGGCCGCGGAGGCGGATCTGGCGGACGTCTGTTCCGGCCCGGTGTCGGTCGTTCAGACGAGCCGGGGCTTCGCGCCGGACACCATCTTCACGGTCGAGGTCAGCTGTCAGGTGCGGGGCCTGGCGATGCTCGGCCTGAACGTGCCGACAACCCTGACGGCGAGCTTCAGCTCCCCGCTGGACCCCTTCCGGAGGTCGGCGTGAAGCAGTGGTGGCAGGGGCGTTACTCCCGCCTGGACGACCGGGGCTCGGGCGCCGGCGCGGTGATCATCTTCGCGCTGGTCTTCCTGGCGCTGTCGGCGTTCGTCATCGACGGCGGCCTGTCCATCTCCAAACGGGAGCGGGCGGCCGACATCGCGGAACAGGCGGCGCGGTACGCCGCGCAGGACATCGACAAGGAAGCTCTCTACGACAACGTGGGCGGCCCGGCACCGATCAACTACCAGAACTGCGACGCCCGCGTGAAGACCTTCGCCCGCGAGATGGACATGACCGGCGCGGACATCGCCGCGACCCACTGCGTGGCGGCCGACGCCCAGCGGGTCGAGGTCGAGGTCCAGCTGACGTACAGCCCGGTGTTCAGCGGCATGTTCTACGGCGGCGACGTGGTGGTCCACGGCCAGGCGGTCGCGGAGAACGAGGTGGGCTGACGTGCCCTTCTTGCTGTCCCTTTGTGAACGATCCCCCCTCGGAGGTTACGACCCGATGCGCACACGCACGACGACGGCAGCGGCGGCTGCCCTGACGACGACGGCGGTCCTGCTGCTGTCCGCCTGCGGCGGCGGCTCGGACTCCGCCGGCAACGACAAGATCGCGGGCGCGGACACGGGGGCGTCGGCGAGCGCGTCGCCGACGCCTTCGGCGAGCGCGGACACAATCAAGCGGCCGGAGATCAAGCTGCCGGGCGATGTGAAGAACGTCTTCGACGGCGGTACCACCGGTGACCCGGTCAAGGACGCTGTGCTCGCAGACAACGAGCGGATGATCAACTCGATCGACGAGGCCGTCACCGTTGACGCCAAGGACCACCCGGCGCTGAAGTTCTACAACAAGGGCAACGCGCTGATCTCCGCCGCCTCGTACATCCAGTCCTTCTATGACTCGGGAACGACGTGGACGGGAGAGACCCGGTACTTCAACCGCGAGGTCATGCTGAAGGGCACGACTGCGGCCACGATGACGTACTGCAGTGACGAGACGAAGTCCTACAGCAAGGACCGCAAGACGAAGAAGGTCACCATGTCGCCGGGGGACGCGGACGACTACGTCTCCTACAGCGCGCGCATGGAGAAGAACGCCCAGGGTGTTTGGCAGACCACGAACGTTACGTCGGAGCGAGGTGCCAAGAAGTGCCAGCCGTGAGTCGTACCAAGACACGAATCCGTATCGCCGCCTTCATAGCGGTCCCGTTGGCTCTGATTCCGGCGGTGTCGTACGCCGGAGACAAGACACACGGTGGGACCAGCCTCGGCACCGCGAACGGCAACCGCAGCGGCAACAAGATCACGGTCGAGACGAAGATCCAGACCACCGTCAACGGCGGCAGCAGTGGCGGCAAGACCGGCACTCTCTCCTCGACGGACTCCAACTGGACGCCTCCCGCCTGCTGGTACGAGCCGGCCTTCTCGCCGAAGGAGATCGAGGCGGACGTCAAGACGTGGCGTTCGTTCACCTTCTTCGGGATCGGCAACGTCGTCGGCGACTTGCTGGACTCGTACTACAAGGACGGCAAGCCCTACAAGGACTACAACCTCGACAAACAGGGCAAGGGCATGTTCTGGGCGGCCGTGGTCAATCCGAACCGCAAGGACGACCCCGAGGCCAGCGCCTGCGACAAGATGCCCTTCTGGGTGGACAACGGAAAGACTCCGCCCGACCCCCTGGCCGTCAGCCCCAAGGTCCTCGCCGAGTACGCCTACGACGAGCTGCCCATCCCGGAGACCAAGGTCGAGATGGCCCCGGCCGGGACCTCCACGGTGAACCTGCCGACCTGGATATGGCTGAACAAGGCCGACTTCCACCCGGTCTCCGTCACCGCCAGTCTGCCCGGCACCGGCCTGTCGGCGACCACCACCGCCACACCCGAGTCCCTGCACATCGACCCCGGCACCAGCGACGCCGAGACCTTCCCGGCGTCCGGCGACTGCACGTTCGAGGGCGGCGGCATCGGCGAGCCGTACGCCAAGGGCAAGGCGAACCAGACTCCGCCCTGCGGCGTCCGCTACCTCCGCTCGACCGGCGCCAACGGCTCCTACGCGTTGAAGGCCACCGTCACCTGGAAGATCACCTGGACCAGCACCACCGGCGAGGGTGACCGCCTCCCCGACGGCACCTTCGGCGCCACCCAGAACGTGACCGTGCGCGAGATCCAGTCGGTGAACCGCTGAGCGAGCAGGGCCGGAAGGAACCCATGCTGTACGAAGAGAAGATTCCCAAGACCTGGCTGGCGATCACCACCGTGCTCTACCTGGCCGGTGTCGCCGCGATGGGCGCGGGCAGCCTGCCCGACGACTTCGGGCTGTGGCTCGGCCTGTCGGCGATGTTCCTGGTGCTGATCTGGGTGCCGTTCAACGCCGTGCCGCTGTCGAAGTACTTCTTCAACCGCATCCAGGTCGACGCGCAGACCCTGCGTGTCGGCCGGGAGCGCATCGCCCTCGCGGACCTCGACCCCGCCGGCGTGTACGCGGCGTCCCAGCAGGCGGTGCCGACGGCCCCGCAGCGCTACGCGACGTCGCTGAACACCAACGCACCGGTCCAGGCGCGGCTGGTCGGCGGCGGGTGGAGCGTGCCCATGGGAATGGACAGCGTGGTCCTCACCACCCGCCGCGGCGAGGCCCTGACCATCGCCACCCGCGACCGCACGGCGTTCCTGACGGCCCTGGGCAGCGCCGTCGGCGCCCGGTGAGCCGATGACCACCACACCACGTGTCTGGGCCGTCGTCGCGTACCCCTGCATGTGGCCACCGACAGCGACGTGGGGCAACAGGACGCGAGGGGACTGCGGGTGGTGCGGTGGTCGGCCGGTGTCTGAAGGCAGGGAGGTGGCGCGTGTTCGGTCGTCGCAGGAGTGAACCGGCGGTCGCGCCGGTGCCCTGGCACGGGCCGGAGTGGTTCACCGTCGGCACGGTGGCGCGGCACGGATCGCTGCGCCGCAAGGACCTGACGGGGCCGCTCGCGGTGCGCGTGCCGTCGACCCAGGACGGAACGCGCTACTACGCGCCGGCGGCGCTCGTCACCGCCTCCGCGGACGAGACACCCTCGTACCGGTTGCACGACGCCACGCAGCCCGCGGTGACGGTGTGCGTCGCCGTGCCGGAGAAGGGCGGGGCACGGTACCGGGTCACCGGTGCGCAGGGGGAGGAGCTGGGGCTCGTGCTCCGCACCCCCGCCGCCAAACGGGCCGTCCAGCACAACTGGTGGCTCCGCCAGCCCGGTCACCCCGATGTCGTCGCCCGCTACCACTGGGCCCGCGGCACCGCCCGGGACGTGGTGGAGCGAGGAAAAGAGAACGTGGTGCGCGGGGCGGGCGCGGTCGTGGAGGGCGTGGTGGACTCCCTGCTCAGTTTCGGCGCGGAGGACGACAGTGCCGGACGGCCGCACACCCCCAAGCCGGTCACCTGGCGCGCGAACGACGAAGTGGCCCTCACGTCGGAGCAGTTGGGAAAAGTCCGGGCATACATGCCCAAGGTGGACTGGCTGGACCGGCGGCTGGCCTTCGCGCTGGCCGTGCTGAGGCAGGCGTGAGGGTCGTGGGACGGGACGGACAACTCGGGCTTCCGCGGCAAGCGGTGCGCAATGCTCCGGGCGGACTCCGCCGGTGTGTTCCGGTTCCGTCCCGGCCTCTCCGCGCTGTCGGTTCCCGTCCATAAGATCTCTGTAGGCTCGAAGCACCCACCCCAGGCACCTACCGAAGCACCCACCCCAGGCACCTACCGAAGCACCCACCCCGGGCACCTGACGCCCCCCACGCTGCACACCGTCCCTCCCCACTCGACCTCACTCGACCTCGACCCCAGGACATCCGCCATGGCGCGACGCAGGACTTCCAGCTCGACGGGAAGCTCGGGCAATTCGACGGGCCCGCGGAACCGGACTCCGCAGCCGGTGCGGGTGCGGCGGCGCTCGTTCGGGGACTTCGTGAAGGCGTTCCTCGCCTTCGTCGCCCTCGTCGCGCTCGTCGTCGGCGTTCCTCTCGCACTGGCCTCGCAGGTCGGCTGGCCGCTGCCCAGCGGTGTGCCCAGTCTCGACTGGCTCCAGCAGGAGATCACCGTCCAGACGTTCCTGCACATTCTGACCGTCGTCGTGTGGTTCGCGTGGGCGCAGTTCACCGCGTGCGTGCTCGTCGAGGTCAAGGCCGCGGTGTCCGGGGTCGGTGTGCCGGGGCGGGTGCCCGGTGCTGGGCCGAGCCAGCTGCTCGCACGGCAGCTCGTCGCCGCGCTGCTGCTCGTCGGCGCCACCGCCGCGAGCCTCACGCCGGGGCTGTCGCAGCTGGGCCACAGCCTGGAGGGCAACCAGAAGCCGACCGTCGCCGCCGCCCAGCAGACGCCGGGGCTGTTCGCGCAGACGCAGGAGCAGACCGCCAACGCCGCCTCCGCGCTCGCGGAGCAGGCCGCACACGCGCGTGCCGACAGCCAGGCCAAGCACGGGGACACGAAGTACTACCGGATCCAGCCGCCGGAGGGCCGCCACCACGACTCCCTGTGGGAGATCGCGCAGCGCCATCTCGGCGACGGCCGCCGGTACAAGGAGATCTACGAGCTGAACAAGGACCGGATCCAGCCCGACGGCTCCCGGCTGTCCGAGGCCAGCCTCATCCGGCCCGGCTGGATCATGGAGATGCCCGGTGACGCCCGCGGCGGCGACCTCGTCGAGATGCCCGACGACGCCGCCCAGGTCTCGCCCGAGATCCAGCACCAGATCCACGACTACGCCAAGAGCGGCCACCACGCCCAGGGCGGCGACCACGCTCAAGGCGGCGACCACGCTCAAGGCGGCGGCCACGCCCAGGGCGGCGGCCACGCCCAAGGCGGTGCTCATGCCTCCGTGCCCGAGCAGCGCCCCGGGTCCGGCAGCCCGCAGCACCAGCAGCCGCACCAGCAGCAGGACCAGCGGCAGCAGGCCGCCGACGACGCCTCCTTCCGGCTCGGCCAGGCCCTCCTCGGAGCCCCCCTCCTCGCCGCCGGCCTGCTCGGCGCCCTCGGCCGGCGCCGCCGGCAGGCGCTGTGGCAGTCGGCGATCAGCACCGTGCGCGGACGCGGCATGGAGCCGCCCACGCCGACCGGTGACGCGCTCGACGCGCAGGACGCGCTCCTCGTCGGCGCCGACCCCGAGGGCGTACGCCTCCTCGACCGCTCGCTGCGCGGCCTCGCCGCCGCCCTCGCCGCCGAATCGCGGCCGCTGCCGGTCGTCTACGCGGCCTGGCTGACCGGCGGCGAACTGCACCTGCAGCTCGCCCAGCCCTCCGGCAAGCCGCCCGCGCCCTGGCAGCTCGGGCAGGACCAGACGTTCTGGGTGCTGGCGGGCAGCGACGCCCGTTCCTACGGCGACACCGACACCGCCGCTCCCTACCCGGGCCTGGTCAGCCTCGGCACCATGGACGACTCCCGCCTCCTGCTCAACCTGGAGGCCGTGCCCGGCATCGTCTCGCTGAGCGGCCGCGAGGCCGACCGGGACGCCGTCTTCGCCTCCGTGGCCGCAGAACTCGCCACCAACGGCTGGTCGGACCGCATGACCATCACCCTCGTCGGCTTCGGCGAGGACCTCACCGCGCTCGCCCCCAACCGGCTGCGCCACCTCGACGGCATCGAGGCCCTGCTGGAGACCATGGAGGCCGAGACCCGGCAGCGGCGCGGCGCGCTGGGCGCCGCCGGACACGACTCGGTGCTGACCGGCCGTACCGGACCCGCGCAGCACGCCCGCTGGGCACCGCACCTCGTACTGCTCGCCGCGCAGCCCTCCGCCGAGGACGCCCGCCGGCTCGCCGAACTGGCCGCCGACGCCAGCCGCCTCGGCATCGGCTACCTCGTCGGCAGCGAGAGCGGCGAACTGCCCGGAGCCGCCTGGGAGATGGAGATCTCCGGCGACGGCAGGCTGCGCGCCCCGCTGCTCGGCCTGGAGCTTCAGGCGCAGCTCCTGCCCGCGGCGCTGCGGCAGGCGGTCGTCGAGCTGTTCGTCAAGGCCGACCCCGAGCACGGCGGTCCGGACGGGCCGACGACCACCCCGCCGTTCCTGGTCGACGTCAGCGAGCAGGGCCGCCCCGCGGTCTACGCCCGCCTCGTCGGGTCGTACGAGATCATCGGTCTTCAGGCGCCCGACGACGAGCGCAGCGCGCTGCTGCACGAGGCGCTCGCCCTGCTCCTGCTGCACCGCGAGGGCGTGCACCCGCGCGTGCTGTCCTCCGCGCTGTGGCCGCGCGGTGTCACCGACGACGTCCGCGAGGCGCTGCTGGAGCGGCTGCGCGTCTGGCTCGGCGCCGACCCGGACGGCACGCCGCGCCTCACCACCGACGCCACCGGCCGGCTCGTCCTCGCCAAGTCGGTCGTCTCCGACCTGGACGTGCTGCGCTCCCTCTACCACGAGGCCACGCAGGGCCGGGGCGTCGACAGCCGTGCCGTGCGCGGACGGCTGCTCACCGACGCGCTCGTCCTGGTGCGCGGCCCGCTGCTCGCCGACCGGCCCGACGG
This sequence comes from Streptomyces sp. NPDC028635, assembly GCF_040637635.1. NCBI lineage: Bacteria > Bacillati > Actinomycetota > Actinomycetes > Kitasatosporales > Streptomycetaceae > Streptomyces > Streptomyces sp. NPDC028635. Next base: position 158,741 of record NZ_JBEZWX010000013.1, on the reverse strand, counting down.
CCGCTACCGCTGGCTGACGCACGAGATCGTGGACGCCCAACTCCCGCTGCTCGTCGCCGACATCGGGCTGGCGCTGTCGGAGTTCCACCTGGAGAAGGACCGCGCCGAGCGGGCCATCGAGGCGCTGAACGCCGCGCTGCGGACCGCCCCGGACGACGAGCGCCTGTGGCACGAGCTGCTGCGCGCCACCCACGCCACCGGTGACCCGGAGCGGCTCGCGGCGCTCGCCGGCGATCTCGTCGCCCGCAGCGGGGCCCGCGGCGTGCCGCCGCGCACCGAGGCCCTCCTCGACGAGCTGCTGCCGACGTGGCGCGAGGGCGCCGCGGCCGTCGGATGAACGACCTGATCCTGGCCGCCGTCGCCGCGCTGTGGGGTGCGGTGGCGGGGGCACGGCTGCCCCGGGCGGCGTACCGGTTCAGCGTGCCCTCCGCCGCGGAGGGCGAGGAGCGGCAGGGCTGGCGGCGGGAGTGTCCGCACGGGCATCCGGTCCGCGGCTGGCTGGGCCCGGCCCGCTGCCGCGCGTGCCCGCCCGCGACGGCGTCGTACGGCCCGCACGCCTGGGGGCCGGCCGTCGTCACCGCCGTGCTGTGCGCCGCCCTCGCCGCCGCCACCGGCACCCGGCCCGAGCTGTTCGTCTGGCTGCTGCTGGCGCCCGTCGGCGTCCTGCTCGCCGTGGTCGACCTGAGGGTGCAGCGGCTGCCCGACCCGCTCACCCTGCCCCTCGCGGGTGCCGCCGCCGTCCTGCTGGGACTGGCCGCGCTGCTGCCGGAACACGCCGGGCACTGGACGACGGCCCTGCTCGGCGCCCTGGCGCTGGGCGGCGGCTACTTCCTGCTGTTCCTGATCAACCCGGCGGGCATGGCCTTCGGTGATGTGAAGCTGGCGCTGGGCATGGGGGCCGTCCTCGGCTGGTACGGCTGGCCGACACTGCTGCTGGGCACCTTCGCCGGATTCCTCCTCGGCGCGCTGTACGGCGGTTTCCTGGTCGTCGCGCGGGGCGCCGGGCGGCGTACGGCGATCGCGTTCGGGCCGTTCCTGCTCGCGGGGGCGTTCGCGGGGGTGCTGGTGGGGGCGTACACGGCCTGAGACCGGCAAGGCCAAGGTCAGCGCTGTCGGAGGGCTGGCGTACGCTGGTTCGGTCCGTTACACCCCTTACGAAAGGGACGCTCCGGTGACCGAGAAGGCCGACCTCCAGTCCGTCCTCGACCGTGCCGCCGCGGGCGGACGGATCACGCCCGAGGAGGCGCTCGACCTCTACCGCGACGCCCCGCTGCACGCGCTCGGCGCCGCCGCCGACGCCGTGCGCCGCCGCCGGTACGCGGGCACCGAGCACATCGCGACGTACATCATCGAGCGGAACATCAACTACACGAACGTGTGCGTCACGGCGTGCAAGTTCTGCGCCTTCTACGCCGCCCCCAAGGACACGGCCAAGAGCTGGACCCGCGACCTCGACGACATCCTGCGCCGCTGCGCGGAGACCGTGGAGCTGGGCGGCACCCAGATCATGTTCCAGGGCGGCCACCACCCGGACTACGGCGTCGAGTACTACGAGACGCACTTCAAGGCCATCAAGGACGCGTTCCCGCAGCTCGTGATCCACTCCCTCGGCGCGTCCGAGGTCGAGCACATGGCCCGGATCAGCGGTGTGACGGTCGAGGAGGCCATCACCCGTATCCACGAGGCCGGCCTCGACTCCTTCGCGGGCGCCGGCGCCGAGCTGCTGCCGGAGCGGCCGCGCAAGGCGATCGCGCCGCTGAAGGAGTCCGGCGAGCGCTGGCTGGAGATCATGGAGACCGCGCACCGGCTGGGCGTGGAGTCGACGTCCACCATGCTGATGGGCACCGGCGAGACCAACGCCGAGCGCATCGAGCACCTGCGGATGATCCGCGACGTACAGGACCGCACGGGCGGCTTCCGCGCGTTCATCCCGTACACCTACCAGCCGGAGAACAACCACCTGAAGGGCCGCACGCAGGCGACCCTCTTCGAGTACCTGCGGATGATCGCGATCGCCCGCCTCTTCCTCGACAACGTGGCGCACATCCAGGGCTCCTGGCTGACCACCGGCAAGGAGGTCGGCCAGCTCTCCCTGCACTACGGCGCGGACGACCTCGGCTCGATCATGCTGGAGGAGAACGTCGTGTCCTCCGCCGGCGCCAAGCACCGCTCCAACCGCATGGAGATCATCGACCTGATCCGCAAGGCGGACCGGGTCCCGGCGCAGCGCTCGACGACGTACGAGCACCTGGTCGTGCACGACGACCCGGCGAACGACCCCGTCGACGACCGCGTGGTCTCCCACATCTCCTCCACCGCCATCGAGGGCGGCACGGCTCATCCGGAGCTGAAGCTGCTCGCGTCCAACTGATCCGGCAGTGCTGACGATTCACGCCGACTCCCGGGGCCGTGCCCTGGTCGTGCAGGGCGAGTGGATCACCACCGCCGGGCCCGTGGAGGAGGCCCGCGCCGCGCATCCGCGGGCGCGGGTGCGCGAGTGGCCCGGCATCCTCACCCCGGGCCTGGTCACCCTGTACGGCAACGAGCTGCTGGAGGAGGCCTACCACCCGGACCCGCGCGAGGCGGACGAGCTCGGCACCGAGCCGCTGACCGGCGACGCGCTGGCGGCGCTCGCCCTGGACGACGCCCGCTGGGGTGCGAGCGCCCGGCGGGGAGTGCAGCGCATGCTGGCGCACGGCACGGTCGCCGCCGCCTGCGAGCCGCTGCGCAACCGCGCGGTGCAGGACGCGGTACGGCGCACCGGGCTGGGCGTGGTGGGGCGGACCGGCAGGCCGGAGGGGCGGGCGTCGCTCGACCCGTACGCCTGTGGGACGCCCGTGCAGTTCGCGCCCGAGCGGGAGGCGGGCTCGGCCGCCCGGTTCGCGGTGTTCGACGTGGCGGACGAGACGGAGCTGCTGGAACGCGGCGCGGGAACGTGCGTGGCGACGGTCGTCGCGGGCCGCCTGCTGTACCGGCGTCGCTGACCATCCCGAGAACGTCCGTGCGCGCCCGCGGACGGCGGGCGCTTCCCGGGGGGCGGGCGCTCCCCGGACGGCGGGCGGTTCACGGACCGCGGCGCGTTCCTCGTGGCGCGCCAGAAGCCGACGCTCCTGCCGGCAGGGCCCCCTGCCACAATGGTCCGGTGACCCGCGCATCCCTGGACAAGCAGCCGCACGAAGTCGCTTCGATGTTCGACGACGTGGCGGACCGGTACGACCTGACCAACGACGTGCTGTCCCTGGGGCAGGACCGCCGCTGGCGCAAGGAGGTGGCCAGGGCGGTCGACGCCCGGCCCGCGCAGAAGGTGCTGGACCTGGCCGCCGGTACGGCGACCTCCTCGCTGCCGTTCGCGCAGACCGGGGCCTACGTCGTCCCCTGCGACTTCTCCCTCGGCATGCTCCAGGTGGGCAAGCGCAAGCGCTCCTGGCTGCCCTTCACCGCCGGGGACGCGACGAAGCTGCCGTTCAAGGACGACACCTTCGACGCGGTGACGATCTCCTTCGGGCTGCGCAACGTGCAGGACTTCGACACGGCCCTGCGGGAGATGCACCGGGTGACCCGGCCCGGCGGGCGGATCGTCATCTGCGAGTTCTCGCACCCGACGTGGGCGCCCTTCCGGACCGTCTACACCGAGTACCTGATGCGCGCGCTGCCGCCGGTCGCCCGCGCCGTGTCCTCCAGCCCGGACGCCTACGTGTACCTCGCCGAGTCCATCCGTGCCTGGCCGGACCAGCCCGCCCTCGCCGAGCACCTGCGCAAGGCCGGCTGGACGAAGGTGGCCTGGCGGAACCTGACGGGTGGCGTGGTGGCGCTGCACCGGGGGTTCAAGGAGAGCTGAGCCCGCCGGCGGTTCCGGGGGCGGGCCGGCCCGGGCAGGGGCGGCCCGCGGGCCGGTCAGCGGCCGATCATCGCGTACGGGTCGCCCGGCTCGTCCAGCTCCCGCTGCAGCCCGCCGTGCGGGGGCTGCGGCAGGCGCGGCTCGTGCACGCCCGCTCCGCCGCCCCCCTCGCCCTCGCCGAGGTCGAACCACACGGTGACCACGGCTCCGCGCGGCACCTCGGCGCCGGGCGGCGGGTACTGCCGTACGACGTAGTCGACGACGGTGCGGCGGAAGTCGGGCCGGTCGGGAGCGGCGAGCAGCACCCCGTGCGCGGTGGCTCTCTCGCGCGCGTCGACGGCCATCAGACCGACGAGCCTGGGCACACGGACTTCCGGTGTTCTGGGTGTTATCGGCACAGATGTCACCCCCAGCGGTACTGGCAGGGTAACCGCCCAGGGGTGCCCACCGGAAGCGTCGCGTCGCAGTCCGTAGTGACCTGTTACTGAGGGTTACAGGTCGAGCCGGTAGCAGTGCCCCTTCCGCTCCGACTCCGGCGTCAGGAATGTCTCCGCCAGCCTCATCCCCAGCCGCTGTGTCACCGCGATCGAGCGGGCGTTACGCGCGTCGACCAGGGCGACCACGCTGTCCACGCCCGCCGCGCGCACCCGTTCCAGGGTCATCTCGGCGGCGGCGGTGACGTACCCCTTGCCCCAGTGCTCCCGGCCCAGCCGCCAGCCGATCTCGATCTCGCCGGCCGGTCCCCAGGCGTGCGGCCAGGGCTGGGCGCCGGTGAAGCCGATGACCCGGTTCTCCTCGTCCACCATGGTCCACAGGCAGAAGCCGCGTTCGGCGTCGTGTCTGCGCTGGCGGGCGGTGAGTTCCTCGTAGACGGACAGCTCGGCGGGTCTGCCGCCGTGGAACTCCATGACGTCCGGATGAGCGAAGACCCGGTGCCAGGCCACCGCGTCCTCGTCGGTGGGGACACGCAGTCGTACCACGGGCAGAGTTCGGTTCACGGGGCAGCCCTTCAGCCGATCGATCCATGCTGCTGAATAGACTGCCCATGTCCCGTGCCGCTCGGCACACAGATTTCAGACTTGGGGAGATCCCGCCGTGAGTGTCGTGACCGAGCCCCTCTCCGAGAACACCGCCGATGTGATCGTCGTGGGCGCGGGCCCGGCCGGCTCCACGACCGCGTACCACCTCGCCCGGGCGGGCCTCGACGTGCTGCTGCTGGAGAAGACCGCGTTCCCACGGGAGAAGGTGTGCGGTGACGGCCTCACCCCGCGCGCGGTGAAGCAGCTCGTCGCGATGGGCATCGACATCTCCGAGGAAGCCGGCTGGTTGCGCAACAAGGGCCTGCGCATCATCGGCGGCGGGGTGCGCCTCCAGCTGGACTGGCCGGATCTCGCCTCCTTCCCCGACTACGGCCTGGTCCGCAAGCGCGACGACTTCGACGAGCAGCTGGCCCGCCAGGCCCAGAAGGCGGGGGCGCGGCTCTTCGAGCGCTGCAACGTCTCCGGCCCCGTCGTCGACGACCGGACCGGCCGCATCACCGGTGTCACCGCCAAGCTGGGCGAGGAGAAGCGCGAGGTCACCTTCCACGCGCCGCTCGTCGTCGCCGCCGACGGCAACTCCACCCGGCTGTCCCTGGCGATGGGCCTGCACCGCCGCGAGGACCGTCCGATGGGCGTCGCGGTGCGGACGTACTTCGAAAGCCCCCGCCACGACGACGACTACCTCGAGTCCTGGCTGGAACTGTGGGACCGCCGCGGCCCCCAGGACCGGCTGCTGCCCGGCTACGGCTGGATCTTCGGCATGGGTGACGGCACCTCCAACGTCGGTCTGGGTGTGCTCAACACCTCCGACTCCTTCAAGGAGCTGGACTGGCGTGAGGTGCTCAAGGCCTGGTGCGCGTCCATGCCGGACGACTGGGGCTACACCCCGGACAACATGACCGGCCCGATCCGCGGCGCCGCCCTGCCGATGGCCTTCAACCGCCAGCCGCACTACACCAAGGGCCTGCTGCTCGTCGGCGACGCCGGCGGTCTGGTGAACCCGTTCAACGGTGAGGGCATCGCCTACGCCATGGAGTCGGGGCAGCTCGCCGCCGACGTCATCGTCCAGGCGCACGCGCGTGCCACGCCGGGCCAGCGCGAGCTCGCCCTCCAGCGCTACCCGCGGATCCTCAAGGACACCTACGGCGGCTACTACACGCTCGGCCGCGCCTTCGTGAAGCTCATCGGCAACCCCAAGGTCATGCAGATCGCCGCCCAGCGCGGTCTGACCCACCCGGTGCTGATGAAGTTCACCCTCAAGCTACTCGCCAACCTGACCGACCCGACGGGCGGCGACGCGATGGACCGCATTATCAACGGCCTGAGCAAGGTGGCGCCGAAGGCGTAGCCCCCCCCCCGCGCGGACAGCGACAGCCGGCGCTCCCCTCGGGGGAGCGCCGGTTTGTACGTTTTCCCCGCCAAGGATGCGTGACTTGGGCGTATTTGCCGCGCCGAGGGCGTGCGGCTTGTGTGTATGTGCCGCGCCCGGGGGAGGTGTGGGTTGGGCGTAAGCGCCGCGCCGAAGACGTCCGGCTTGTGCGTATGTGCCGCGCCCGAGGGGTGTGCGGCGTGCGGCCGTCGCCGCGCCGGGGTGTGCCGAAGGGCCGCGGTCTCCAGGAGACTTGCGGCCCTTCGTCCCTTTTACGGTCGTACGTGCGCGTGTGTCAGAGGACGCGCACCGCACCGCTCGGCGGGTCGTACGACAGGTCCCGCTCGACGACGCCCGAGGACGGGTTCTGCGCGCCGACGAACATGCCGTCACCGACGTACACGGCCACGTGGTAGGCGCTGCCCGCACCGCCCCAGTAGAGGATGTCGCCCGGCTGAAGGTTGCTCAGGGAGACCTGGGTGCCGGCGGTGGACTGGTCCTGCGAGACGCGCGGCAGGTCGATGCCGACCTGCTTGAAGGCCGTCTGCACCAGGCCGGAGCAGTCGTAGGCGGAGGGGCCGGTGGCGCCGGAGACGTAGGCCTTGCCGACCTGCGCCTTGACGAAGTCGACGACCGCGGCGGCCGAACCGGTCGCCGAGGACGAGCTGGTGGAGACGTCGGCGCTCACGGAGGCGGAGAGCGTGGGGCGCTCGGCGCTGCGGGAGGCGCGCTGGGCGGCCTGCTCGGCGGCGGCCTTGCGGGCGGCCTCCTCCTCGGCCTTCTTCTTGGCCTCCGCGGCCTTCTTCTTGGCCACGGCGAGGTTCTTCTCGGCCTGCTGGGCGGCCTTCGCCGCGGCCGCGTCACGCTCGGCACGCAGCTCGTAGTTCGCGGCGGCCAGCTGCGTGGCCTCAGCGGACTGGGCGACCTGGGCGGAGATGTCCGCCGTCAGGGTGGGCAGTTCAAGGGTCTGCGTCACCGGCTCCGCGGCGTTCGCCGAGGAGGCCGACGCACCGGCGACTGCCAGGGTGCTGAGGACGCCACCGGCAACTCCGGCCCGCATCGCGATTTTCGACGCGCTGCGGCGGGGCTTCCGGTGGCTGCGTATGTGAGCGGTGTGGGACATGGGTACAAGCGGTACCAGGGGCTCCTTCATACCTTCAAGAAACGTGTGCTGCGCCACAGTTGCTCAGCCGAGACCCCGAATCCCGGGCGTGTCGTTCTTTATTGACGCCGTAACGGACATTGCGGACCCAGCTCAACACGGCTTTGATCACGTACTTTCGTCATTACGCCCGAATTGCCCTGCGCCTACCACTGGTTGGGCTCGATGGCCAAGCCTGGTTCTCGGGGGCCTCTCGCGGGTGTGGCGGAGGTCACGGAACGGCCGCCGACGGGGCTGCGTCCGCGCAGCATGATCACATCCTGATCACGGCGCGATCTCGACGGTGCGACTTCGTGAACGCGTGCACGCGTCCACTGCGTGTGCCGCAGGTCCCTCTGATGTGTGAACGCGGCCTCTAGCAAGAGATCAAGTCCAGGGCGAATTTGCCTGGCGTGGATCCGTCTTGATATGGAGGCGACCCCTCTGAGCTGGCCCGACGAGCGGAAATGTCACCTCTGGTGATCACTCGGACGCTTCCTGTACGAAGATCACTGCTCATACGACTTCATGATCCTTCGTCAGGTGGTGGAGATCACAAAGCTTGTGCAATACCCCGTGTCGCAGATCACAGACCCACGGGCATAAGATGCACGCGGTTGGGCTTGTGACCTGCTTCACATGTTCCCGATCTTCGCCGGGGCGGGCGGGGTTCGTGGGGCCGATGAGGCGGCTGTGAGGCCGACCGCAACCGCCAGCAGTCAGTGCCGACTGAGAGGAGCGAGGAGCGGTGAACGCGTATGCGCCCATCCTCGTACTGGGAGCCCTCGGGGCAGGCTTTGCGATCTTCTCCGTGGTCATGGCCACGCTGATCGGTCCGAAGCGGTACAACCGCGCCAAGCTCGAGGCCTACGAGTGCGGTATCGAGCCGACCCCCACGCCGGCCGGCGGCGGGCGCTTCCCCATCAAGTACTACCTGACGGCGATGCTCTTCATCGTCTTCGACATCGAGATCGTCTTCCTCTACCCCTGGGCCGTCACCTTCGACGCCCTGGGGATCTTCGGGCTCGTGGAGATGCTGCTCTTCGTGCTCACCGTCTTCGTCGCCTACGCCTACGTCTGGCGGCGCGGCGGCCTGGAATGGGACTGAGGGGCCTTAAAGACATGGGACTCGAAGAAAAGCTTCCGAGCGGCTTCCTGCTGACCACCGTGGAGCAGGCCGCGGGCTGGGTGCGCAAGGCGTCCGTCTTCCCCGCGACCTTCGGCCTCGCCTGCTGCGCCATCGAGATGATGACCACCGGTGCCGGCCGATACGACCTGGCCCGCTTCGGCATGGAGGTCTTCCGCGGCTCGCCGCGCCAGGCCGACCTGATGATCGTCGCGGGCCGGGTCAGCCAGAAGATGGCGCCGGTCCTCAGGCAGGTCTACGACCAGATGCCGAACCCCAAGTGGGTGATCTCCATGGGCGTGTGCGCCTCCTCGGGCGGCATGTTCAACAACTACGCGATCGTCCAGGGCGTCGACCACATCGTCCCCGTCGACATCTATCTGCCCGGCTGCCCGCCGCGGCCCGAGATGCTGATGGACGCGATCCTCAAGCTCCACCAGAAGATCCAGTCCTCCAAGCTCGGCGTGAACGCCGAGGAAGCGGCCCGGGAGGCGGAGGAAGCGGCGCTGAAGGCCCTGCCCACGATCGAGATGAAGGGGCTGCTGCGGTGAGCGACGCGAACGGCACCCACGGCGCGAACGGGGTCAACCCGGAGAAGGACCTCAGCGCCTCGAACCTCCCCGGCCAGCGCGGTGAGGGCGGTGAGGAGATCCGCGTCCAGCGCGGCATGTTCGGCGCCGACAACGGGGGCGACACATCCGGTTACGGCGGCCTGGTCCGCTCGGTCCGCCTCCCGGGGCCGGCGAGCAGACCGTACGGCGGCTGGTTCGACGAGGTCGCCGACGAACTCGAAGGAGCGCTGGAGGAACAGGGCCTGCTGCCCGAGAACGCCATCGAGAAGACGGTCGTCGACCGCGGCGAGCTCACCTTCCACATCGAACGCGAGCACCTGCTGCGGGTCGCCCGCACCCTGCGCGACGACCCCGCCCTGCGCTTCGAACTGTGCACCGGCGTCAGCGGCGTGCACTACCCGAACGACAAGGGCCGCGAGCTGCACGCCGTCTACCACCTGCGCTCGATCACCCACAACCGGCTCGTCCGGCTCGAGGTCAGCTGCCCCGACAGCGACCGGCACATCCCGTCGCTGGTCCCCGTCTACCCGACGAACGACTGGCACGAGCGCGAGACCTACGACTTCTTCGGAATCGTCTTCGACGGTCACCCGGCCCTGACGCGGATCATGATGCCGGACGACTGGCAGGGCCATCCGCAGCGCAAGGACTACCCCCTCGGCGGCATCCCCGTCGAGTACAAGGGCGCCCAGATCCCGGCTCCGGACCAGCGGAGGTCGTACTCGTGAGCAACACGCAGTCACACGCCGCGTCGGCCGCCTCGGCCCGCGAGACCACCGAGGGCACCGTCTACACGGTGACCGGCGGCGACTGGGACGAGGTCGTCCAGTCCGCCGCCAAGGCCGACGACGAGCGCATCGTCGTCAACATGGGTCCCCAGCACCCCTCCACCCACGGCGTGCTGCGCCTGATCCTTGAGATCGAGGGCGAGACGGTCACCGAGGCCCGCTGCGGCATCGGCTACCTCCACACCGGCATCGAGAAGAACCTCGAGTACCGGACCTGGACGCAGGGCACCACGTTCGTGACGCGCATGGACTACCTGACGTCCTTCTTCAACGAGACCGCCTACTGCATGGCGGTGGAGAAGCTCCTCGGCATCGAGGACCAGATCAGCGAGCGGGCCAAGATCATCCGGGTGCTCCTGATGGAGCTGAACCGGATGTCCTCCCACCTGGTGTGCATCGCCACCGGCGGCATGGAGCTCGGCGCGACCACGATCATGATCTACGGGTTCCGCGACCGCGAGATGATCCTCGACCTCTACGAGCTCATCACCGGCCTGCGCATGAACCACGCCTACATCCGCCCCGGCGGACTCGCCCAGGACCTGCCGCCCGGCGCGGTGGACCAGATCCGCGAGTTCGTGAAGAAGATGAAGAAGAACCTCCCGGAGTACGACAAACTCGCCACCGGGAACCCCATCTTCAAGGCCCGCATGCAGGACATCGGCTACCTCGACCTGGCCGGCTGCATGGCCCTCGGCGCGACGGGCCCCATCCTGCGCTCCACCGGCCTGCCGCACGACCTGCGCAAGACCCAGCCGTACTGCGACTACGAGACGTACGACTTCGACGTCCCGACCGCCGACAGCTGCGACGCCTACGGCCGCTTCCTGATCCGGCTGGAGGAGATGCGCCAGTCGCTGCGCATCGTCGAGCAGTGCCTGGACCGGCTCCAGCCCGGCCCGGTCATGGTCGCCGACAAGAAGATCGCCTGGCCCGCCCAGCTCGCCCTGGGGCCGGACGGACTGGGCAACTCCCTCGACCACATCAAGAAGATCATGGGCACCTCCATGGAGGCCCTGATCCACCACTTCAAGCTGGTCACGGAGGGCTTCCGCGTACCGCCGGGACAGGCGTACGCGGCGGTCGAGTCCCCCAAGGGCGAACTCGGCGTGCACGCCGTCTCCGACGGCGGCACCCGCCCCTACCGGGTCCACTTCCGCGACCCGTCCTTCACCAACCTGCAGGCCATGGCGGCGATGTGCGAGGGCGGCCAGGTCGCCGACGTCATCGTCGCCGTCGCGTCCATCGACCCCGTGATGGGAGGCGTCGACCGGTGACCACCTCTTCTTCGGAGCGGGGCGTCAGCCTGGGGATGCCCGAGCTGCCCGCGCCCGCCTACCCGGACGAGGTCCGAGCCCGGCTGGAGGCGGACGCGCGCGAGATCATCGCCCGCTACCCCGACTCCCGCTCGGCGCTCCTTCCGCTGCTGCACCTGGTGCAGTCGGAGGAGGGCCACGTCACGCGCACCGGAATGCAGTTCTGCGCGGACGTGCTCGGCCTGACCACGGCCGAGGTCACCGCCGTCGCCACCTTCTACACCATGTACCGGCGCCGGCCGAGCGGCGACTACCAGGTCGGCGTGTGCACCAACACGCTGTGCGCGGTCATGGGCGGCGACGCGATCTTCGAGCAGCTCCAGGAGCACCTCGGCGTCGGCAACGGCGAGACCACCGACGACGGCAAGGTCACCCTGGAGCACATCGAGTGCAACGCGGCCTGCGACTTCGCCCCCGTCGTGATGGTCAACTGGGAGTTCTTCGACAACCAGACCCCCGACAGCGCCCGCCGGCTCGTCGACGACCTGCGCGCGGGACGCCCGGTCACCCCCACGCGCGGTGCGCCGCTGTGCACCTTCAAGGAGACCGCGCGGATCCTGGCCGGCTTCCCCGACGAGCGGCCAGGGGCCGTCGAGGCGGGCGGCAGTGCGGGACCGGCGTCGCTGGTGGGCCTCCGCCTGGCCAAGGGAGAGGCCGGACCCGCACGCGTGGTCCATCCGCGCGGCGGTGCTCATCAGGAGCCGCAGGACAGGGTGCACGAGCCGTCGCCGGCCGAGCACCTCAGCTCCCATGACGCGCCGCAGGACACGTCGGCCAGCGACTCGGCCCACCCGGCCGGTCCCACCGCCGAGGAGGGGGAGTGATGACCTTGGCACCCGAACTGAAGGAAAACAGCCCCGAGAAGCTGCTCGCGCCCGTGCTGTCGTCCTTCTGGGACGAGGACCGGTCCTGGTCCCTGGACGTCTACCGACGGCACGACGGGTACGAGGGGCTCCGCAAGGCGCTCGCCATGTCGCCGGACGACCTGATCGCGTACGTCAAGGACTCCGGTCTGCGCGGGCGCGGCGGCGCGGGCTTCCCGACGGGCATGAAGTGGCAGTTCATCCCGCAGGGTGATGGAAAGCCGCACTATCTTGTTGTCAACGCCGACGAGTCGGAGCCCGGGACGTGCAAGGACATCCCGCTCCTCTTCGCGAACCCGCACAGCCTCATCGAGGGCATCGTGATCGCGTGCTACGCCATCAGGTCGTCGCATGCCTTCATCTATCTGCGGGGTGAAGTCGTCCCCGTCCTGCGGCGGTTGCACGAGGCCGTGCGCGAGGCCTACGAGGCCGGCTACCTCGGGACGAACATCCTCGGCAGCGGACTCGACCTCGAACTCACCGTGCACGCCGGGGCCGGGGCGTACATCTGCGGTGAGGAGACCGCGCTGCTGGACTCGCTCGAAGGCCGCCGGGGTCAACCGCGGCTCCGTCCCCCCTTCCCTGCTGTCGCGGGCCTGTATGCCTGCCCGACTGTTGTGAACAACGTCGAGTCGATCGCGTCGGTTCCCGCGATCCTCCATCGGGGCAAGGACTGGTTCCGGTCGATGGGCAGCGAGAAGTCCCCGGGCTTCACGCTGTACTCCCTCTCCGGCCATGTCGCGAGCCCCGGCCAGTACGAGGCGCCGCTCGGGATCACGCTGCGCCAGCTGCTCGACATGAGCGGCGGCATGCGCCCCGGGCACCGCCTGAAGTTCTGGACCCCGGGCGGCTCCTCGACCCCGATGTTCACCGACGAACACCTCGACGTCCCGCTGGACTACGAGGGAGTGGGCGCCGCCGGTTCCATGCTCGGCACCAAGGCCCTGCAGTGCTTCGACGAGACGACCTGCGTGGTGCGTGCCGTGACCCGCTGGACGGAGTTCTACGCCCACGAGTCCTGCGGCAAGTGCACGCCCTGCCGTGAAGGCACCTACTGGCTGGTGCAGTTGCTGCGGGACATCGAGGCCGGCAAGGGCGCGATGAGCGACCTCGACAAGTTGAACGACATCGCCGACAACATCAACGGCAAGTCCTTCTGCGCCCTCGGCGACGGTGCCGCCTCGCCGATCTTCTCCTCGCTGAAGTACTTCCGCGAGGAGTACGAGCAGCACATCACGGGCCGCGGCTGCCCCTTCGACCCGGCCAAGTCGACGGCCTGGGCCGACCGCACGGAGGTGAACGCATGACCGTGACCACCAGCGCCCCCACGGGCGGGGGAGAGGCGGCGGTCCCGCCGGAGGATCTGGTCACGCTGACCATCGACGGCGCCGAGATCAGCGTGCCCAAGGGCACCCTGGTCATCCGGGCCGCCGAGCAGCTCGGCATCGAGATCCCCCGGTTCTGCGACCATCCGCTGCTCGACCCGGCAGGCGCCTGCCGCCAGTGCATCGTCGAGGTCGAGGGCCAGCGCAAGCCGATGGCGTCCTGCACGATCACCTGCACGGACGGCATGGTCGTCAAGACGCAGCTCAGCTCCCCGGTCGCCGAGAAGGCGCAGAAGGGTGTGATGGAGCTGCTGCTCATCAACCACCCGCTGGACTGCCCGGTCTGCGACAAGGGCGGTGAGTGCCCGCTGCAGAACCAGGCGATGTCGCACGGCAACGCCGAGTCCCGGTTCGAGGGCAAGAAGCGGACCTACGAGAAGCCGGTGCCGATCTCCACGCAGGTGCTGCTGGACCGCGAACGGTGCGTGCTGTGCGCGCGCTGCACCCGCTTCTCCAACCAGATCGCCGGCGACCCGATGATCGAGCTGATCGAGCGGGGCGCGCTGCAGCAGGTCGGCACCGGTGAGGGCGACCCGTTCGAGTCGTACTTCTCCGGCAACACCATCCAGATTTGCCCGGTCGGCGCGCTCACCTCGGCCGCCTACCGGTTCCGCTCCCGTCCCTTCGACCTCATCTCCTCGCCGTCGGTGTGCGAGCACTGCTCCGGCGGCTGCGCCACGCGCACCGACCACCGGCGTGGCAAGGTCATGCGGCGGCTGGCCGCGTTCGACCCCGAGGTCAACGAGGAGTGGGTCTGCGACAAGGGGCGCTTCGCCTTCCGCTACGCCCAGCAGAAGGACCGTCTCACCACGCCGCTGGTGCGCAACGCGGAGGGCGAGCTGGAGCCGGCGTCCTGGCCGGAGGCGCTGCAGATCGCCGCGCAGGGGCTGCTCGCCTCGCGGGGCCGCACCGGTGTGCTGACCGGTGGCCGGCTCACCGTCGAGGACGCCTACGCCTACAGCAAGTTCGCGCGCGTGGCGCTCGACACCAACGACATCGACTTCCGCGCGCGCGTGCACAGCAGCGAGGAGGCCGACTTCCTCGCCGCCCGGGTGGCGGGCCGGGGCCGTGACCTCGACGGTACGGGCGTCACGTACACCTCCCTGGAGAAGGCGCCGGCGGTGCTGCTGGTCGGCTTCGAGTCGGAGGAGGAGGCGCCCGGCGTCTTCCTCCGGCTGCGCAAGGCCTGGCGCAAACACGGGCAGAAGGTGTTCGCGCTGGCCACGCACGCGACCCGGGGCCTGACCAAGGCGGGCGGCACGCTGCTGCCGGCCGCTCCCGGCACCGAGACCGAATGGCTGGACGCCCTCGCGAGCGGCGTCGGTATGGAGGACGACGGGGCCCGGGCCGCCGAGGCGCTGCGTACCGAGGGCGCCGTGATCGTCGTCGGTGAGCGGCTGGCCGGGGTGGCCGGCGGGCTCACCGCCGCCGTACGGGCCGCGTCCGCGACCGGCGCCGACCTGGTGTGGATCCCGCGACGGGCCGGGGAGCGCGGCGCGATCGAGGTCGGTGCGCTGCCGTCGCTGCTGCCGGGCGGACGCCCGGCCACCGATCCACGCGCGCGTGAGGAGGTCGCCGCCGTCTGGGGCGTCGCCGAACTCCCGCACCGCTACGGCCGGGACGCCGGGCAGATCGTGGAGGCCGCCGCCGGCGGTGAACTCCAGGCCCTGCTGGTGGCCGGAGTGGAGGTGGCCGACCTGCCCGACCCGGCACGCGCGCGTGCCGCACTCGACGAGGTCGGCTTCCTGGTGTCGCTGGAGCTGCGGCCCAGCGAGATCACCGAGCGCGCCGACGTCGTCCTGCCGGTCGCCGCGGTCGCCGAGAAGCCCGGCACCTTCCTCAACTGGGAGGGGCGAGTCCGCTTCTTCGACGCCGCGCTCAAGCCCGACCAGATGACCCGCCGTATCGAGCCGACCGACGCGCGCGTGCTGCAGATGCTCGCCGACGCCATGGACGTCCACCTCGGACTGCCGGATCTGCGCACCACACGCGCGGAGATCGACCGGCTCGGCGCCTGGGACGGGCCGCGTGCCACCGACCCGCTGGAGACCGCGGGTCAGCTGCCCCGGCCCGCAGCCGGTGAGGCGGTGCTCGCCGGGCACCGGCTGCTGCTCGACCAGGGCGTGCTGCAGGAGGGCGACGAGGCGCTCGCCGGCACCCGGCACGCCGCCCACGCGCGCGTGTCGGCCGCCACGGCCGCCGAGGCGGGCGTCGCGGAGGGCGATCTGCTCGCCGTGACCGGCCCGGCCGGAACCACCGAACTGCCGCTCGCGGTCACCGAGATGCCCGACCGTGTCGTCTGGCTACCGCTGAACTCCGCCGGTGGCGGCGTCGCCTCCGACACCGGGGCGCTGCCCGGCTCGCTCGTCCGCATCGGCCCGGCGACCGCCGTCGCCGACGCCCCCAAGGAGGTGGAGGCATGAGCCCGTACCTCGCCGCTGAAGACCTCTCGATGTTCGGCCGCGACCCGTGGTGGCTGGTCGTCGTCAAGGCGGTGTTCTGCTTCGCCTTCCTGATGGTGACCGTGCTCTTCTCCATCGTGTGGGAGCGCAAGGTCGTCGCGTGGATGCAGCTGCGCATCGGCCCCAACCGGCACGGCCCCTGGGGCATGCTCCAGTCGCTCGCCGACGGCATCAAGCTGATGCTGAAGGAAGACGTCATCGTCAAGCGCGCGGACAAGGTGGTCTACGTCCTCGCGCCGATCGTCGCCGCCATCCCGGCGTTCATGGCGATCGCGGTGATCCCCTTCGGCCCGGCCGGCAACGAGATCTCGATCTTCGGCCACCGCACCACGATGCAGCTCACCGACCTGCCGATCGCGATGCTGTACATCCTCGCGGTCGCCTCGGTCGGCATCTACGGCATCGTGCTCGCGGGCTGGAGCTCCGGCTCGACGTACCCGCTGCTCGGCGGTCTGCGCTCCTGCGCGCAGATGATCTCCTACGAGATCGCCATGGGCGCCGCGTTCGCCTCGGTGTTCCTGTACTCCGGGTCGATGTCGACGTCGACGATCGTCGAGCAGCAGCACGACCGCTGGTACATCCTGCTGCTGCCGGTCTCGTTCATCATCTACGTCGTCACCATGGTCGGCGAGACCAACCGCGCCCCCTTCGACATGCCGGAGTCCGAGGGCGACCTGGTCGGCGGCTTCAACACCGAGTACTCGTCGATCAAGTTCGCGATGTTCATGCTCGCCGAGTACGTGAACATGGTCACGGTGTCGGCGGTGTCGACCACCCTCTTCCTCGGCGGCTGGCGCGCCCCCTGGCCCATCAGCACCTTCTGGGAGGGCGCCAACCACGGCTGGTGGCCGCTGCTCTGGTTCGTGATCAAGGTCCAGCTGCTGCTGTTCTTCTTCATCTGGCTGCGCGGCACCCTGCCCCGCGTCCGCTACGACCAGCTGATGAAGCTCGGCTGGAAGGTCCTCATCCCGGTGTCGGTGGTGTGGCTGATGCTGGTCGCGACCGTGCGGGCGCTGCGCAACGAGAACTACGACTTCGCCGACATCGCCCTCTACGTCGGTGGCGCCGTCCTCGCCCTGCTGCTGTTGTCCTTCGTCGCCGACATGTTCCGCGCGAAGGCGAAGAAGGACGAGGCGCCCGCCGAGCAGCCGGCCGGGTTCGACCCGATGGCCGGCGGATTCCCCGTGCCACCGCTGCCCGGACAGGAGCTTCCGCCCGTTCCCCGGCGCCGCTCGCGCCGCGAGCGGGAGCTGATTGTCAGTGGTGGGTCCGATACTCACAGTGACGGATCTCTGGATGGAAAGGAGGCGTCCGATGGCTGAGGAGCCCAAGGAGACCGAGCCCGGTTTCCTCAACCCGGTGGCCGGCTTCGGCGTGACCTTCAAGGCCATGTTCAAGAAGCGGCTGACCGAGCAGTACCCGGAGCAGAAGAAGACCACGGCTCCGCGGTTCCACGGACGGCACCAGCTCAACCGCCATCCGGACGGCCTGGAGAAGTGCGTCGGCTGCGAGCTGTGCGCCTGGGCCTGCCCCGCCGACGCCATCTATGTCGAGGGCGCCGACAACACCGACGAGGAGCGCTACTCGCCGGGCGAGCGGTACGGCCGCGT
Source organism: Streptomyces sp. NPDC028635 (assembly GCF_040637635.1). Lineage (NCBI taxonomy): Bacteria > Bacillati > Actinomycetota > Actinomycetes > Kitasatosporales > Streptomycetaceae > Streptomyces > Streptomyces sp. NPDC028635. The sequence goes on along the minus strand of NZ_JBEZWX010000013.1, from coordinate 141,231 downwards.
CTACCAGATCAACTACGCCCGCTGCATCCTGTGCGGACTGTGCATCGAGGCGTGCCCCACGCGCGCCCTGACGATGACGAACGAGTTCGAACTGGCCGACTCCAGCCGCGCCAACCTCATCTACACCAAGGAGCAGCTGCTCGCCGGCCTCGAAGAGGGCATGGTCGACTCCCCGCACGCGATCTACCCGGGGATGGACGAGCAGGACTACTACCGGGGCCTGGTCACCGAGGCCGCCCCCGGCACGGTCCCGCAGGTCGCCGTCTCCAAGGGAGAGGTCCCTCAGGAGGCCGCGTCCACCTTCGGCGAGGAGGAACCGGCGTCGGAGAAGGTGATCGGGCGATGACAGCGCAGCTCGCCGCCTACTCCACCTCCACCGGAGAGGCCTTCCAGTTCTGGGTCCTCGGCACGGTCGCGGTGATCGGCGCCCTGTGCACCGTCTTCATGAAGAAGGCCGTGCACAGCGCCCTCTGCCTCGCCGGGACCATGATCGTCCTGGCGGTCTTTTATCTCGCCAACGGCGCCTACTTCCTGGGCATCGTGCAGATCGTCGTCTACACCGGCGCGATCATGATGCTGTTCCTGTTCGTGGTGATGCTGGTCGGTGTCACCGCGGCGGACTCCCTGAAGGAGACCATCAAGGGCCAGCGCTGGCTGGCCCTGCTGTGCGGCCTCGGCTTCGGCATCCTGCTGTTCGCCGGGATCGGCAACGCCTCCCTGAAGGAGTTCAACGGCACCGGCCAGGCGAACGCGAACGGCAACGTGGAGGGGCTCGCGTCCCTCATCTTCACCAAGTACGTCTTCGCCTTCGAGATCACCGGCGCCCTGCTCATCACGGCCACCGTCGGAGCCATGCTGCTCACGCACCGCGAGCGCACCGAACGCGCCAAGACACAGCGGGAACTGGCGGAACAGCGCATCCGTGAGGGCGCGCACATCCCGCCGCTGCCGGCGCCCGGCGTCTACGCCCGGCACAACGCCGTGGACATCGCCGGTCTGCTCCCCGACGGCACCCCGTCCGAGCTCACCGTCAGCCGGACGCTGCGCGAGCGCGGTCAGATCCGTGACGTGTCCACCGAGGCGCTGAGCGACCTCAAGGCGCTGGAACAGCGCGCGCAGGACCGCCTGGAGCGCGGCGCGATCGCACCGGCGACCTTCAAGCGGAACAAGGAGGCGTCGCAGTGAACCCGGTCAACTACCTGTACCTGGCAGCGCTGTTGTTCACGATCGGCGCCACCGGCGTCCTGATCCGGCGCAACGCCATCGTGGTCTTCATGTGCATCGAGCTGATGCTGAACGCCTGCAACCTCGCGTTCGTCGCCTTCTCCCGGCTGCACGGCAACCTCGACGGCCAGATCATCGCGTTCTTCACGATGGTCGTCGCGGCGGCGGAGGTCGTGGTCGGGCTCGCGATCATCGTGTCGCTGTTCCGTTCCCGCCACTCGGCCTCGGTCGACGACGCCAGCCTGATGAAGCTGTAAGGGGTCGGAAGAATCGTGGAGAACCTGATCGCGCTGCTCATCGCGGCGCCCCTGCTCGGAGCGGCCGTCCTCCTGGTCGGTGGCCGGCGCCTGGACCGCGCCGGCCACTGGATCGGCACGCTGCTGTCCGCCCTGTCCTTCGTGTTCGGTCTCGTCCTCTTCTCCGACCTGCTGGGCAAGGACGCCGCACACCGCACCCTGACCCAGCACCTGTTCAGCTGGGTGCCCGTCGAGGGCTTCCAGGCGGACGTCGCGTTCCGCCTGGACCAGCTGTCGATGACGTTCGTCCTGCTGATCACCGGCGTCGGCTCGCTGATCCACCTGTACTCGGTCGGGTACATGGAGCACGACGAGCGCCGCCGCCGCTTCTTCGGCTACCTCAACCTGTTCCTCGCGGCGATGCTGCTGCTCGTCCTCGCCGACAACTACCTTCTGCTGTACGTCGGCTGGGAGGGCGTCGGTCTCGCCTCCTACCTGCTCATCGGCTTCTGGCAGCACAAGCCCAGCGCGGCCACCGCGGCGAAGAAGGCCTTCCTGGTCAACCGCGTGGGCGACATGGGCCTGTCGATCGCCATCATGCTGATGTTCACCACCTTCGGCACCTTCGCCTTCGGCCCCGTCCTCGGCACCCACGAGACCCCCGGTCTGGCCGGCGGTGCCACGGAGGGCAAGCTCACCGCGATCGCGCTGATGCTGCTGCTCGCCGCGTGCGGCAAGTCCGCCCAGGTGCCGCTGCAGTCCTGGCTCGGCGACGCGATGGAGGGCCCGACCCCGGTCTCGGCCCTCATCCACGCGGCGACGATGGTGACCGCCGGTGTCTACCTCATCGTCCGCTCCGCGGCGATCTTCAACGCGGCGCCCGACGCGCAGCTCGTGGTCACCGTGGTGGGCGCGGTCACGCTGCTGTTCGGTGCGATCGTCGGTTGCGCCAAGGACGACATCAAGAAGGCGCTGGCCGGCTCGACGATGTCGCAGATCGGCTACATGGTGCTGGCCGCAGGCCTCGGCCCGATCGGCTACGTCTTCGCGATCATGCACCTGGTGACGCACGGCTTCTTCAAGGCCGGCCTCTTCCTCGGCGCCGGTTCGGTCATGCACGGCATGAACGACGAGGTCGACATGCGCCGCTACGGCGGCCTGCGCAAGTACATGCCCATCACGTTCATCACCTTCGGCCTCGGCTACCTCGCGATCATCGGCTTCCCCGGCCTGTCCGGCTTCTTCTCCAAGGACAAGATCATCGAGGCGGCGTTCGCCAAGGGCGGCACCGAGGGCTGGATCCTCGGCGGCGCGGCCCTGCTGGGCGCGGCCATCACCGCCTTCTACATGACGCGGGTGATGCTGATGACGTTCTTCGGAGAGGAGCGCTGGCGCAACGCGCCGACGCCGTCCCCGGCCGAGCCCAGCGTCGAGCCGGCCGCCGAGACCGGCGGCGCGCACAGCGAACCGCACCCGCACGAGTCGCCGAAGGTCATGACGATCCCGATGATCGTGCTGGCCGTCGGATCGGTGTTCGGCGGCGCGTTCTTCAGCATCGGCGACCGCTTTCTGAACTGGCTGGAGCCCGTCACCGGGCACAGCGAGGGCGACTCGCCGCTGAGCGCGGCGGTGGTCACCGGCGCCACCATGGTGTGCCTCGTCATCGGAGTGGCCATCGCCTGGGCCCAGTACGGCCGCAAGCCCGTCCCGGCCGTCGCCCCGCGCGGCTCGCTGCTCACCCGGGCCGCCCGCCGTGACCTGCTGCAGGACGACTTCAACCACGTCGTCCTGGTCCGCGGCGGCGAACACCTGACGCGCTCCCTGGTCTACGTCGACCACACCCTGGTCGACGGTGTCGTCAACGGCACGGCGGCCTCGGTCGGCGGCCTGTCCGGACGGCTGCGGCGCCTGCAGAACGGCTTCGCGCGGTCGTACGCGGTCTCGATGTTCGGCGGTGCGGCACTGCTCATTGCCGCGACCCTGCTGATGAGGGCGGTCTGATACCGATGTCCTTTCCTCTGCTGACAGCGACGGCGGCGCTCCCGGCCATCGGGGCCATCGCCACGGCCGCCGTCCCGGCCGCGCGGCGCACCGCCGCCAAATGGCTGGCGCTGCTGTTCTCGCTCGCCACGCTCGCCCTGGCGGTCACCGTCCTGGTCCGTTTCGACCCGGACGGCGCCCGCTACCAGCTCACCGAGTCGCACGCCTGGATCGCCGAGTTCGGGGTCCGCTACGAACTGGGCGTGGACGGCATCGCGGTCGCGCTGGTCGCGCTGACCGCGCTGCTGATGCCGTTCATCGTCCTGGCGGGGTGGCACGACGCCGACCCGCTGGAGACCGGCAGCCGGCGCTGGCGGCCCACGCAGGGCTTCTTCGCGCTGATCCTGGCCGTCGAGGCGATGGTGATCCTCTCCTTCGAGGCCACCGACGTCTTCCTGTTCTACATCTTCTTCGAAGCCATGCTCATCCCGATGTACTTCCTCATCGGCGGCTTCGGGGACCGTGCCCACGAGCACGGCGAGGAGGCGGCGTCCCGGCAGCGGTCGTACGCGGCCGTGAAGTTCCTCCTCTACAACCTGGTCGGCGGTCTGATCATGCTGGCCGCGGTGATCGGCCTGTACGTGGTCGCCGGGAACTTCAGCCTCGCCGAGATCGCCCAGGCCCGGGCCAACGGCTCGCTGCACATGGCGACGAACACCGAACGCTGGCTGTTCCTCGGCTTCTTCTTCGCCTTCGCGGTGAAGGCGCCGCTGTGGCCGCTGCACACCTGGCTGCCCAACGCCATGCAGGAGTCCACCGCGCCGGTCGCCGTCCTCATCACGGCGGTCGTCGACAAGGTCGGCACCTTCGCGATGCTGCGCTTCTGCCTCCAGCTCTTCCCGGAGGCGTCGAAGTGGGCGACGCCGGTGATCCTCGTCCTGGCCCTGATCAGCATCATCTACGGCGCGCTGCTCGCCGTGGGCCAGCGCGACATCAAGCGTCTGGTGGCGTACGCGTCGATCTCGCACTTCGGCTTCATCATCCTCGGCATCTTCGCGATGACCAGCCAGGGCCAGTCCGGCGCGACGCTGTACATGGTCAACCACGGCATCTCGACGGCCGCGCTGATGCTGGTCGCCGGCTTCCTGATCTCCCGGCGCGGCTCGCGGCTCATCGCGGACTACGGCGGTGTGCAGAAGGTCGCCCCGGTGCTCGCCGGCACGTTCCTGATCGGTGGTCTCGCGACCCTGTCGCTGCCGGGGCTGGCGCCGTTCGTCAGCGAGTTCCTCGTCCTGGTCGGCGCGTTCTCCCGCTACCCGGCCGTGGGCATCGTCGCCACGTTCGGCATCGTGCTGGCCGCGCTGTACACGCTGGTGCTGTACCAGCGGACGATGACCGGTCCGGTGAAGCCGGAGGTCTCCGCGATGCCCGATCTGCGGGTGCGCGAGCTGGTGGTCGTCGCCCCGCTGGTCGTCCTGCTGATCTTCCTGGGCGTCTACCCGAAGCCCGTCACGGACATCGTCAACCCGGCGGTCAAGCAGACCCTGTCCGACGTACACAAGAAGGACCCCCGGCCCGAGGTGGAGGCGGCCAAGTGAGCACCCCAGCCGTCCACAGCCTGTGGACAACCGCGGCCGACCCGATCTCCAAGATCGACGCGCCGAAGATCGAATACGGGCAATTGTCGCCCACCCTGATCGTCATCGGCGCAGCGATCGTGGGCGTCATGATCGAGGCGTTCCTGCCGCGCAAGGCGCGCTACCACGCCCAGCTGTTCGTGTCCGTCGTCGCGCTCGCCGCTGCCTTCGCCGCGGTCGTCGCGCTGGCGGCGGACGGGTACGGCACCACCAAGGCGCGCATCGCTGCGATGGGCGCGATCGCCGTCGACGGGCCCTCGCTCTTCCTTCAGGGCACCATCGTGCTGGCCGCCCTGGTCGGCCTGTTCACCTTCGCGGAGCGGCGCCTGGACCCGGCGGCGCACGGCCGGCCGGTGGACTCCTTCGCCGCGCAGGCCGCCTCCGTGCCCGGCGGGGAGAGCGAGAAGGCGGCCGTGAAGGCCGGTTTCACCACCACCGAGGTCTTCCCGCTGCTGCTGTTCGCGGTCGCCGGCATGCTGGTCTTCCCGTCGGCCAACGACCTGCTGACGCTGTTCGTCGCGCTGGAGGTGTTCTCGCTTCCGCTGTACCTGCTGTGCGCCCTGGCCCGCCGCAAGCGGCTCATGTCGCAGGAGGCCGCGGTCAAGTACTTCCTGCTCGGCGCGTTCGCCTCCGCGTTCACCCTGTTCGGCATCGCCCTGCTGTACGGCTACGCGGGCTCGGTCTCCTACGGCACGATCGCCCAGGTCGTCGACGGCACGATCAGCAACGTCGACCCGGCCCTGGCGGGCACCATGGGCAACGACGCGCTGCTGCTGCTCGGCACCGCGATGATCGTGATGGGCCTGCTGTTCAAGGTCGGCGCGGTGCCCTTCCACATGTGGACACCCGACGTCTACCAGGGCGCTCCCACCCCGGTGACCGGCTTCATGGCCGCGGCGACCAAGGTGGCGGCGTTCGGCGCGCTGCTGCGCATCCTGTACGTCGTCCTGCCCGGGCTGCGCTGGGACTGGCGGCCGGTCATGTGGGGCGTCGCGATCGTCACCATGCTGGGCGGCGCGATCGTCGCCATCACGCAGACCGACATCAAGCGCCTGCTGGCGTACTCGTCCATCGCGCACGCGGGATTCATCCTCGCGGGTGTCATCGCGACCACACCGGACGGCGTCTCGTCGGTGCTGTTCTACCTGGCCGCGTACTCGTTCGTGACGATCGGCGCGTTCGCCGTGGTGACGCTGGTGCGCGACGCGGGCGGCGAGGCGACGCACCTGTCGAAATGGGCGGGGCTCGGCCGGCGCTCGCCGCTGGTGGCGGCCGTCTTCGCGGTGTTCCTGCTGGCCTTCGCCGGCATCCCGCTCACCTCCGGCTTCGCCGGGAAGTTCGCCGTCTTCAAGGCGGCCGCCGAGGGCGGCGCGGCCCCGCTGGTCGTGATCGGTGTGATCTCGTCGGCGATCGCGGCGTTCTTCTACATCCGGGTGATCGTGCTGATGTTCTTCAGCGAGCCGCGTCCGGAGGGGCCGACGGTCGCCGTGCCGTCGCCGCTGACGATGACGGCGATCGGTGTCGGCGTGGCGGTCACGCTGGTGCTCGGTGTGGCGCCGCAGTACTTCCTGGACCTGGCGAGCCAGGCAGGTGTGTTCGTGCGCTGACCCGCTGGGCGGGACGGCCGTGGGCCCCGGTTCCTCTGCTGAGGAGCCGGGGCCCCGTGCTTGCCCGCGTGGGTGGTGATGTGTGTCAGGCGTGCGGCATGTCGGACGCCGGGCAGGTCACGTCGGGGTTCCACTGGGCGAACAGACCCTTGCGGTTCGGCTTGTACAGCCACGCGTGCAGGTCGTAGTGGCGCGGCATGCCGGGGTAGTGACCGGCCATGGGGCCCTGGAAGTCCTGGCCGAAGATCTGCGGCCGCTTGCCCTGGGCGTCGGCGGTCGGGACGACCCACTCCACACCGACCAGCCGGCGCCCGCCGTTGCCGTCGTCCTCGTAGAGAAGACCGGCCGGCTTGGCCGGGTCCAGGGAGCCGAAGCGGGACTCGTTGAAGTAGTGGTAGCCCATTCCGCCCTGGTCGCGGGCCAGGCACATGTGCGCCCGGTAGCCGTCGGCGAGCGCGTTCGGCAGGTAGCCGTACTTCGCGGTCGCCTCGTACGTGCGGGCGAGCTGCCCGCGCAGGACCGGGTCCGGGCCCGCGGAGTCGGCGTGGGCGGGCGCGGCGACCAGGGGCAGGGAGAGAGACGCGGTCAGGGCGAGGACGGCCTTGGCGAGACGGGGACGCATGCGGGACATCTCCTCGGGCGACGGACGGACACGACGGCGGCGGGTCCCCCGGGCCCGCCCGAGCAGCATGTCCCGCAGGTCCGGGGCTCGCCATGCCGGACGGTCCATTGGGCTGAGGTGCGACGGCGGCACACACATGCGGGGGAACGGTCGGATGATCACACCGCGCGCCTGTGGACAACTCGGGGGCTGTCAGCGCGGGCCCCTATCGTGGAGGCAGTGGTCGAGGGACGACGCACGGGGGACGGGACGATGGCCGGGACGGGCGTGATCAGCGAGATGGCAGAGATGACCGAGGCGCCGGGCGCGGGCGAGAGCGAGGCGCTCGCCACGCTGCACCGCGTCTTCGGATACGAGGCCTTCCGCGGCGAGCAGGAAGCGATCGTCGAGCATGTGGTGGCCGGCGGGGACGCGGTCGTCCTCATGCCGACCGGTGGCGGCAAGTCGCTGTGCTACCAGATCCCGGCCCTGGTCAGACCGGGCACGGGGATCGTCGTCTCGCCGCTCATCGCGCTCATGCAGGACCAGGTGGACGCGTTGCGGGCGCTCGGTGTGCGCGCCGGGTTCATCAACTCCACGCAGGACTTCGACGAGCGCCGCGTGGTGGAGGCCGAGTTCCTGGCGGGCGAGCTGGACCTGCTGTACCTCGCGCCGGAGCGGCTGCGGGTCGACGCCACCCTGGACCTGCTCTCCCGGGGGAAGATCTCCCTCTTCGCCATCGACGAGGCGCACTGCGTCTCCCAGTGGGGCCACGACTTCCGGCCCGACTACCTCACCCTGTCCCTGCTCGGTGAGCGCTGGCCCGACGTCCCGCGCATCGCCCTCACCGCGACGGCGACCCACGCCACGCACCGGGAGATCACCGAGCGGCTGAACATGCCGCGGGCCCGGCACTTCGTGGCCAGCTTCGACCGGCCCAACATCCAGTACCGGATCGTGTCGAAGTCCGACCCCAAGAAGCAGCTGCTGAGCTTCCTGCGGGAGGAGCACGCGGGCGACGCCGGCATCGTCTACTGCCTGTCGCGCAACTCCGTGGACAAGACGGCGGAGTTCCTCACCCGCAACGGCATCCAGGCGGTGCCGTACCACGCGGGCCTGGACGCCGGCACGCGTGCCGCGCACCAGTCGCGCTTCCTGCGGGAGGACGGACTGGTCGTGGTGGCGACGATCGCCTTCGGCATGGGCATCGACAAGCCGGACGTGCGCTTCGTCGCCCACCTGGACCTGCCGAAGTCGGTCGAGGGCTACTACCAGGAGACCGGCCGGGCCGGCCGCGACGGACTGCCCTCCACGGCCTGGATGGCCTACGGCCTCAACGACGTCATACAGCAGCGCAAGCTCATCCAGTCCGGCGAGGGCGACGAGGCCTTCCGGCGGCGGGCCCAGTCCCACCTGGACGCCATGCTCGCCCTGTGCGAGACGGCCCGGTGCCGGCGCGGCCAGCTCCTCGCCTACTTCGGGCAGGAGCCGGACGCGGCGGGCTGCGGCAACTGCGACACCTGCCTGACCCCGCCGGAGACCTGGGACGGCACGGTCGCCGCGCAGAAGGTCCTGTCGACGGTGGTGCGCCTGCAGCGCGAGCGCGGGCAGAAGTTCGGCACCGGTCAGATCGTGGACATCCTGCTGGGCAAGCGCACCGGCAAGGTGATCCAGTTCGACCACGACCAGCTGTCGGTGTTCGGCATCGGCCAGGACCTCGGTGAGGGCGAATGGCGCGGTGTGGTGCGCCAGCTGCTCGCCCAGGGACTGCTCGCCGTCGAGGGGGAGTACGGCACGCTGGTGCTGACCGAGGCCAGCGGGTCGGTGCTGCGGCGCGAGCGGGAGGTGCCCCTGCGCAAGGAGCCGAAGAAGCCGGCGGCCTCCCGGTCGGCGTCGGGCTCCTCGGGCGCCTCCGGCCGCGGCGGCGAACGCAAGGCCAGGACCGCCGTCGCCGAGCTGCCCGCCTCGCTCCAGCCCGCCTTCGAGGCCCTGCGTGCCTGGCGCGCCGAGCAGGCCCGCGAGCAGGGCGTCCCGGCGTACGTCATCTTCCACGACGCGACGCTGCGCGAGATCGTCACGGTGTGGCCGACGTCGGTGCAGGAACTCGGAACGGTCAGCGGGGTGGGTTTGAAGAAGCTGGAGACGTACGGGGAGGGCGTGATCGAGGTCCTGGCCGCTCTGGGCGAGCAGCCCGCTCCGGCGGCGCCCCAGGAGGCCGGCCCCGGCACGGCGGCCCCGCAGGGGGCCATGCGCGGCGCGGCGGAGCCGGACGACGACTGGCCGGACGTGGAACCGGAGCCGGAGGAGTGGAGATAGCCGGACACCGGGTGCGCGGCGTGCGCCGTCCGACGGCGAGCGCCGCGCACCCCGGAGTCCCGCCCGTCACAGCCCCCGCGCCGCGTACGCCCTGACGTCCGCGTCCGTGTCCGCGGTGGCCGTGGCCAGGGCCGCGCGGGCGCCCTCGGCGTCGCCGTGCCGGGTGAGGGCGAGGACGGCGGCCTTGCGTACGTCGGCGTTCGGGTCGGCGACCGCCTTGGCGAGCGCGGGGACGGCCAGGGCGGCGTCCGCGGCCGACAGGGCGGTGGCGGCTCCGGCGCGGACCTGCCAGGCCGCGTCCGCCAGGGCGGCGACGGCACGTGCGGCCGGCTCGGCGGGGCATCCGGCGGTGCCCAGCGCCTGGTACGCCGCCCCGCGCACCAGTGCGTCGGGGTCCTCGCTGAGGTGGGCGAGGGCAGCGAGGACCGTACCGGGCGACGCGGAGGCCGGGGCGTCGGTCGCGCGGGTGGTCACCGCCACCGCGGCCAGCGCCTTGGCGAGCGTGACCCGAACCTCGCGGGAGGGGTCGGCTCCGGCGGCGCGGGCCAGTTCGTCGGCCGCGTCGACGGAGACGAGAGCCCGTACGGCCGCGATGCGCACGGTGATGTCGGTGTCGGCCAGGGCCCCGGCGAACAGGCCGGCGTCACCGAGGCGCAGGGCCCGCAGGGTGTCGAGGGCGGCGGCGCGGACGACGGGGTCCGGTTCGGCCAGAGCGGCGGCCAGGCCGTCGCGCAGGGCGGGCTCGGGCGGCAGCGTCTCGACCAGCTCACGCAGGGACGCGGCGGCCGCGGAGCGCACCTCGGCGGCCGTGTCGCGCAGCGCGGCGGCGAGGGCCGGCCCGGTCCCGGCGGGCAGTGTCTCGGTCAGGACGGCGACCGCCTCACGCCGGACGGCGGCAGCCGGGTCCGCCAAGTACGGGCGCAGGGCTTCCAGTTCGGGCTGTTCCTCGGCGAGGGCCACCAGCTCCAGGAGGCGTTCGGCGGACGGCCCGGTGCGCGGGACGGCGTCCGACGGCTGTTCCGCGGCCGGCTCAGGCTCGGGGCCACCGGTGACGACGCCCGTGACCGCCACGGGTGCCGCGTCCCGGGACCCGGCGGTGGCCACATCCTGCGGGCGCACCTCGCCGAGGGCGCGGGAGGAGCCGCCGACCGGCGCGTACCCCTCCACGGGGACCAGATAGGGAGCCACGGGACGGGCCGTGAACTCCATCGCACCGGAGGGGGACTTGTGCAGATCGAGGTGGTGGAACCAGGAGGCGTCGTCACGGGCCGGATGGTCCAGGCGCTCGTGGTAGAGGCCCCAGCGGGACTCCGTGCGGGCCAGGGAGGCGCGCGCGGCCATCTCCGCGCAGTCGCGGATGAAGGTGACCTCCGCGCACCGCATCAGCTCGTGCGGCGTCGTCGCCCCCATCGCGGCGATGTCGGTGCGCATCCGCTCGAACGCCTCCAGGGCCAGCGAGAGCCGGGCGCCCGACTTCGGCGGGGCGACGTAATCGTTCACGAAGCGGCGCAGCTTGTACTCGACCTGCTGCTGCGGCGGGCCGTCCGGGTTGCGCAGCGGGCGGTAGATCAGCTCGTGCGCCTCGCGCAGCTGGTCCTCGGGCAACTCGCCCTCGTAGGCGGTGTACTGTGCGGCGTCCGCGCCGGCCAGGTCGCCGAAGACGAAGGCGCCGATCATGTAGTTGTGCGGCACGCACGCCAGGTCGCCGGCCGCGTACAGGCGGGGCACGGTCGTGCGCGCGTGGTCGTCGACGCGGACGCCGGAGGCGGAGTGACCGCCGCACAGACCGATCTCGGAGATGTGCATCTCGATGTCATGGGTGCGGTAGTCGTGGCCGCGCCCGGAATGGAAGGTGCCGCGGGTGGGGCGTTCGGTGGAGTGCAGGATCGACTCCAGTGCCGCGACGGACTCCTCCGGCAGATGGCTGAGCTTGAGGTAGACCGGCCCCCGGTCGGAGGCCACCTCGGCGGCGAACTCCGCCATCATCTGCCCCGACCAGTAGTCGGAGTCGACGAAGCGCTCACCGTGCCGGTTGACCTGGTAGCCGCCGAAGGGGTTGGCGACATAGGCGCAGGCCGGGCCGTTGTAGTCCTTGATCAGCGGATTGAGCTGGAAGCACTCGATGCCGGTGAGTTCGGCGCCCGCGTGGTAGGCCATGGCGTAGCCGTCACCCGCGTTGGTGGGGTTCTCGTACGTGCCGTACAGGTAGCCGGAGGCGGGCAGGCCGAGCCGGCCGCACGCGCCGGTGGCGAGGATCACCGCGCCCGCGCGCACCACGACGAACGCGCCCGTGCGCGTGTTGAAGCCGACCGCTCCCACGGCCCGCCCCTGCGCCGTCAGCACCCGTACCGGCATCACCCGGTTCTCGATGCGGATCCGCTCCCGCATCTCCCGCCGCCGCAGCTGCCGGTAGAGGACCTTCTTGACGTCCTTGCCCTCCGGCATGGGCAGCACATAGGAGCCGGAGCGGTGCACCTGGCGGACCGCGTACTCGCCGTGCTCGTCCTTCTCGAACTTCACGCCGTACGACTCCAGCCGCTGCACCATCGCGAAGCCGCGCGTCGCCGTCTGGCGGACCGTGGACTGGTCGACGATGCCGTCGTTGGCGCGGGTGATCTCGGCGACGTAGTCGTCGGGTTCGGCGCGGCCGGGGACGACCGCGTTGTTGACGCCGTCCATGCCCATGGCGAGCGCACCGGAGTGGCGCACGTGGGCCTTCTCCAGCAGCAGCACGTCCGCGCCGCGCTCGGCCGCGGTCAGCGCGGCCATCGTGCCGGCGGTGCCACCGCCGATGACGAGGACGTCGCAGGTCAGCTCCTCGGCGTCACCGAGGGCGGGGATCGCCAGGGGGGTGTCCACAGTGGTGTTCACGACAGTCACCGGGGTGCCTTTCACGTGCCGAGCGAGGAGAGGATGTCGCGGCGCAGCGCCACGCGCGCGGGGTCGTCGTGTGCCGTCCGGTCACGGGGGCGCGGCACATCGCGTACGGCGGTCACCTCGCCGGAGCCGATCAGCGCCACCCGGTCACCGAGGAACAGCGCCTCGTCGACGTCGTGGGTGACGAAGACGACGGTGGCGCCCGTGCCGTGCAGCACTTCCACCAGCAGGTCCTGCATGCCGGCCCGGGTCTGGGCGTCCAGCGCGCCGAAGGGTTCGTCCATCAGCACGGCGCGCGGCCGGCCGGCCAGGGCGCGGGCCAGCTGGGCGCGCTGGCGCTGTCCGCCGGAGACGCGGTGGGGCAACTGCCCGGCGTGGCCGGCGAGGTGGACGCGGTCCAGCCACTCCTCGGCGCGGTCCCGGCGCACGCGGCGCGGGACGCCGGCGATGGCGAGCGGGAGTTCCACGTTGCCGCGCAGGGTGCGCCAGGGCAGCAGCGCGTCCTCCTGGAAGACCAGGGCGCGCTGGGCCGCCGGTCCGGTCAGTGGCCGGCCGTCCTGCTCGACCGTTCCCTCGAGCGGTGGCAGCAGCCCTGCGAGGGTGCGCAGCAGTGTCGACTTGCCGCAGCCGGAGGGTCCGACGACGGTGAGGATCTCGCCGGGGGCGATGTCCACGTCGACGCCGCGGACGGCGGGGGCGTCCGGGCGGCCGAGGGTGACGCCGCGCAGGGTGAGCCGGGTGCCGCCCGCGGTCTGCGCCGGGCGGGCCGCTGGCCGGTCGGGTGTGCTGGTGCCGGACGAGGTGCCGGGCGTGCGGGTCTCAGACGAGGTGCTCATCACGGGCCTCCTTGCTCGGCGCGGGGGACGCCGTGGCCACGGCGGTGCCCCCGGGCGCCTTCGATCCGGCGGCTCCGGCGGGGCGGACGCGTGCCGTGGGGGCGGGGGACGTGCGGGGCAGCCAGCGGGTCAGGCGGCGGCCGAGGAGTTCCACGGCGGTGGAGGTGAGCCAGCCGAGCACGCCGATCGTGACCATGCCGACGAAGACACCCGGGTAGTCGACGACGGTGTAGTCCTGCCAGGTGCGGTAGCCGACGCCGTACTGGCCGGAGATCATCTCGGCGGAGATCACGCAGATCCACGACACGCCGATGCCGACGGACAGCCCGCCGAAGATGCCGGGCAGGGCGCCCGGCAGGACGACCGAGCCGAGGACCCGCCACCGGCCGCCGCCCATGGTGCGCACCGCCTCCTCCCACACGGGGGTCAGGGCGCGCACCGCGTGCCGGGTGGAGACCAGGACGGGGAAGAAGGCGGCGGTGCAGGTGATGAAGACGATGCCCTGCTCGTTGGAGGGGAAGAGGAGGATCGCGACGGGGACGAGGGCGATGGCGGGGATCGGGCGGACCACTTCCAGCAGCGTGCCGAGCAGGTCCTCGGCGAGCCGCGAGCGGGCCACGAGCACGCCGGCGGCGACGCCCAGGACGGCCGCGAGGAGGAAGCCGGAGGCGATACGGGTCAGGCTGTCGGTGAGGTCCGTCCAGTAGTCGGGACCGGACAGCCTCCGGGCGAAGGCATGGGCGATGTCGGTGACCGTGGGGAACTGCGAGAAGCGCAGCCACAGATCGACGTCCAGGCTGGTCAGCAGCTGCCACACGCCGAGAGCGGCGGCGAGGGAGAGGACGCGCAGCGCGTACCGGGTCATGAGGCCCGCTCCAGGGCTTCGGCGTACGTGACGACGCGCGCGCCGCCGTGGCCCGAGACGTAGGCCCGGGCGGTGGCCGGGGCGACGAACGGCAGCAGTTTCGTGCCGTCGGCCACCCAGATCGCCTTGTCGGCGAACCACAGGGTGCCGGTGGTGGCGTCGGCGACGTAGGCGGCGCGGACGGTGTCGTGGTGCCGCTTCACGTGGCTGAGGAGCGCGGCGGGCGAGGGCAGCTCGAGGGTCTTGTCCGCACCCTTGGGCCAGACCTCGGCCGCGGCGGGCGCGGGCGTGGCGGTCAGGCGCCGGGCGTAGGAGGCGCCGAGGGCCTGCTTCACGTAGTGGTCGTCGACGAAGGCGTCCACGTCGATGTCGCCGGTCAGTTTCGCGGCCTTCAGGATGGCCACGTCCTGCTTGAGCGCGGAGACCAGTTGCGGTTTGACGGCCGGGTCGAAGGTGGCGATGCCGTGGGCGCCGTTGTAGAGGTAGACGACCTCAGCGGGCAGGCCGGTGGCGTCGGCGACCTTCTCGGCGGCGGTCACGGGGTGGGCGCCCAGGTAGTCGGTGGCCTCGGCCTGCGCCTTGAGGAAGGCCTCCAGGACGGCCGGGTGCTTCTCGGCGAAGTCCTCGCGGGCGGTGACGCCGTGGAAGGTGGGCAGGTTCAGCTGGGCGCCGTCGTAGAGGGCCTTCGCCTTGCCCTGGTAGGCGAGCAGGCCCGGCCAGGCGACGAACTGCGACAACGCGTCGGCGCTGCCCGCGGTGAGGGCGGAGGCGCCCACGGCGGGCTGCTGGTTGAGTTTCTCGATGCCCTTGTCGGGGTCGATCCCGGCGCGCTGCAGGGCCCGCACCAGGGTGCCGTCGGCGGCGGAGCCGATGGACGTCGAGACCTTCTTGCCCTTCAGGTCCGTCACGGAGGCGAGCTGGGAGCCGGGTGCGGTGACGATGGTGTTGAGGCCGCCACGGAGGTTGTAGCCGGTGACCGAGACCAGGTGGGTGGGGCGGTTCAGCTGCTTGCCGCGGGCGGCGTTGATGAGCAGCGGGAAGTCGCCCATCGACCCGATGTCGATCTTTCCGGCGGTCATCTGGGCGGTGATGGGGGCGCCGGTGGCGTAGTCCTGCCAGACGACCTTGTAGGTGTGGCCGTCGTGCAGGGCGTCCAGCTGCTTCTCGAAGGAACCGAGGGAGCGCAGCAGGGTGCCGGCGGTGACGGTGTTGATGGTCTTGGACTGGTAGCCGACGGTGACGGTGACCGTGGCGCCGTCACCGCCCGCGGCGGCGGTGCCACCGCAGGCGGTCAGCGGCAGCAGGAGCAGGGAGGCGGCGCCGAGTGCGGTGCGTTTCACCGGGAGGGGCGTGGTGTGCTTCATCGGGTCGGACCTTTCACCGGAGCAGGTACGGCATGTTGACGGTGACGGCTCCGGTGGGGCAGCGGGCCGCGCACGGGCCGCAGTACCAGCACTCGTCGACGTGCATGTACGCCTTGCCGCTGGAGGTGTCGATGGCGAGGGAGTCCAGCGGGCACATGTCGACGCAGAGCGTGCAGCCGTCGATGCACTTCGACTCGTCGATGGTCACGGGCACGTCGGCCCGCTGGGGCACCAAGGGCATGGCTGTCTCCAGAGATCCGGGAAAGGTCTGCGGAAGTCCGCCGGACAGGCGGGGATCCGCGGAAAGAAGTCGCCGCGGCCGTGAACCGGTCGGGCCCCGCCGAACGATGAAGAGGTGAAGGCGGAAGGGGCCGGAAGACCGGAAGGGGGCGGTATGCGGACAGGCAGGGGTCAGAGGGAGCGGTGCAGCAGACCGCTCATGGAGATGCGGTCGCCACGGAAGCGGATGAACTCGAGGTCCACCGGGCGCCCGTCACACAGGTGCGTGAGGCGCTCCAGCATCAGGACGGCCGCTCCGCGGGGCGCCTCCAGTACGGCGGCGGAGTGGGCGTCCGCGTTCACGGACTCCAGGGTGATCTCGGCGTGGCCGAGACGCCGGCCGGTGATGGCCTCAAGGAGACGGAAGACGTCGGTGTTCTCCAGGTCGGCGCCGAGCAGGGCGGTGCCGATGTCGAGCGGGACATAGGTCAGGTCGAGCGAGAGAGGCAGGCCGTTCAGGCGGCGCAGTCGTTCGATGTAGAGGACGTCGGCGCCGGGCTGGACGTGGAGCCGGTCGGCCACGGGGCCCGGCGCGGGGACGGGGCCCATGGTGCGGACCTCGTTGGTGACACGGCCGTGTTCGTGCAGGGTTTCGGCCAGACCCATCAGGCGGTCGAGCCCATGGGGGTACTTACGGGCGACGACGACCGTGCCGACGCCGGGCAGACGGTCGACGAGGCCCTCGGAGCGCAGCAGGTCCAGAGCCTGCCGGACGGTGTTGCGGGAGGTGCGGTAGTCGGTGGCGAGAAGGGATTCATGGGGGAGTGTGCCGCTCTCGAAGCCGCCGGTGAGGAGCTGGCGGCGGAGCAGGTCGGCGAGCTGCCGGGCCCGGTCCGCACGCAGCCGGCGCCGCGCGCGGTGGGCGGCGACGGTGGTCGCGCCCTGGCCGGCGTGGTCCCGGATGCGGTCGGTGGCTGGCATGGCTGGAACCATACCGAGCAGGTAGGAAAAGGAGGGTTGCTGAAATGTTGCGCCACCTGACGACCCATCGAATACGCCGCTGACCTCGGGCTTCGATGGCAATCGGGGGAGATCTGCCACCCGGGAGCGGGCGGTGGCAGCCAGGGCCGGGGCGTCGGGCAGCGGGTGTCGGGCCGGTGCGGGGCCGTCGGGCAGCGGGCGCCGGGTCGGCGTCGGGCCGGTGGAGAGGCGGCGTCAGGCCAGTGCTGTCAGGCCAGTGCTGTCAGGCCGGGCGCGAAGGCGATCAGGAGCGGCAGCAGGGGGACCAGCGCGGCCACGGTGGTCGTCAGGGCCCGCCGCCTGCGGTCCAGCCGGGGCGGAGGCTCCAGCAGCCGGTCGACCCGCTCACCGAGAAGGCGGTGGCTGGAGGCGCAGGACAGGACGCCCCGGTGCTGGTTGAGCTCGATCAGGGCGAGGGCGGTGGTGATGTGGCCGCAGCGGCGGGAGGCGGTGTCGTCGGCGGCCAGCTCGACCAGGCGGTGGGTCTGGTCGCAGAAGTGGGCGAAGAGCGGGATGCGGGGGAAACCGGTGGCCAGTGCGGTGGACAGGTGCAGCAGCCAGTCGTGGTGGGCGCGGGCGTGGCCGCGCTCATGGGTGAGGACGGCGTCGAGCTGGTGGGCGGTGAGGCGGTGCAGGGCGCCCGTGGTGACGACCAACTGGGGCGGATGGCCCGGCATCCACCAGGCGTCCGGATACTCGTCCTCCAGGACGAGCAGCGGGCCGCGCGCGGGGCCCAGGCCGACTGGCAGTTCGGGAGCGCGTTCGCGCAGGTGGGCGCGGGTCACGCCACGGCGCCGGCGGGCCTCGACCAGCTCACGCGCCAGCATGGCGGTGGTCCAGGCGGCACCGCAGGCCAGCAGGAGGGTGAGCGCGACCGCCCAGGGCGGCGCGGAAGACAGGTCGTACGCCTCGGTCACGCCGGGCGGTGCGGGCGCGAACAGCTGGGTGCGCACGGTGTGGAAGACGGCGGCCGTGCTGAGTGCCAGGGCCGTCAGACAGCACAGCAGGACGGTCGCGACGAGGCACTGCCACACCCACAGGGCGACGACCGGTTCCCGCTCGGGCCAGGCGGCCCGGGTCAGCGCGCGCGGGACCGGCACAGCGGCCGTCAGAGCGACGGCGCTCAGCAGGAGCAGGCAGACGGTCATGCCACGGGCTCCGGATCCTGGTCGGGCAGGGCGGGGGTGGTCGTACGGGCGACGGACGCGATCGCTCGACGGCTCGGTGAGGGCGTCCGTCGCCAGTATGACGGCCCCGGGGGCGGTGCGTCAGCCCTCTGAAAGGAGCGCCCGCGGGGGCGGAGGGGCAGCTCGTGATCACGGCCCCTGCGGGGCATGCAGCGGCCGGTGATCACGGTCCCTGCGGGGCATGCGCGGCCGGTGATCACGGGCCCTGCGGGGCACGCAGTGGCCGCTGATCACGGACCGCGCAGGGGAGGGAGCGGTCCGTGATCACGGACTCTGCGGGTGGAAGGGGCGGCCAGTGATCACGGCTATGCGGGGCGGAGGGGCGGCCTTTGATCCCGTGTCCCGCCGGGATCGGGGGCAGCCCGCCGTGGCCCCGTCCGGCCACGCCTCACGGTGGCCCGCCGGAGCGCGTCAGCGCGTGACGATCCGTCCTGTCACCTCGCCGAGGCCCACCCGGACGCCGTCCGGGCCGGGGGCCCAGGCGGACAGGGTCACCACGTCGCCGTCCTCCAGGAAGGTCCGCTTGCCGTCGGGGAGGTCCAGGGGGTCCTGGCCGTTCCAGGTGAGCTCCAGCAGGGAACCGCGCTGGGCGGGCTCGGGGCCGCTGACGGTGCCGGAGCCGTAGAGGTCGCCGGTGCGCAGCGAGGCGCCGTTGACCGTCATGTGCGCCAGCTGCTGGGCGGCCGTCCAGTACATGGTGGAGAAGGGGGGCTCGGAGACGACGTGGCCGTTGATGGCGACGGAGATCCGCAGGTCGTAGCCGCCGGGTTCGTCGGTGGAGTCGTCGAGGTAGGGCAGCAGCGGGTGGGTGCGCTCCGGGGGTGCGACGCGGGCCTCGTCCAGGGCCTCCAGCGGGGTGATCCACGCGGAGACCGAGGTGGCGAAGGACTTGCCGAGGAAGGGGCCGAGGGGGACGTACTCCCAGGCCTGGATGTCGCGGGCCGACCAGTCGTTGAGCAGGCACAGCCCGAAGACGTGGTCACGGAAGTCGCCGAGGGCGACCGGCTCGCCGAGGGAGGAGGGAGCGCCGACGACGAAGCCGACCTCGGCCTCGATGTCGAGGCGGACGGACGGGCCGAAGACGGGCGCCGGGTCCGTCGGGGCCTTGCGCTGGCCGGAGGGGCGCACGATGTCGGTGTCGGAGACGACGACGGTGCCGGAGCGGCCGTGGTAACCGATCGGCAGGTGCTTCCAGTTGGGGGTGAGGGAGTCGGCGGCGTCGGGGCGGAAGATCTGGCCGACGTTCCGGGCGTGGTTCTCGGAGGCGTAGAAGTCGACGTAGTCCGCGACCTCGAAGGGCAGGTGCAGGGTCACCGCGGACAGGGGGTGGAAGAAGGGCTCGACGGCCTCGCGATGCGAGGGCACCGTGACCCACGCCGTCAGTGCGCGCCGGACGTCGGACCAGGCGGTGCGGCCGGCGGCGAGCAGCGGGTTCAGCGAGGGCTGGGCGAGCAGCGCGGCGTAGGGAGAGCCGAGCGCCATCGCCGCCGCGCCCGCGTCGAGCACGTGGTCGCCGAGCCGGACACCGACCCGCCGCTCGGCCGGAGAACCGGCGGGCGAGAAGACGCCGTACGGAAGGTTGTGCGCACCGAAGGGGTCGCCCTCGGGGACGTCGAAGGGGGGCATGCGGTGCCGCCTCGCTTTCGTGCACGTCGGACACGGCGCCAGGGCCGTGCGATCCAGGTGGTCGCGGCACACGTTACGGCCGAGTCGGCTGTCTTGGGCAGTGTCTAAAGAGTTTGCAATGTCCGTTATAGCCTTGTCGGAGGTGGCAATTCCGGCTTAGCGTCCTTTGCGGGGAACACGGACGGAGGGCATCCGTTCCGTCGGGGGGACACGTGGGGGGACCCGTGGCCAGCAGTGCCGCAAGCCTGCCGTTCCAAGTCGACCGTGAAGTACCTGGCCTGATCGTGAAGTTCGGAGACTATCCGCTGCACCACGGCGGGGTCGGGGCGATCCGCAGTCTGGGGCGTCTGGGCGTGCCCATGTACGCGATCACCGAGGACCCCTACACCCCGGCCGCCTCCTCCCGTTATCTGCGGCGCGCGTTCGTGTGGCCGACGACGGGCGCGGAGGAGGCGGGGCGCCTGGTCGAGGGGTTGTTGCGGATCGGGCGCCGGATCGGGCGGCCGACCGTGCTGATCCCCACCGACGAGGAGGCCGCGGTGCTGATCGCCGAGCACCAGGGCGACCTCGCCGGGCCGTTCCTCTTCCCGCGCGTCGCCCCGGACCTGCCGCGCCGGCTGGCCAGCAAGCAGGGGCTGCACGAGCTGTGCGCGCAGCACGGCATCCCCAGCCCGGCGGCCGCGTTCCCGCGGTCGTACGGCGACGTCGTGGCGTTCGCCCAGAAGGCCCGCTTCCCGGTGGTGGCGAAGAACCGGGAGGCGTTCGTGCGCCGTACGCGGCCCGCCGTCAACGGCACCACGCGCATCACCACCCGCGACGGGCTGCTCGCGCTGGCGCGGGACTGGGGGGAACGGCCCGGGGTGATCCTGCAGGAGTACCTGCCGCGTGAGCAGGCCGAGGACTGGATCGTGCACGCCTGCTTCGGCGCGGACTCGTCACCGCTGGCGATGTTCACCGGCGTCAAGGTCCGGTCCTGGCCGCCGCACGCCGGGATGACGGCGAACGCCTACGTCGTCGACAACCCGGAACTCGCCGACGTCGCCGCACGTTTCGTCAAACAGATCGGCTTCACCGGGATCATCGACCTCGACCTGCGCTTCGACCGCCGCGACGGGCAGTACAAGCTCCTCGACTTCAACCCGCGCATGGGCGCCCAGTTCCGCCTCTTCGAGAACGAGGCGGGGGTGGACGTGGTCCGCGCCCTGCATCTGGACCTGACCGGCCGCACCGTTCCGGAGGGGGAACAGCGCGCCGGCCACCGCTACATCGTGGAGAACATCGACCTGGCCGCCCTGCTCGCCTATCGCCGCAGCGGTTATACGACGCCGCACGCACCGGCCCGGGCGAGCGGCACGGAACTGGCCTGGTTCGCGGGTGACGACCCGCTGCCGTTCCTCACGATGCTCGCGCGCTTCGTGCGACCCGGCGCGAAGCACCTCAGTCAGCTGTGGCGGACCCACCGCCGCGGCAGCACCGGACCGGGCGGACGCCACCAGCCGTAGCCTCCTCCCGGCCGGAACACGAAGCCACGACACCGCGAAGCCACGACACCGCGAAGCCACGACACCGCGAGGCCACGACACAGCGAAGTGGCGCCATCGCGAGGCCACGACACCGCTAAGTGGCGCCGCACCACGACTACACCGCGAAGTGACGACATGACGTCCTGGGGAGGGACTTCGTGAACCAACCGGTAGCAGTCCTCGGGGCAGGCCCCTTCGGCCTGTCCACCGCCGCCCATCTGCGCGCCCGTGGCGTGCCCGTCCGCGTCTTCGGCGACCCCATGGTCAGCTGGCGCGACAACATGCCCGCCGGCATGCTCCTGAAGTCGACCCCCGTGGCCTCCAGCATCGACTGCCCGCAGCGCGGCTACACCCTCGCCGACTACTGCGACGCGGCCGGCATCCGGCGGCTGGTCACCGACGAGGACATCATTCCCGTGGAGACGTTCATCGCCTACGGCGAGTGGTTCCAGCAGAAGCTGGTGCCCGACCTGGAGCGGGTGCGGGTGGTCTCCGTGGACCGGCGCACCGGGGGCGGCTTCGAACTGAAGCTGGACTCGGGGGAGCAGCTCGCCGCGCGGGCCGTCGTCGTCGCCACCGGACTGTCCGGCCTGTCCCACCTGCCCCGCGAGCTGGCCGCGGCCGCCCCGGACGGACCGGCTCCGACAGCGCCCGTCTCGCACAGTTCCCAGCACCACGACCTGTCCCGGTTCGCCGGCCGTGAGCTGATCGTCGTCGGCGCCGGACAGTCCGCGCTGGAGACGGCGGCGCTCGCCGCCGAGGCCGGGGCCCGGGTGCGGGTGGTGGCCCGCGGCCGGGGGCGGGTCGCCTTCGGCGCGGCGCCGTGGGACCAGCCCCGGCTGCGCCCTCAGTCGCCCTTCGGCCGGGCCTGGTCGCTGTGGGCCCTCAGCTATTACCCGCACCCGTACCGCTATCTGCCCGCCGAGATACGCCACTACCTGGTCCGCCGGGTCCTCGGACCGCTCGGCGCCTGGTGGCTGCGTGAGCGCTTCGCGGGAAAGGTGCAGGTCAGCGAGGTGCAGCGGATCGTGCGGGCGGAGTCGACGGGCGAGGGCGCCACCCTCACCGTGCGCAGTCACGCCGGCCGCACCGAGCGGCTGGCCGCCGACCACGTCATCGCGGCCACCGGCTACCGGGTGAACCTCGCCGCCATGGACTTCCTCGGCCACGGGCTGCGCACCGCGCTCGCCGTCAGCCGCGGCACCCCGAGGCTCGGCGCCGGGTACGTCTCGTCGGTCCCCGGCCTGTACTTCACGGGTCTGCCGGCGGCCGGATCGTACGGCCCGGTGATGCGGTTCGTGTGCGGCACGGAGTTCGCCTCGCCACGGCTGGCCCGGCATCTGGTGGCGGCGCACGGCTGAGGGGACGGCGGACCCGCGCGGAGCGGCGGCGGCCCTGTGCGGGGGCCGGACGGAGCGGCGTAACGAGTGGTGAACGGGTGACCTGCGGGGTCCGTATTCTCTGATCATGGCCGCACCCCTCGCATATGCCCTCATCGCCACTGACCTGGACGGAACGCTGCTGCGCGGCGACGACACGCTGTCCGACCGGTCCCGGGCCGCGCTCGCGCGGGTGGCGAACGCCGGCGCCCGCCACCTGGTGGTGACGGGCCGCCCGGCGCCCCGGGTGCGGCCGCTGCTGGAGGACCTCGGCTGCACGGGGCTCGCGGTGTGCGGCCAGGGCGCGCAGGTGTACGACGCGGGGGCCGGCCGTCTGCTGTGGTCGGTGACGCTCGACCGGGAGCTGGCCGAGACCGCGCTCGGCAAGATCGAGGCCGAGGTGGGGGAGGTGTACGCCGCGGTCGACCAGGACGGCGTGGACGGGCTGACGCTGATCGAGCCCGGCTACCGGATGCCGCACCCGACGTTGCCGGCGGTGCGGGTCGGGCGGCGCGACGATCTGTGGGGCGAGCCGATCAGCAAGGTGCTGCTGCGCCATCCCGAGCTGTCCGACGACGAACTGGCGGCGACGGCGCGCGCGGTGGTCGGTTCCCTCGCGACGGTGACCATGTCGGGGCCGGGGACCGTGGAACTGCAGCCGTGCGGCGTCACCAAGGCGACGGGGCTCGCGCTGGCGGCCGACCATCTCGGCCTCGGCCCCGAGCGGGCGCTCGCGTTCGGGGACATGCCGAACGACATCCCGATGTTCGCCTGGGCCGCCCGGGGGGTGGCCATGGCCAACGCCCATGCGGAGCTGAAGGCCGTGGCCGACGAGGTCACCTTGTCGAACGAGGACGACGGCATCGCCGTCGTCCTCGAACGACTCTTCCCGTGAGGCAGCGACTCACGGCTTCTCGCGTGGGGTGGTGGCTCAGTACGCGCTGAAGACGTTGTCGATCGAGCCGTAGCGGGCGGCCGCGTAGTTGCAGGCAGCGGTGATGTTGGCGATCGGGTCGTACGGGTCCATGGAGGTGCCGGACACGTGGTAGGCGAGGAACGTCGGGTCGATCACCTGGAGCAGGCCCTTGGACGGGGTGCCGGCGGCCGCGTTGGAGTCCCACAGGTTGATGGCGGCGGGGTTGCCGGAGGACTCGCGGATGATGTTGCGGTAGATCCCGTCGTAGGTGCCCGGGATGCCGTGCCGGGACATGATGTCCAGCGACTGGCGGATCCAGCCGTCGAGGTTGTTCGGGTAGACCGAGTTGGCGGCCGTGATCACGGTGGCGCTGGTCGCCGGGGTGGCGGCGGAGGCGCTGGTGGCGCCGAAGAGCGGCAGCGCGAGGGCGGCGGCACCGGTGCCGGCGACGGCGAGGGTGCGGACGAGGCGGGACGTGCGGGTGCGGCGGTGCTGACCGGCAGCAGACATGACGAAGTTCCTCTCCCACGCCTGCGAGGTGAGCTGTCGGGTTCGGGCTGGAGATGCCCGGCCGGCCGCGGTTGCGGCACGGCTTCACCCCAAGCCGGTCCGGGGCGTCGTCGGGGTGACGACGTCCGGCTCGGCGACTTACCTGGGTCCCCCGCTCCTGCCGTACACGGATGAGTTGGTCCGATGGTGGATGCCGGACGGCGGCAGGATTGGGCGTCCATCCGACAGGCCGGGAAGTTATGCGAGAGCTGATGCCGGGAACAAGTACCGGTTTCACCTAATGCCCTGGTTGACCTTGGTCCGGGGTGTTTGGGGGGCTTGATCCTTTGTGATCGGCAAGGCTCAACTCGCTTGTGGGGACTGGCGAAACCCGGGGCAGACGGAGAGAAGGCCGGTGAGGGCGGCGCGTGACCCAATTCACTGGTGTCACACGGGAAACACATTTGGTACTAAGGCGGCCAAGGTGAATCGGCTGATTAATTACGGCAAAACGGGCAGTCGGGTCGTGTTGTGGCGCGCTGTGACGGGGTGCCTCACGGAGGGTGGGGGATGGTCTTCGCGGCACGCGCGTGGTTGATATCGGTACTTTTCGGCCGATCAGATTTGATCGATAAACATATCGGGCGTGATCCGATACCACCTGGCCTGTAACCGTGGGCGCTATCGGTGATCGAAACGTGACCGGATACGCTGACTTGAGTGATGTCAGCGACCTATCGACAAACCGTGTAATCGCCTACCGGCACCAGCAGACAGGAGACCCCTCGTGACCGTCGTCGGGCCGTTCGGGCTTAGCGTGCGGGACCAGGCTCTCGAGGCCGATGTCCAGGCCGGATTGGCGGCTGTCGAGGAAGGGCTGCTCGAGGCCACCAAGAGCGAGGTTCCCTTCATCACGGAGGCCGCGCAGCACCTGGTGCGGGCGGGCGGGAAGCGGTTCCGGCCGCTGCTCGCGATGCTGGCGGCGCAGTTCGGTGATCCGTATGCGCCGGGTGTGGTGCCGTCGGCGGTCGTGGTCGAGCTGACCCACCTCGCGACGCTGTACCACGACGACGTCATGGACGAGGCCGCCGTACGGCGCGGGGTGCCCAGCGCGAACACGCGGTGGGGCAACTCGGTCGCCGTACTGACCGGCGACTTCCTCTTCGCGCGGGCCTCGCAGATCCTCGCCGACCTCGGTCCCGAGGCGGTGCGGGTTCAGGCGCTGGCGTTCGAGCGGCTGGTCACCGGGCAGATCCTGGAGACCGCGGGGCCGCAGGACGGGCGCGACCCGGTCGACCACTACCTCGAGGTGCTCGGCGGCAAGACCGGATCGCTGGTGGCGGTGTCGTGCCGGTTCGGCGCGATGATGTCCGGCGCCGACGAGACGGTCGTGGACGTGCTGACCCAGTACGGCGAGCGGCTGGGTGTCGCCTTCCAGCTGGCCGACGACGTGCTCGACATCGCCTCCGACTCGCACGAGTCCGGCAAGACGCCGGGCACGGATCTTCGCGAGGGCATTCCTACGCTGCCGGTGCTGCGGCTGCGGGAGCAGGCCGAGCGGCTGGGGCTGCCGGAGGACCGGGCGCTGTGCGAGCTGCTGGACTCCGATCTGAGCGACGACGCGCGACACGCGGAGGCGCTGACCGCGCTGCGCGCGCACCCCGCGCTGGAGCAGGCGCGGCGCGACACCGTCCGCTACGCCGAGGAGGCGCGTGCGGCGCTGGCTCCGCTGCGGGAGTGCGGCGCCAAGGCGGCGCTGATGGAGTTGTGCGACGCGGTGGTGCACCGGGCGGGCTGACCGCAGCCGCCCGGGCGGTTCCGCCTCGCGGGCGCGGCGTGCCCACCCCCGGATGGACACCTCCTCCTGGCGTGAGCGCACCCTCGGTGGAGCCGTCGCCACACCCCGGCTGGAGACCTCCCCCTGGCGTGACCGCACCCCCGGGTTGACCTACCGCCGCACCACGGCTCGGGTGGACACCTCCTCCCGGCGCATCCGCACCCCCGGGTGGGGCCCAGCTGCTCGTTCCCGTGGCTCTCCGGTCCCCCACCTCCCCTACGGGTAGGGCGACCTGAGCCCCCGCCATGTCATACCCCAGCAGTACACGCAGTTGCGTCCGTGGAGTGACGCTTCCCGGCGGCCGATTTGGTCTCATGGAAAGCACGGAAGACACCACTCCTCACCGATTCGGGTGAGAATGGCGGCTTGGGGTGGGGCCCGCCGGGAGCACGCGCCGGGGGTCACGGGAAGGACAGCCGCCGCCGACGACGGAGGTAGCGCACACATGGCACCGTATGGAAGCGATGACAGGGCGACGGCCGTGCAGGAGCCCGGCTCGTCGGGCGGGGGGCGTCGCAGGGCCGCGCGGTACGTCGTGCCCGCGACCGTCGTGGGCGTGGCCGCCGCGACGATCGGGATCGTCCCCGCGCTCGCCAGCTCGGGCGACCCGGATCTGCCGAAGATCACCGCGCAGCAGCTCATCGAGAAGATCGCGGCGTCGGACGGCCGGCAGATGTCGGGCACCGTGCGGATCACCACCGACCTCGGGCTGCCCGACGTAGGCGGGCTCGCGGGCGGTCTCGGCGGGAAGGCGGGCGGCTCCGGTGACGGCTCGGCCGCCGATCCGTCCGCCAAGATCACCGAACTCGCCACCGGTTCGCACACGTTGCGGGTCGCGGCCGACGGTCCGGACCGGCAGAAGGTGTCGGTGCTGGAGGACGCCGCCGAGTACAGCCTGATCCACAACGGCAAGGACGTCTGGGGTTACGACAGCAAGTCCAACGAGGTGTACCACGCCACCTCGGACGCCACCGGCGAGGACCAGGGCAAGGACCAGCGCAAGGACACGCGGGGCACGGACGACTTCTCCGGCACCCCCAAGGACTTCGCCGAGCAGGCCCTCAAGGCCGTCGACTCCACGACCGCCGTCACGGTGGACGGCACCGCCCAGGTCGCCGGCCGCGACGCCTACAAGCTGCTGATCAAGCCCAAGCAGTCCGGCAGCACGGTCGGCGGGATCACCATCGCCGTGGACGCGAAGACCGGCGTGCCGCTGAAGTTCACCCTGACCCCGAAGAGCGGCGGCGCAGCCGTGGTCGACGCCGGCTTCACGCACGTCAGCTTCGCCCGACCGGCCGCCTCCACCTTCGACTTCACCCCGCCCAAGGGGGCCAAGGTCACCGAGGGCGGCGACCGTGAGCACGCCAAGGGCGATCGCCCCCACGGCGACGGTCCGCTGAAGGGCGGGCTCCCCGAGCACCTCCTGCCCGTGCCGGGCGGGGCGCCGGGCAAGGGGCTCGGCGGAGCCAAGGTCCTCGGTGAGGGCTGGAACGCCATCGCGGTCCTCGACACCGGCGCCAAGGGCGGTGTGCCCTCCGGCAGCGAGGTCGGCGGCGACCTCGGCGGCTTCCTGGACTCGCTCGGCGACAAGGTCTCGGGCAAGTTCGGCAAGGGCACGGTGTTCTCCACCCGCCTGGTGAACGCCCTGATCACCGACGACGGCAAGGTCTACGTCGGCGCGGTCACCAAGGACGCCCTGGTGAAGGCCGCCGACGCGGGCAGGTAAGCCGGCGGGAGACACCGCCGGCCCACGGGAGACGATCGGGGAGCCGATGGACGCAGCGCCCGCCGCGCGGGGTGAGCAGGAGCCGGAGGACGAGTACGTCATCCACACCCGCGCCCTCACCAAGCGTTACCGCGGCGGGCAGCTCGCCGTGGACGGCCTGGACCTGACCGTCCCGGCGGGCAGCGTCTTCGGCTTCCTCGGTCCGAACGGGTCGGGCAAGACCACCACCATCCGCATGCTGATGGGCCTGATCGAGCCGACCTCCGGCGCCGCGCGGGTGCTCGGGCAGCCGATGCCCCGGGCCGCCCGCTCGGTACTGCCGCAGGTGGGCGCGCTGATCGAAGGGCCCGCGCTGTACGGCTTCCTCTCCGGCCGGGACAACCTGCTGCGCTACGACGCCGCCGACCCGACCGCCGACCCGCGCACCCGGCGCACCCGCGTCGCCACGGCGCTGGAGCGGGTGGGGCTGACGGCGGCCGCCGGAAAGAAGGCGCGGGCGTACTCGCTCGGGATGAAGCAGCGGCTGGGGCTCGCCGCCGCGCTGCTCCAGCCCCGGCGCCTGCTCGTGCTGGACGAGCCGACCAACGGGCTCGACCCGCAGGGCATGCGCGAGATCCGGGCGCTCGTGCGGGAGCTGGCCTCGGACGGCACGACCGTCTTCCTCTCCTCGCACCTCCTCGACGAGATCGAGCAGGTGTGCACGCACGCCGCGGTGATGGCGCGCGGCCGGCTCGTCGTCCAGGGCGCGGTCGCCGACCTGGCGGCGCGGGCCCGCGGACGGCTGGTGGTGACGACGCCGGACGTCTCCGACGCGGCCAGGGTGCTGAAAGAACGGGGCGTCGGGGACGTCGTCGTGGCGGAGGACCGGGTGACGGGCGAGCCGCCGGAGTCGGAACCGGCCGACCTCAACGCCGCGTTGGTCGCGGCGGGGATACGAGTGCGGGGCTTCGGCGTGGAACGGGCCTCGCTGGAGGACGTGTTCGTGGCGCTGACGGGGGAGGGCTTCGATGTCGCCGGCTGACACCAGCAGCACGACCGCCGTCACCGCGGGCGGTGGCACCGCCTTTGGTCCGGCCCGTGCGGTACGGCTCCTGTGGACCCTGGGGCTCTTCCGCAGCGAACTGCTGATCACTCTGCGGCGCTGGCGCACGCTCGCGCTGCTGGGAGTGCTGGCCGCGGTGCCCGTCCTGGTCGGGATCGCCGTGCGGATCGAGACGGGGGACGGCTCGTCGTCGGGGTCCGGCGGCGGGGGACCGGCGTTCATCTCACAGGTCACCAACAACGGCCTGTTCCTCGTCTTCACCGCGCTCGCCGCGACCCTGCCGTTCTTCCTGCCGATGGCGGTCGGTGTGGTCGCGGGCGACGCCGTCGCCGGCGAGGCCGGCGCGGGCACCCTGCGCTATCTCCTGGTCGCGCCGGCCGGGCGTACGCGGCTGCTGCTCGCCAAGTACACGACGGTGATGGCCTTCTGTCTGCTCGCCACTCTCGTCGTCGCGGTGTCGGCGCTGCTGGTCGGGGCCCTGCTGTTCCCGCTCGGCGATCTGACGACCATCTCCGGCACCAGGATCGGTTTCGCGGAGGGGCTCGGCCGGGCCCTGCTGATCGCGCTGGCCGTCGCCGCGTCCCTGATCGGGCTGGCGGCGCTCGGACTGTTCGTCTCCACGCTCACCAACAGCGGTATCGCGGCGATGGCGACGACCGTGGGGCTGCTGATCACCGTGCAGATCCTGGACCAGTTCCCGCAGCTGCACGCGATACAGCCGTATCTCTTCTCGCACTACTGGCTGTCCTTCGCCGATCTGATGCGCGAACCGGTCTACTGGGACGACCTGGTGAAGAACCTCGGTCTCCAGGGCCTGTACGCCGCCGTGTTCGGTTCGGCGGCATGGGCTCGCTTCACGGCGAAGGACATCACCGTCTAGCGGCTCACGGGCGCTCGTACGGGAAGCGGGCGAGCGGTGCGTCACCGGCGAAGAAGGTCTTGGCGCGGGTCAGCGCCGCGTGGTCGGACAGCACGTCGCCCGGGCGGCTGCCGTTGCCGAGCAGGACGCCGCCGAACCGCATCCCCAGGTAGGCGGCGGAGTTGTTGAGCGTGCCGACGAGCGGGTCGGCGACCTCTTGCTCCGGGTGGGCGAGGGCGGTCACGCCCCACAGGGTGCGCCCGGCCATCCGGGACTTGAAGTCCAGGCCGGGGGTGCGCAGCCAGCCCGACCAGTGGTCCAGATAGCGCTTGGTGTGGGCGGAGACCGAGTACCAGTACAGCGGGGACGCGATCACCAGGTCCGTCGCGGCGAGCGTGGCGTCCAGCAGCAGTGCGGTGTTGTCCCCGCTGGGCCTCACGTGGTCGCTGTCGTGGCGCAGGTCGGTGAAGTCGGGCAGCGGGTGCTCCGCGAGGCTGATCCACTCCTGCTCCACGTCCTCGGGGAGCTGCTCGGCGGCCTTGCGGGCGAGCAGTTCGGTGTTGCCGTCGTCGCGGCTGCTGCCCAGCACGAACAGGAAACGGCGGGTCATGGCATCCCCCTGGTACTCGGTTACGGTGATCAGAGGCGTCAACGTTGCATGCACGCGCATTTAATCCCGGTGGGCTCGGGGAGCCGGGCCGGAAGTCGGGACGAGTCTGTGACGGGGTGGTGACCCGCGCGCGGGGCAGGAGGAGCGAGACTCGACAGTGCGTGTTCACACGGGTTGTGCGGCCCGGAACACCATGGGAAACGCATGTGCCGTCCGCCGGCTCGCCGTCGAGTCCGAATGACGCATCGGGAGTGAGGGAAGCGATGACTCGACTCAGCCGCGTGAAGACGCTGGAGGTCCGTGTCGCGGTGGACGGCTCGGTCGCGGATGAGGCAGGCCGCGCGGTGGCCCGGGCCGCTGCCTGGGTCGCGGGTGTGCCGCTGCCGGTGGGGCCCGGTGAGGAGGCTCAGGACGCCGTCCTCGCCCATCTGCACCGCCTGGCCCGCGCCGGCGGCCACTCCGTCCTCGCCACGATCCACGACGAACGTCTCGGCTACGTCGTCCCCCTGCGCGTGGACCCGGACGGCTCCAGCCACCTGACCTCGCAGCCGCAGCCGCAGCCGCAGCCGCAGCCGCAGCCGCAGCGGCAGGGGCAGGGGCAACCGCAGGCGCCCCGGACGGTCCCGCTGCGGGCGGTTCCCGAGCCGCAGCGGGACGGGACCGCCCCCGGCGCGGTCACCGTGCCCCAGGGAGTCTTCGGCCCGCCGCCCGAGATGTCCCGGCCCGGCACGCCTCCGGCCGCCACGCAGCCCGCGCCCGCCATATCCGCCGTTGCTCCGCAGGTCTCCACCGCCCCGGCCCCGGATGCCGCCCCGGCCCCGGAAGCCACCCCGGCCGCGGGACTCGCCCCGGCCCCGGAAGCCACCGCGGCACCAGAACAGGCCCCGGCACCGGAACACGCCCCGGCCCTCGAAGTCACCCCGGCCCCGGAACCCACCCCGGCCCCGGAACCCACCCCGGCCCCGGAACCCGCATCCACCCCGCCCCCCGCACCCACCTCCGACCCCTACACCTACATCGCCCTGGCCGAAGCCGCTGCCGAGGCGAAGCCGACGCCCGCCCGTGGGTTCGACGCCATCGCCGAGGCCGTACTGGAGGACGTGCCGTCCGCCGAGGGCGGTGCCGCGTCGGCGCTGCCGGCCGGGCGGGTCGCCCGGGTGAACGAGGCAGTGCGGGCCGGGCGGACGGATGTCGCGGCGGAACTGGCCGAGGAGACCGTGGCCGAGGCCGCGGCCACGCTGGGGCCGGAGCACCCGGAGGTGCTCCGGCTGCGCGAACTCACCGCCTACATCGCCTACCTGGCCGGCGAACCGGAGCGCGCCTTCCGGGTCTCCCTCGACCTGGCCGGCATCCACCGCAGGAAGCGGGACGCGGAGGCCGCGTACGGCAATGTGCAGAGCGCCGCCACCGCGTGGCGGGCGGTGCGCGATCCGCGGCAGGGCCTGAGCCTGGGCGGCGAGCTGATCGCCCTGTGGGCCGCACTCGCCGCCGAGAAGGGCCCCGCCGCCGATGACGCCGAGGAGCTGCGGTCGGCCCGGGCCCGCATGGACCGCCTCACCGCCCGCGCCGCCGACGCCGGCTGACGCGCACTCAGGAGGGCGTCACGAGGACAGCGTCCACACCGCGTACGCGATGGCGTCGCTGTTGCGGTCCAGTGCCGTGTCGTTGATGTTGGCCGTCGTGTCGCACGACGAGTGGTAGCAGCGGTCGAAGGCCTGTCCGGCGGTGCCGCCCCACTTGGCGGCCTGGGCCGACGTCTTGATGTAGTCGGCGCCGCTGAACAGTCCGCCCACCGGCACGCCGGCGTTCTTGAAGGGCGCGTGGTCGGAGCGGCCGTCTCCCTCGGTCTCGGGCTCGGTGGGGATGCCGAGCCCGGCGTAGTAGTCCTTGAAGGTCTTCTCGAGGGCCGGGTCGTCGTCGTAGACGAAGTACCCGGGGTTCGGTGAGCCGATCATGTCGAAGTTCAGATAGCCGGTGATGCGGGCGCGGTCGGCCGAGGACAGCCTGCCGACGTAGTAGCGCGAGCCGACCATGCCCAGCTCCTCCGCGCCCCACCAGGCGAAGCGCAGGTGCTTGGCGGGGTGGTAGCCGGTCCGCGCCACGGCGAGCGCGGTCTCCAGGATCGCCGCGGAGCCGGAGCCGTTGTCGTCGATGCCGGGTCCGGCGGTCACGCTGTCGAGGTGGGCGCCGGTCATGAGGACCTGGCCCGTGTCGCCGCCGGGCCAGTCGGCGATCAGGTTGTAGCCGATGCGGCCGGAAGAGGTGAACTGCTGGACGGTGGTGGTGAACCCGGCCGCGTCCAGCTTGGCCTTCACATGGTCGAGGGACGCCTTGTAGCCGGCG
Source organism: Streptomyces sp. NPDC028635 (assembly GCF_040637635.1). Classification (NCBI taxonomy): domain Bacteria; kingdom Bacillati; phylum Actinomycetota; class Actinomycetes; order Kitasatosporales; family Streptomycetaceae; genus Streptomyces; species Streptomyces sp. NPDC028635. The sequence goes on along the minus strand of NZ_JBEZWX010000013.1, from coordinate 108,912 downwards.
CGGCCGTGTGCCCGGTTGCCGCCGTTGGCGGTCGCGATGGACTGCAGCTGGGCGAGGTGTGCCTTGACGGCCGCGACGGGGATGTCGGGAGCGGCGGCGGCCGCGGTGGGGGCGGGCGCCGCCCCGGCTATGGAGCCGGTGGCGATCAGGGTGGCGCCGGCGACGACGGCGGCGGCCGTCGCCCGCGCGGAAACGGAGAGCTTCATGTGGGGGGCTCCGAATTCCTTGAGGAATGGGGTGCCCGATGGTGAGGCCGGACCTGACGCTCCGTCAAGAGCACAATCCGGGCACTGCCGTTCGCATACCGGATCATTCACCGGACCCGCGCGGGAGCCCCACGCTCAGTGCACGCAGAACTCGTTGCCCTCCGGATCCGCCATCACCACCCACTGCCCGCTCGGCTCCTTCACCTCCCGCAGCACGCTCGCGCCGAGCCCCTTCAGCCGCTCCACCTCGCCCGCGCGCCGCCCCTCGCCCGGGTGCAGGTCGAGATGGAGCCGGTTCTTCACGGTCTTCGGCTCCGGCACCCGCTGGAACAGCAGCCGCCGCCCCAGCCCGGTGCCGCTGTGCGGGTCGTACGGGTCCTGCGGATGCCGTACGGCGACCAGGTCGCGGAAGGCGGGGCGGCCGTGGTACTCCACGGTGGCCGTGCCCGGCAGTGCGCCGGCGGCGAGCAGCTGCTCGATGAGCGCGGCGTTGTCCTCCACCGCGTAGTGCAGCGCGGCGGCCCAGAAGTCGGCCTGCGCGTGGGGATCGGCGGCGTCGATGACGATCTTGAAGTGCACCGGAGCCGGTGCCGTCGTGGTCATGTAACCAGTAATAATGGTTACATGAGTGAGCGGGCAACGGAATCGCCGGGACCGCCGGGGCTTTCCGCCCGGCCGAGCGGCCCCACCGGGCTGGTCCTGCACACGCACGACGGCCGGCCCTACCGCTTCGATCCCGGCGCGCTGTGCCTGGAGCTGCTCACGACCGGTGGGCCGGGTGCCTTCGCCCGGTACGAGACGCTGCACACCCCCGCCGACCTGGTCGCCTGGGCCGGGCGCAGCCGACTCCCGCAGGGGCTCGACCTGCGCGTCACGGATGCCGAGCTGGCCCGGGTCCGCGACGTACGCGACGCGCTCTTCCTGCTCACCGCCGACCGCGCGCACGGACGCCCGTTGCGTGCGGATCTGGTGGCGAGGCTCAACGAGGCGGCCGCGCGGCCGTCCCTGGTGTCCCGGCTCGCGCCGGACGGCACGCGGGGGTGGGCGCCGGGCGCGAGCGGCGCGCAGCTGCTGTCCACGGTCGCCCGCGACGCGATCGACCTGTTCAGCGGCCCGTACGCGGACCGTGTCCGCGAGTGCGGCGCCCACGACTGCTACCTGCTCTTCGTCGACACCTCCCGCCCGGGCCGCCGCCGCTGGTGCGCGATGGAACACTGCGGCAACCGCGAGAAGGTCCGCGCCCACCGCGCCCGCGCCCAGGATTCGGCCGGCTAGGCGCCGCCGCCGCGCAGCCGGACTACGCCTCCACGCGAGGCGTCGCCGGTGTCCCGGTGGTGGGGGTGGCGGCCGGAGTCGGGGACTCGATGGCCGGAAGCCCGGCCGCCGCGGGATCGGCCGCTGCCGCCTCGGCCGCCGCGGGTTCGGTCGCCGCCGCCGCGAGGGGCGTCCGGAGGCGGGCGGTGCGGCGGGCCGTGCGGAGGCTGTCGGCGGTGAGGAGGATCAGGGCCAGCCAGACGAGGGCGAAGCCGGCCCAGCGCTCGGGCGGCATGGCCTCGTGGAAGTAGAGCACTCCGCACAGGAACTGGAAGACCGGGGCGAGGTACTGCAGCAGCCCCAGCGTGGACAGCGGCACGCGGATCGCGGCGGCGCCGAAGCAGACCAGCGGTATCGCGGTGACCACGCCGGTGGAGGCGAGCAGCGCGGTGTGGCCCGGGCCCTCGCCGGTGAACGTCGAGTGCCCCTGCGCGGTCAGCCACAGCAGATAGCCGAGCGCGGGCACGAACTGGATCGCGGTCTCGGCGGCCAGCGACTCCACGCCGCCGAGGTTCACCTTCTTCTTCATCAGGCCGTAGGTGGCGAAGGAGAAGGCGAGGATCAGGGAGATCCACGGCGGGCGGCCGTAGCCGACGGTCAGGACGATCACCGAGGCCAGGCCCACGCCGACGGCGGCCCACTGAGCGGGTCGCAGCCGCTCCTTCAGCAGCAGCACACCCATGGCGATGGTGACGAGCGGGTTGATGAAGTAACCGAGGGACGCCTCGACGACATGGCCGCTGTTCACGGCCCAGATGTAGACGCCCCAGTTGATGCTGATGACGCCCGCGGCGACCGCGACGAGGGCCAGCCGGCGCGGTTGGCGCAGCAGCTCGCCGGCCCACCGCCAACGCCGCATGACGAGCAGCACCGCGGCGACGACGACGAAGGACCACATCATCCGGTGGGCAAGCACCTCGCCGGCCCCGGCGGGCTCCAGCAGGGGGAAGAAGAGCGGGAACAGCCCCCACATCCCATACGCAGCGAAGCCGTTCAGCAGACCTACGCGCTGCTCACCCTTCGACGTCCCGCCCACGGGCTCCTCCTTCGCCTCCGCACATGCCTCCACGAAGGTAGCGCCGCGCCGCCCGCGCTGTCATGTCCGTATCGCCATACGGTCATGACAGTGCGGGCGGGTGAGACGTTCGGCCCTGCTGCCGGCCGCTCAGCCCTTCAGCGCGGCGGCGATCGCCTCGGCGAGCGGGGTGGTCGGGCGGCCGGTCAGCCGGGACAGGTCGCCGGAGGTGACCTCCAGCTCGCCCTTCTCGATGGAGACGTCCACGCCGGCGAAGACCGCGGCGAGCGGCTCGGGCAGCCCGGCGCCGGTCAGGATGCCGGTGAGCGCCTCCGGGGTGACCGGGTTGTAGACGATCTCCTCACCGGTCTGCCGGCTCAGCTCGGCCGCGTACTCGGCGAAGCTCCAGGAGGTGTCACCGCCCAGTTCGTACGTCTGGTTCTCGTGTCCCTCGCCGGTCAGCACGGCGACGGCGGCGGCCGCGTAGTCGGCGCGCGAGGCCGAGGACACGCGGCCCTTGCCCGCCGCCGCGACGACGGCGCGGTGCTCCAGGGCCGGCGCCAGGTTCTCCGTGTAGTTCTCGTGGTACCAGCCGTTGCGCAGCAGCACGTAGGGCAGACCCGAGGCGAGCAGCGCCTCCTCGGTGGCCCGGTGGTCGTCGGCGAGCGCGGCGGTGAGGCTGCCCGGAGCGCTGGTGTAGGCCAGCAGGGCGACGCCCGCGGCCTTGGCGGCGTCGATGACGACCCGGTGCTGGCCGGTCCGGCCCTTGTCGAACTCGTTGCCGGAGATCAGCAGCACCTTGTCGCCGGCGGCGAAGAGACCGTCGAAGGTCTCCGGGGCGTTGTAGTCGGCGACCGCGAGGCGTACGCCCCGTTCGGCGAGGCCGGCGGCCTTCTCCGGGCTGCGCACGACGGCGGTGACCTGGTCGGCCGGGACCTTCTCCAGCAACTGCTCCACGACGTGACGGCCGAGATGTCCGGTGGCTCCGGTGACGACGATGCTCATGTCCGCGATCTCCTCGGGGGGTGTGACTTCTCCGTTGACTGACACCCACCCTAAGGATGGCGCTAACTTTATGAAAGTACCCACTTTGAAGTAAGGTACTGGCATGACAGTAAGTGCAGAGGGTTCCGGCGCCGAGGCGATGTGCCCCTACCGGCTCGTCCTGGAGCACGTCACCAGCCGGTGGGGCGTGCTCGTCCTGATCGCGCTGCTGGAGCGCTCCTACCGGTTCAGCGAGCTGCGCCGCGAGGTGGGCCGCGTCGGCCGGGCGGTCAGCGAGAAGATGCTCACCCAGACCCTGCAGACGCTGGAGCGCGACGGTCTGGTCCACCGCGACGCCAAGCCGGTCATCCCGCCCCGCGTCGACTACTCCCTGACCGAACTGGGCCGGGAGGCCGCCGGGCAGGTCCGCGCCCTCACCCAGTGGACGGAGCGGCGCATGCCCGACGTGGAGCGGGCCCGCAGCGCGTACGACGACGCCCGGGCCGTACGCGACGAAGCCCGGGACGTGTCCTCGTCGTCCCGGGCCTCGTGAGGGGAGGGCGTCGTCAGCCGACGACCGTCCATGTGTCGCCGCCGGCGAGGAGCGCGGCGAGGTCGCCCTTGCCGCGCTGTTCCACCGCGGTGTCGAGCTGGTCGGCCATGAGGGTGTCGTAGACCGGCCGCTCGACGGAGCGGAACACGCCGATCGGGGTGTGGTGCAGGGTGTCCGGGTCGGCGAGCCGGGACAGCGCGAACGCCGTGGTCGGGGAGGCGGCGTGAGCGTCGTGGACGAGGACGTCGCCCTCGTTCTCGGCCGTCACGTCCACCACCCGCAGATCACCGGTGCGCGCGTCCCGTACGACCCCGCGGCCGCCGTCGGTGCCGAAACGGATGGGCTGCCCGTGCTCCAGGCGGATCAGGGCCTCGGCGGCCTGCTGCTGGTCCTTCAGGGCGTCGAAGGCGCCGTCGTTGAAGATGTTGCAGTTCTGGTAGATCTCGATCAGCGCGGTGCCCGGGTGGGCGGCCGCCTGCCGCAGGACCTCGGTGAGGTGCTTGCGGTCGGAGTCGATGGTGCGCGCGACGAAGGACGCCTCCGCGCCGAGCGCCAGCGACACCGGGTTGAAGGGGGCGTCCAGGGAGCCCATCGGCGTCGACTTGGTGATCTTGCCGAGTTCGGACGTCGGGCTGTACTGGCCCTTGGTCAGACCGTAGATCCGGTTGTTGAACAGCAGGATCTTGAGGTTGACGTTGCGGCGCAGGGCATGGATGAGGTGGTTGCCGCCGATGGACAGGGCGTCACCGTCGCCGGTCACCACCCACACCGACAGATCCCGGCGCGAGGCCGCCAGACCGGTCGCGATGGCCGGGGCGCGGCCGTGGATGGAGTGCATCCCGTAGGTGTTCATGTAGTACGGGAAGCGGGAGGAGCAGCCGATGCCGGAGACGAAGACGATGTTCTCGCGGGCCAGGCCCAGCTCGGGCATGAAGCCCTGCACCGCCGCCAGGATCGCGTAGTCACCGCAGCCCGGGCACCAGCGCACCTCCTGGTCCGACTTGAAGTCCTTCATCGTCTGCTTGGCCTCGGCCTTGGGGACCAGCTGAAGCAGCGTGTCGGCGTCAGTCATGGATGGCCTCCTTCAGCGCCGCGGCGAGCCTCTCCGCCTTGAACGGCATGCCGTTGACCTGGGTGTGGGAGCGGGCGTCGACGAGGTACTTCGCCCGGATCAGGGTGGCGAGCTGGCCGAGGTTCATCTCGGGGATCACGACCTTGTCGTAAGCCTTCAGGACCTCGCCGAGGTTGCGCGGGAAGGGGTTGAGGTGACGCAGGTGCGCCTGCGCGATCGCCTCCCCGGCCGTCCGCAGCCGCCGTACCGCCGCCGTGATCGGTCCGTAGGTCGATCCCCAGCCGAGCACCAGCGTGCGCGCCTGCTGCGGGTCGTCGACCTCCAGGTCCGGGACCTCGATGCCGTCGACCTTGGCCTGCCGGGTGCGGACCATGAAGTCGTGGTTGGCCGGGTCGTAGGAGATGTTCCCGGAACCGTCCTGTTTCTCGATGCCGCCGATCCGGTGCTCGAGACCCGGCGTGCCCGGCACCGCCCACGGCCGGGCCAGGGTGTGCGGGTCGCGCTTGTACGGCCAGAAGACCTCGGTGCCGTCGTCCAGGGTGTGGTTCGGGCCCTGCGCGAACTGCACCCGCAGGTCCGGCAGGTCGTCCACCTCGGGGATGCGCCAGGGCTCACTGCCGTTGGCGAGGTAGCCGTCCGAGAGCAGGAACACCGGGGTGCGGTAGAGCAGCGCGATCCGCGCGGCCTCCAGCGCGGCGTCGAAGCAGTCCGCCGGGGTCTTCGGCGCGACGACCGGCACCGGCGCCTCGCCGTTGCGGCCGTACATCGCCTGCAGCAGGTCCGCCTGCTCGGTCTTGGTCGGCAGACCCGTGGAGGGGCCGCCGCGCTGGATGTCCACGATCAGCAGCGGCAGCTCCAGCGACACCGCGAGGCCGATCGTCTCCGACTTCAGCGCCACACCGGGGCCGGAGGTCGTGGTGACCGCCAGCGAGCCGCCGAACGCCGCGCCCAGGGCGGCGCCGATGCCGGCGATCTCGTCCTCGGCCTGGAAGGTGCGCACACCGAAGTTCTTGTGCCGGCTCAGCTCGTGCAGGATGTCCGAGGCCGGGGTGATCGGGTACGAGCCGAGGAACAGCGGCAGGTCGGCCTGGCGGGAGGCGGTGATCAGGCCGTAGGCGAGGGCCAGGTTGCCGGAGATGTTGCGGTACAGGCCGGGCGGGAACGCCGTCGCCGCCGGCGCGACCTCGTAGGAGACCGCGAAGTCCTCGGTCGTCTCACCGAAGTTCCAGCCCGCGCGGAACGCGGTGATGTTCGCCTCGGCGATCTCCGGCTTCTTCGCGAACTTCGTGCGCAGGAACTTCTCGGTGCCCTCGGTCGGGCGGTGGTACATCCACGACAGCAGCCCCAGCGCGAACATGTTCTTGCTGCGCTCGGCCTCCTTGCGGGAGAGGTCGAACTCCTTCAGCGCCTCGACCGTCAGCGTGGTCAGCGGCACCGGGTGCAGGCTGTAGCCGTCCAGCGAGCCGTCTTCCAGCGGGTTGGAGTCGTAGCCGACCTTCTGCATGGCCCGCTTGGTGAACTCGTCGGTGTTGACGATGATCTCCGCGCCGCGCGGAATGTCGCCGATGTTCGCCTTCAGGGCGGCCGGGTTCATCGCCACGAGCACGTTCGGCGCGTCGCCAGGGGTGAGGATGTCGTGGTCGGCGAAGTGCAGCTGGAAGCTGGAGACACCCGGCAGGGTGCCGGCGGGCGCGCGGATCTCGGCCGGGAAGTTCGGCAGGGTGGAGAGGTCGTTGCCGAACGACGCGGTCTCCGAGGTGAACCGGTCGCCCGTGAGCTGCATGCCGTCACCCGAGTCCCCCGCGAACCGGATGATCACCCGGTCCAGCCGGCGGACGTCCTTCCCCCCGGCCGGTCTGCGCTGCTCTCCTACGACGGTGGTGTCGGCCTGCTCCGCTGGGCTGCTGACCTGACTGGTCACTGAACTGGACCTCCCTCGAGGCGGCTGTCGGGAGCGGCCCTCCCAGGGCCTCCCAGGATCAACCCTACGTCTGTAAGGGTCGCCTTCCCTTGACTTTCCGCATGGTGGCGCTCGACCGCCCTGGCACCGCCGCGAGCCGTACCCGCCCCGTCCGGGTTCCCCGGCGGGCGCCGGTGTCCCGGCGAGGGGCTCAGGAGTTCGGATGCGTCAGGAGTTCAGATACGTCAGTACGGCGAGCACCCGGCGGTGGCCGCCCTCGCTCGGGGACAGACCGAGCTTGAGGAAGATGTTGCTGACGTGCTTCTCGACCGCGCCGTCACTGACGACGAGCTGCTTGGCGATGGCCGAATTCGTACGCCCCTCGGCCATCAGCCCGAGGACCTCCCGCTCCCTCGGAGTGAGCCCGGTGAGGACGTCCTGCTTGCGGGAGCGGCCCAGCAACTGGGCGACGACCTCGGGATCGAGGGCCGTACCGCCCTCGGCGACGCGCACCACGGCGTCCACGAACTCACGCACCTCGGCCACGCGGTCCTTGAGCAGATAGCCGACGCCGCGGCTCGAACCGGCCAGCAGCTCGGTGGCGTACCGCTCCTCGACGTATTGCGACAGCACCAGCACCCCGAGCCCCGGATGCGCCCTGCGCAGCTGTACGGCGGCCCGTACGCCCTCGTCGGTGTGGGTGGGCGGCATCCGTACGTCCGCGACGACGACGTCGGGCAGCGCGTCCTCCGCGTCCAGCTCGGCGATGGTCTTCACCAGCGCCTCGGCGTCCCCCACACCGGCGACGACGTCGTGCCCGCGGTCGGTGAGCAGCCGCGTCAGCCCTTCCCGCAGCAGCACCGAATCCTCGGCGATGACCACCCGCACTCTGACCTCCACGACGCCGTTCCCCCACGCTGCGCGACAACAGCCCAAGCATTCCATCAACGGGCGCGAAGCGCGGGCGCGGGAGGCCGGAGACGGGGGAGGGGGTCGGGTTTCGGCCGGGGCCGGGGCGTGTGCGGCGGCTCAGTGGGTGCGCCAGGGCAGTTCCGCCGTGACGCGGGTCGGTCCGCCGGGCGGGGAGTCGACGACGAGGATGCCGTCGACCGCGTCGAGGCGTTCGGCGAGGCCGGTGAGGCCGGAGCCGGGAGCGGCGGCTGCGCCACCGGTGCCGTCGTCCGTGACCTGGAGCATCAGACGGTCGTCCGCGCGCCACACATCCACCGTCGCGGACCGCGCCCCGCTGTGCTTGCCGATGTTCGTCAGCAGCTCGCAGACCGTGAAGTAGGCGATGCCCTCGATCGCGGGGACCGGTCGCGACGGCAGGTCCACCTCCACCCGCACCGGCACCGCGGACCGGGAGGCCACGGCGGACAGTGCCGCGTCCAGACCCCGGTCGGTCAGCACCGCCGGATGGATGCCGCGCGCCAGGTCCCGCAGCTCCTGCAGCGCCGTCTTCACCTCGCCGTGCGCCTCGTCCACCATCCGCGCGGCCGCCCGCGGGTCCTCCCGCAGCTTCTCCTTCGCCAGCCCCAGGTCCATCGCCAGGTTGACCAGCCGGGCCTGCGCCCCGTCGTGCAGATCGCGCTCGATGCGCCGCAGGTCCGCCGCCGCCGTGTCCACGACCACCCCGCGGTCCGACTCCAGCTCCACCACCCGCGCCCCCAGCCGCGACGGGCCGAGCAGCCCGTGCACCAGCAGCCGGTCCACCGTCGTCAGCGCCCGCACGATCCACGGCGTGGCCATCGTGAACAGCGCCCCCACCAGCACCGTCACGGTGATCTCGAACGGGTTGTCGAGGTAGATCCGGTGGTGCTCGTCGCCGTACAGCTGCAGGCCGCCCTGGCCGGCGTACATCGGGAAGACCCAGAACCACAGCGGGTAGGTCAGCATCGCCCAGCCGTACGCCCAGAACGCCACCGCCACGCAGAAGGAGAGCACCGCCCACGGGAACTGCAGCACGGCGTACAGCAGATGCCGCCAGCTCGCGCCGCTCTTGAGGACCGCGCCGATCCAGCCCATGAGGCCGTTCCTGCGGGCCCGCAGCGGCTCCGGGTCGGCCACGTCCAGGCCGAGCAGCCCACGCGCCCGCGCCCGCTCCAGCGCGCCGAAGCCGCGGCAGCCGGCGAGCGCCGCGGCCAGCACCGGGACGCCGAGGAACGTCACCAGCAGGCCGGCCCCGAGCGAGACCATCGTGACCGCGAAGACGAACAGCACGATCCCGATCGGCAGGCCCAGCAGCACATACCCCAGCTCGCGCCAGGTGCGGCCCTCGAACGGCGCCCGCAGCGCCGCGGGCATCCGGTGCCGGCCGGAGCCGTCGTCGTACCCCGACCCGTAGCGCTCCTGATACTGCATGGCCATCGGTGTCCGTCCGTTTCTGCTCGTGGCCGCCGTCCGGCCGCACGCCCTGTCACCTCGTCCAGCCTGCTGCGCCGCAGGTCCGCGGACCATGGAGGCCGTCGGCGTCTTGGACGGGGGGTTTTCCCCACCCCGGGCCCCCTGGGTCAGGAGGCGGCGTCCTGCGCACGGTCGCGCCACGGCAGCTCCGCCGTGACCGTCGTCGGGCCGCCCGGCGGCGAGTCGACGACGAACAGGCCGTCCACGGCGTCCAGCCGCTCCGCGAGCCCCCGCATCCCGCTCCCGCGCTCCGATGACGCGCCGCCCCGCCCGTCGTCCCACACCTGGATCAGCAGCCGGTCGCCGGACCGCCACACCTCCACCGTGGCCGACCGCGCACCGCTGTGCTTGCTGATGTTCTGCAGCAGCTCGGACACCGTGAAGTAGGCGATGCCCTCGATCGCTGCGGCGGGCCGCGAGGACAGCTCGGCGGTCACCTTCACCGGCACCGTGCACCGCGACGCCACGGACGACAGCGCCGCGTCCAGACCGCGGTCGGTCAGCACCGCCGGATGGATGCCGCGGGCCAGATCGCGCAGTTCCTGCAGCGCCAGCTTCACCTCGCCGTGCGCCTCGTCGACCATCGCCGCCACCTGCTCGTCGGCCTGGCCCTCCAGGAGTTTCTCCTTCGCCAGACCGAGCCCCATGGCCAGGTTCACCAGCCGGGCCTGCGCCCCGTCGTGCAGGTCGCGCTCGATGCGCCGCAGATCGGCCGCCGCCGTGTCCACGACCACCCCGCGGTCCGACTCCAGCTCCGCGATTCGGCGCTCCAGCTCGTCGGACGGCGACAGCAGCCCGCGCACCATCGCCCGGTCCACGTTGCTCATCCCGCGCGCCAGGAACGGCAGCACCGGCCACAGCACGAACAGGGAGGTGAGCGTCACGACGAAGGTGACGATGCCCCACGGCAGCCGGACCAGGTCGTACAGCGCGGTCCGCCAGGCCACCGAGTCCTTCAGCACCATCCACATCCGGCCGAGGACACCGTCCGCGCGGTGCAGCGGCAGCCGGCTCGGCTCCTCGACCCGCACCCCCAGCAGCGCCCGCGCCCGGGCCCGTTCGAACCGGCCCAGCAGCCGCGCGCCCATCAGGGCCAGCGCCAGCAGCGGGAAACCGATCACGGTGATCGTCAGCGTGCCGCTCACCAGCAGCACGGTCATGACGTAGACGAAGCCGATCAGCGCCAGCGGAAGGTTCGCCAGGAGATGGGCGATCTCCTTCCAGGTGTGCGCGTCGTAGGCCAGGCGGGCCGGTGGCGGACGGTCGTCGTCGGCCGGCCGGCGGGCGGGGTCGGTTGCGGTCATATGGGCTAGCGTGCCGCGCGCCGCCGCGCCGCGCCATGAGGTCGCCCGGCCTCGCCCCGGTGGGGAAAACCCCACCCCCGCCCCAGCCTGCCCCCCGGCCACGCGTCTCAAGGTGTGACGGGCTGCTTACCGCCTCTTTATCAGGGCCTAGACTCCCGTGCGTACAGATCGTCGAACACTCCTCGACGGTCGTCGAGAGCCGAGAAACGCGAAGCCAGGGAGCGAGGAGACGGACGTGCGGGATATGACCGTCGTCGTCGCGGCGGACTACTTCCACTCCTATTCGGTCGTGGGACTGCTCGCCGTCGTCGGCGTGCTCTTCGTCGCCGTCGCCTTCGGGGCCGGCCGCCTGCTGCGGCCCGTCGTGCCCACGCCCGAGAAACTCCTGACGTACGAGTGCGGCGTGGACCCCGTCGGCGAGGGCTGGGCGCACACCCAGGTCCGCTACTACGTCTACGCGTTCCTGTACGTCATCTTCGCCGTCGACTCGATCTTCCTCTTCCCCTGGGCGACGGTCTTCGCCGCGCCCGGCTACGGCGCGGCCACCCTGGTGGAGATGTTCATCTTCCTCGGCTTCCTCGCCGTGGGCCTGCTCTACGCGTACAAGAAGGGCGTCCTGGCATGGACGTGAACCCGGCTGTTCCGGAGCCCGCTGTTCCACAGATTGCCGTCCCGGAACCCGTGCCGCTTCCCGAGCCGAAGAGGCTGGGCGCGCTTGCCCGCCTGGCCCCCGAGCCGATGAAGGTGGTCCTGAACTGGGGCCGCCGCTACTCGCTGTGGGTCTTCAACTTCGGGCTGGCCTGCTGCGCGATCGAGTTCATCGCCGCGTCGATGTCCCGCCACGACTTCATCCGGCTCGGCGTCATCCCGTTCGCGCCGGGACCGCGCCAGGCCGACCTGATGGTCGTCTCGGGCACGGTCACCGACAAGATGGCCCCGGCGGTCAAGCGCCTGTACGAGCAGATGCCCGAGCCGAAGTACGTCGTCTCCTTCGGCGCCTGCTCCAACTGCGGCGGCCCGTACTGGGACTCCTACTCCGTCACCAAGGGCGTCGACCAGATCATCCCCGTCGACGTGTACGTCCCCGGCTGCCCGCCGCGGCCCGAGGCGCTGCTCCAGGGCATCCTCAAGCTCCAGGAGAAGATCGCCCGCGAGTCGCTCGGCGAGCGCTACGGCCACGGCGCGTCCCGCCCGTCGCCGGCGGCGCTGCAGAGCGGCCTGGTGCAGCCGCCGCGGCCCGCGCGGGAGGAGGACCGATGAGCGCCGGCACGGTCGCCTGGCTGCCCGCCGACACCGAGGAGCTCTTCGGTACGGCGGCGACGGCCGAGGAGTCGTACGACGTCCTGACCGTCGACGTCCCGCCGGAGTCCTGGCTGGCGGCGCTGACGACGGCCCGCGACCGGCTGGGCTGCACCTACTTCGACTGGCTGAGCGCGGTCGACGAGCCCGGCGTCGGCTTCCGCGTCGCCGCGCACGTGGCGGCGCTGGGCCCGGTGCGGCGCCTGCTGGTGCGCACGACCGTGCCGCACGAGGCGCCGGTGCTGCCGTCGGCGGTGTCGGTCTACGCGGGCGCGGCCTGGCACGAACGCGAGACGCACGAGATGTTCGGCGTCGGCTTCGAGGACCACCCGAACCTCGACCACCTGCTGCTTCCCGACACCTTCGAGGGTCACCCGCTGCGCAAGGACTTCGTCCTGGCCGCGCGGGTCGCCAAGGCCTGGCCCGGCGCCAAGGAACCGGGGGAGTCCGAGCACGGCGGCCCCAAGCGCCGCCAGATGCTGCCGCCGGGCGTCCCCGACCCCAACGAGTGGGGCCCGCTCAAGGGCCAGCTCCCGCCCGCCCCGGCCCGCCCGTCCCGCGCGGCGGGCGCGGGCCGCGCCGCGGGCGCCGGGCGTGCCGCGGCGGGGGACCGCCCGGCGCGCCGCACGCGCACGGCGTCGGAGGGCTCGGCGAGCCAGGCCGCGGCGGGTGCTGCGGAGGCTGCGGGCACCGAGGTGCCGGAGGCCTCGTCGGCAGCCGCTGCCCGGCCGCGCCGGACGCGCACGGCGTCGGAGGGCTCGGCGAGCCAGGCCGCGGCGCGCTCGGTGGAGGAGGACAGTGACGACGCCGTCGCCGGGCAGGCGGACGCGGCGACGCGCAAGCAGGACGCGACCGAGGGCGACGCTTCCCGGGCGGCGGCCGAGGGCCCGGCCGCCGAGGCTTCGGTGGCGCATGAGCCCGGCCCGGCACCGGCCCGCCCGCGCCGGGCACGCAGTGCCGCGCAGGGCTCGGCCTCCCAGCAGGCCGAGGCCGCCCAGCCCGCGGAGCCGACGGCACCGGAAAAACCCGCCCGCCGCAGCTCGGACGCCCCGTGGCACCACGCCCGCCCGGCCTTCGACGACACCCAGCCGGAGCCGGAGCCGGAGCCGGAGCCGCAGCCGGAGCCGGAGCAGGAGAGCGGGCCTGGGCCGGAGTCCCGGCCCGAGCCGGAGTCCCGGCCCGAGCCGGAGTTGGCGACCGAGCCCGAGTCGGCGAGCGAGCCGACCGGCGACGACGCCCAGGCCCCCCAGAACTCCCAGGCTCCCCAGAACCCGCAGAACCCCCCGAGTCCCCGAGACCCCCACGACCCCGCAGGAGGCCCGCAGTGAACGGCGCGCTCGACGTCGCCCTGCGACTCGTGGTCGTCTTCGTCGTCTTCCTCACCTTCCCCCTCATCGTGGGCCAGACCGAACACAAGGTCATGGCCCACATGCAGGGCCGCCTCGGCCCGATGTACGCCGGTGGTTTCCACGGCTGGGCGCAGCTGATCGCCGACGGTGTGAAGTTCGCGCAGAAGGAAGACGTCGTCCCCGCGGGCGCCGACCGCCGTATCTTCCAGCTCGCGCCCGCCGTAGCCCTGCTGCCGTACCTGCTCGTGCTGCTCGCCATCCCGATCGGCCCGGGCGAGGGCGCGGTCGGCCAGGTCCTGGACGCCGGTGTCTTCTTCGTCCTCGCCGTCATGGGCGTCGGCGTGCTCGGCTCCCTCATGGCCGGCTGGGCCAGCGCGAACAAGTTCTCCCTGCTCGGCGGTCTGCGCACCGCCGCCCAGCTCCTGGCCTACGAACTTCCGATGCTGCTCACCGCCGCCTCCGTGGCCATGGCGGCCGGCACGGTGTCCCTCCCCGGCATCCTCGACGCGTTCGAGTGGTGGTGGCTGCCCTGGCAGATCGTCGGCGCGATCGTCTTCTTCGTCGCCGGTCTCGCCGAGCTCCAGCGGCCGCCGTTCGACATGCCCGTCGCCGACTCGGAGATCATCTTCGGCGCGTACACCGAGTACACCGGCCTGCGTTTCGCCCTGTTCCTGCTCGCCGAGTACGCCGGGATCATCGTCCTGTGCGGCCTGACCACCGTCCTCTTCCTCGGCGGCTGGCACGGCCCGTGGGGCGCCGACGGTCTGGGCTGGGTGTGGACCCTGCTGAAGACCGCCGTCCTCGCCTTCATCGTGATCTGGCTGCGCGTCACCTACCCCCGGCTGCGCGAGGACCAGCTCCAGAAGCTCTCCTGGACCCTCCTGGTCCCCCTCTCCCTCGCCCAGATCGCCCTCACCGGCATCGTCAAGGTGGTGATCCAGTAGCTATGGCGATTCCCGGCAGCGGCCTGGCCAAGGGCCTGGCCGTCACCCTCCGCACGATGACGAAGAAGCACGTCACCGCGCAGTACCCGGACGTCCAGCCCGACCTCCCGCCCCGTACCCGCGGCGTGATCGGCCTGTTCGAGGAGAACTGCACGGTCTGCATGCTCTGCGCCCGCGAGTGCCCCGACTGGTGCATCTACATCGACTCCCACAAGGAGACGGTCCCCGCGGCCACCCCCGGCGGCCGCGAGCGCAGCCGCAACGTCCTCGACCGGTTCGCGATCGACTTCTCCCTGTGCATGTACTGCGGTATCTGCATCGAGGTGTGTCCTTTCGACGCGCTGTTCTGGTCCCCGGAGTTCGAGTACGCCGAGACCGACATCCGCGAACTCACCCACGAGCGCGACAAGCTGCGCGAGTGGATGTGGACCGTGCCGGCCCCGCCCGCCCTCGACCCGGGCGCCGAGGAGCCGAAGGAGCTGTCGGCCGCCCGCAAGAGCGCCGAGAAGCTGGCCGCCGCCCGCGACGAGGAGGAGGGAACGTCGTGACTCTCGCCGCCGTACCGGCCGTGACCGCCGCCGCCCCTCACGGTTTCCTCTCCCCGACCGGCGTGGAGATCGCCTTCGTCCTGGTCGGCCTGTTCACCTTCGGCGCCGCCCTCGTCACCGTCACCACCCGGCAGCTGGTGCACGCCGCCCTGTGGCTCGTCGTCACCCTCGGCGGTCTCGCCGTCGAGTACCTGCTGCTGACGGCCGAGTTCATCGCCTGGGTGCAGGTCCTGATCTACGTCGGTTCCGTCGTCGTCCTCCTGCTGTTCGGTCTGATGCTCACCAGGGCCCCCATCGGCCGCTCCCCGGACGCCGACTCCGGCAACCGGTGGGCCGCCCTGACCGTGGCGCTCGCCGCCGCGGCCGCCCTGGTCTGGGTGGTCGTCGACGCCTTCCGCACCACCTGGATCGACCTGGACGGCCCCGCCGCCGGCTCCACCGCGGTCACCGGCGCCAGTCTGTTCCAGAACTGGGTGCTGCCCTTCGAAGCCCTCTCCGTCCTCCTCCTCGCCGCACTCGTCGGCGCGATCGTCCTGTCCCGCAAGGCGAAGGCGGAGGCGGCGACGCAGGCCGGCACCGCTGCCTCCCGCGCCACGGCCGCCGGGACACCGGCCGGACCGAACGCCGCCGAAGCCCCCTCCGCCGCCGGGAAGGAAGGCGCCTGATGCACCTCGCCTATCCCGCCGTCCTCTCCGCCCTCCTCTTCTGCGCCGGTCTGTACGGCGTCCTCGTGCGCCGCAACGCGATCCTGGTGCTGATGTCGGTCGAGCTGATGCTCAACGCCGTCAACCTGAACCTGGTCGCCTTCGACGTGTGGCTGAACAAGGCCGCCGTGGAGACCCTGCACTCGGGTCAGGCCCTGACCCTGTTCACCATCGCCATCGCCGCCGCCGAGATCGGCATCGGCCTGGCGATCGTCCTGGCCGTCCACCGCAACCGCGGCACCTCCGACATCGACCGGCTCCGCGACACCGCCGAGGGCCCCGAGCCCGACGGCTCCCGCGGCGACGCCCTCACGGCCGACACGACCGAGAAGGCTGAGGCCACCGCGTGACCACGACCACTCTCGCCGTCCTCGTCCCCCTCCTGCCGTTCTTCGGCGCCGCCGCCGGTCTGCTGCTCGGCCGCACCGCTCCCGGTTTCGTCCGCCCGCTCGCGATCCTGCCGACCCTCGCCGCCCTGGCGCTGGCCGTCGCCGTCGCCGCGGACCAGGGCGGGGGCGCCGCGATCGACGCCGCCACCGAGCTGACCCCGACCGGCTCGGTGCCGATCGAGCTGGCGCTGCACATCGACGGCTTCGCCGCGCTCGTCGCCGTCCTCGTCGGTGTCGTCGCGACGTGCGTCCAGATCTACTCCACGGGCTATCTGCGCGACGACCCGCGCTACCCGTCGTACGCCGCCCTGGTCTCGCTGTTCACCTCCGCGATGCTGCTGGTCGTCTACTCCGGCGATCTGATCGTGCTGCTCGTGGGCTGGGAGGTCATGGGCATCTGCTCGTACTTCCTGGTCGGCCACTACTGGGAGACCCCCGAGGCGCGCGCCGCGTCGATCAAGGCCTTCCTGGTCACCAAGCTCGGCGACGTCCCCTTCCTGATCGGCCTGTTCGTCCTCGCCGGCGACACCGGCTCCTTCCGGATCACCCGGATCCTCGGGGCGGTCGCGCACGGCGGCCTGGACCACCCCACTCTGATCGCCCTGCTGCTCCTGGCCGGCGTGGCGGGCAAGTCGGCGCAGTTCCCGCTGCACACCTGGCTCCCCGACGCGATGGCGGGCCCCACACCCGTCTCCGCGCTGATCCACGCCGCGACGATGGTCGCCGCCGGTGTCTACTTCGTCGCCCGTCTCCTCCCGGTCTTCGAGGCATCCCAGGCCGCGATGGTCACCCTCGCCGTCATGGCCGCCGTGACGATGGCCGGCTCCGGCCTCGCCGCGCTCGCCCAGGACGACATCAAGCGCGTCCTCGCCTACTCGACGATCGGCCAGCTCGGCTACATGACCGGCGCCCTCGCCGTCGGCGACCGCGGCGCCGCCGTCTTCCACCTCCTGTCCCACGGCGCCTTCAAGGCGCTGCTGTTCCTGGCCGCCGGCGCGGTCATCCACGCCGCCGGCACCAACTCGCTCGCCGCCATGTCCCGGATGGGCCACCTGCGCGACCGCGTCCCGGACGCCTACTGGACGATGACCGTGGCGCTCCTCGCGCTCGCCGCGATCCCGCCGTTCAGCGGCTTCTTCTCCAAGGAGACGGTCCTCGGCGCCGCCGAGCACGTGGCCACCGGCCACACCGCGCACGCTCCTGGCGCGGCCGGCTGGATCGTCCTCGTCGCCGGCCTGGTCACCGCCCTGCTGACCGCCGCGTACGCGATGCGGCTGTGGCTGTTGGCCTTCCGCGGCCACGGCACCGACGCCCCGGACCACGGCCGCCAGCCGCTGACCATGACCGTCGTGCTGTGGGTGCTCGCCGTGCCCTCCCTCGCGCTCGGCGGGCTCGCCTACCGGCTGCTGCCCGACTGGTTCGACGGCCGGTCGCTGGCTCCGGCCCTGACGACCTCCGTCATCGGGACCGGCGTGGCCCTGGCCGGCGGCGTCGTCACCTATGCCGCATGGCGCCACACCACCGCACGTGCCGCCCGGGTCCCGCTCGGCGCGGTCGCCGCCCATCCCGAGGGCGACGCCGCTCTGGTCGAGGCCGAGGCCATCGCCACCCACGAGCCGGCCTACGGGGACATCGCGTACGCCCCCGACCCGGCCGACCCCGGACGCCTGCTGCTCGGCCCGCTGCACCGCCCGGCGGCCGCCGGCTTCCACCTGGACGCCGTGTACGACGCGCTGTTCGTGCGGCCCGTGCAGGCCGGGGCGAGCCTCGTGCGGTTCCTCGACCGCGAGGTCGTCGACACCTACGTCCGTGGGGCGGGTGCTCTTCCCCGCTGGCTCGGGGCCGCCGTGCGGCGCGCCCAGACCGGCAATGTGCAGACCTATGTGAGCGCGCTGCTCGCCGGCACCGTCGTCCTCGCGGTCGCCGCCGTCCTCGTCGCTACGGGAGCGTGAGCAGGCGTGATCGATATCAGCGAGTCCGTGATGCAGTTCCTTCTGGCGTTCGTCGTCGTCGGCCCGCTCCTCGGCGCCGTCGCCGCTCTCCTGCCGGCCCCGCCCGGGCTGAAGGGGAAGTCCCCGGAGCAGGCCGTGCTCCGCCACGGCGTGACCGTGACCGGCGTGGTCCTCGTCGCCGCGATCGCCCTGGCGCTCGGCTTCGACCACGACCACCCGTCGAAGATGCAGGCCAGTACCGACATCAGCTGGATCCCCGCACTCGACGTGCGCATCCACCTCGGCATCGACGGCATCTCCCTCCCCCTTGTGGTCCTGACCGCGCTGCTGACCTTCCTCAGCGCCCTGTACAGCTACTTCAAGATGCCCCAGGGCCCGTCCCCGAAGGCCTTCGTCGCCCTGATCCTGGTCCTGGAGTCCGGCACCCTCGCCACCTTCGCCGTCCTCGACCTGATCCTGTTCTTCCTCGCCTTCGAGATGGTCCTGATCCCCATGTACTTCCTCATCGCCCGCTGGGGCGGCGAGGGCCGGGCCGCGGCGGCGTGGAAGTTCATCCTGTACACGCTGCTCGGCTCCGTGGTCATGCTGCTCGGCCTGCTCCTGATCGGTCTGCGGGCGGGCACGTTCGACATGGTGGCACTGGCCACTGACAACGGCCGGTCGCTGACCACGTCCGTGCAGGTCATCGCCGTACTGGCGATCGGGATCGGGCTCGCCGTGAAGACCCCGATGTGGCCGCTGCACAGCTGGCTGCCCGACGCGCACACCGCCGCGCCGACCGTCGGCTCGGTCCTGCTGGCCGGTGTCCTGCTGAAGATGGGTACGTACGGGTTCGTCCGGATCCTGCTGCCGATCGCCCCGGACGGCATGCGCACCTTCGCGCCCTACCTCGCCGCCCTCGCCGTCGTCGGGATCGTCTACGGATCCCTGGCCTGCCTGGCCCTCGCCAAGCGCGGCGCGAAGGGCGACCTCAAGCGGCTGATCGCGTACTCCTCCGTCGGCCACATGGGCTTCGTCCTGCTCGGCATCGCCACGATGTCCCCGACCGGCGTCAACGGCGCCCTGTTCGCGAACATCGCCCACGGCCTCATCACCGGCCTGCTGTTCTTCCTGGTCGGCGGGGTGAAGGACCGCACCGGCACCACCGACCTCGACACCCTCGCCGAGCAGACCGGCGCGGCGCTGTACGGCAGGGCCCCGCGCCTCGGTGGACTGCTCGCCTTCGGCGCGGTCGCCTCGCTCGGCCTGCCGGGCCTGGCCGGGTTCTGGGGCGAGATGCTGGCCCTGTTCGGCGCGTTCAAGCCCGCCGCCGACCTCAGCCGTGCCGCCTTCCTCACCTTCATGGCCATCGGCGCGTTCGGCACCCTGCTCACGGCCGCGTACATGCTCGCGGTGGTGCGCCGTGTCTGCATGGGTGCCGTCCCCCAGGACACCCCGAAGCTCGCCGACGTCCATACGTACGAGTTCGCGGCCTGGACCCCGCTCGTCGTCCTCACCGTCGTCGCGGGCCTGTGGCCCAAGGCCCTGCTCGGACTGACCGACCCGGCCGTGCAGCAGCTCCTCGCAGGAGGCACCCGATGAGCTCCCCGGCCCAGCCGCTCGCCCAGCCGCTCGCAGAATCCCTCGTCCAGTCCGTCGACTGGCTCGCGATCGCGCCGCCCACCCTGACGGCCGTCGTCGGCCTGGCCGTCCTCGTCGCCGACCTGTTCGTGCCGGACGCCAAGAAGGCCGTCCTCGGCTGGATCTCGGTGGCCGGACTCGCCGCCTCCGCCGTCCTGCTGCTGCCGCTCCTCGACGGCGACCGGACCACCTTCTGCCTGCCCACGCGTCAGGACGCGTGCAGCTACACGGCGGACCGCTTCACCCTCGTCATCCAGCTGCTCGTCCTCGGCGGCGCCCTGCTGGCCGCCCTGCTGTCGGTCACCGCCCTCAAGGACGCCCGCAAGGACATGCCGGAGGGCGAGTACTGGTTCCTGCTGCTGTCCTCCGCCGCCGGCGCCGCCCTGCTGCCCGCCTCCCGTGACCTCGCCACGCTCATCGTCGCCCTCGAGGTCGCCTCCCTGCCCGCCTTCGCTCTCGTCGGCCTGCGCCACGGCGACAAGCGGTCCTCCGAGGCGGCCCTGAAGTTCTTCCTGTCCTCGGTGACGGCCACCGCCGTCAGCCTCATGGGCGTCAGCTTCCTGTACGCCACGACCGGCACCCTCTACCTCACCCAGATCGCCGACCGCATCCAGCACGTCGACGGCCAGTTCCAGACCCTCGCCCAGACGGGTGTCGTCCTCACCCTCGTCGGCTTCGCCTTCAAGACCGCGGCCGTCCCCTTCCACTTCTGGGTGCCCGACACCTACGTCGGCGCGCCGCTGCCGATCGCCGCCTATCTGTCGGTCGTCGGCAAGGCCGTCGGCTTCTCCGGCCTGATCCTCGTCACCGTCGTCGCCCTCCCGTCGTACGCCGACGCCTGGGGTCCGGCGCTCGCCGTGCTCGCCGCCCTCACCATGACCGTCGGCAACGTCGGCGCCCTGCGCCAGCAGGCCACGCGCGCGTACAGCGCCGTCCGGCTGCTCGCCTGGTCCTCCGTCGGCCAGGCCGGCTACCTGCTGGTGCCGATCGCCGCCGCGGCCTCCACGGACGACCCCGCGCACTCGATCGGCTCCACGGTCGCCTACGCCCTGATGTACGGCGCGGTCAACCTCGGCGCGTTCGCGGTGGCCGCGCTGGTGGGCCGTACGAAGCTGCTCAACCGCGTCGCGGACTACCGCGGCCTGTACGCCGCCAACCCGCTCACCGCCCTGCTGCTGGCCTTCTTCCTGCTCTGCCTGGCCGGCCTGCCGCCGGGCATCATCGGCCTGTTCGCCAAGGTCACCGTCTTCTCCGCGGCCGTCGACGCCGGCCTCGGCTGGCTCGCGGTGATCATGGCGGTCAACGTGGTGATCGCGCTGTTCTACTACCTGCAGTGGACGGCCCTGCTGTTCCGCGCCCCCGACGGCGAGACCGCCCGGCACCGCCTCCCGGCCCCGCTCACCGCGGCGCTCGCCCTCACCGCGGTCGTCGCCGTCGCGCTGTCCGGCGCACCGCAGCTGGTCCTGCACTTCGCGGACACGGCGCTCTTCTGACGGTGCCGCGGGGGCCCTCACCCGAGTGGCGCAGGGGCCCCCGCGATCGCCGGGGAACTGGCGGCCCTCGCCTGGCGTTGACCAGAGCGGGAGGGTCCACTGGACGTGACACCACGACCTCAGTGGGTACCGCAGATCAGCAAGGCAAAGGGTTCCCCTGCCGCACCACTTGGAGGGTGTACCGTGCACCGCCGGCACAACGGGCTCAGGACGGCAGTACTCCTCGGGGGGCTGTCCGCACTCATCATCGTCATCGGCAGCTTCTTCGGCCGTACGGGCCTGATCGTGGCCGTTCTGGTGGCCCTGGGCACCAACGCGTACGCGTACTGGAACAGCGACAAGCTGGCCCTGCGCGCGATGCGGGCGCGCCCGGTCAGCGAGTTCGAGGCGCCGGGGCTCTACCGCATGGTCCGCGACCTCTCGACGCAGGCCCGCCAGCCCATGCCGCGCCTGTACATCTCGCCGACGGAGGCGCCCAACGCCTTCGCGACCGGCCGCAACCCGCGCAACGCCGCCGTGTGCTGCACGGAGGGCATCCTGCGCCTGCTCGACGAGCGGGAGCTGCGCGGCGTCATCGGCCACGAGCTGAGCCATGTCTACAACCGTGACATCCTGATCTCGTCGGTGGCCGGAGCGCTCGCCTCGGTGATCATGTTCCTGGTGAACTTCGCCTGGCTCATCCCCATCGGCCGTTCGGACGACGACGAGGGCCCCGGCCTGCTCGGCATGCTGCTGATCATGCTGCTCGGCCCGATCGCGGCCAGCGTCATCCAGCTCGCCATCAGCCGCTCCCGGGAGTACGAGGCGGACGCCTCAGGGGCCCGCCTCACCGGCGACCCGCTCGCCCTCGCGAGCGCCCTGCGCAAGCTGGAGACGGGCACCCAGCAGCTCCCGCTGCCGCCCGAGCCGCGCCTGGAGACGGCGAGCCACATGATGATCGCGAACCCGTTCCGCGCCGGTCAGGGGCTGTCGAAGATGTTCTCCACCCACCCGCCGATGGCGGACCGAATCGCCCGGCTCGAGAAGATGGCAGGTCGCCCGCTGTGAGAACCATTCTGAACGTCATCTGGCTGGTCCTGAGCGGCTTCTGGCTGTTCCTCGCCTATCTCGCGGCCGGCGTACTGCTCTGCATCACGATCATCGGCATCCCGTTCGGGATCGCGGCCTTCCGCATCGGCGTCTACGCGCTGTGGCCCTTCGGGTACACCACCGTCGAGCGAGCCGACGCCGGCGCGCCCTCCTGCGTCGGCAACGTCCTGTGGCTGGTCCTCGCGGGCTGGTGGCTGGCCATCGGCCACATCGTCACCGGCATCGCCCTGTGCGTCACGATCATCGGCATCCCGTTCGGCGTCGCCAACTTCAAGCTGATCCCGGTCTCGCTGTTCCCGCTGGGCCGGGACATCGTCCCCACGGACGAGCCCTTCGCCGCGCGCTGACCAAGGGCCGCGCACAGATGCCGAAGGGCCGCGCACCGATGCCGTCACGGGGTCACGCGCGGCCGGTCCACCGCCGCAGCGCGTACGCCCCCGCGCCCACCGCCAGCACGCCCGCGCCGATGGCCACCGACAGGCCCGGCAGGGCGAAGGCCAGCGCCGCGCAGCCCACGAGGCCCACGGCGGGCACCACGCGCGTCCGCCAGGCCGGCGCCAGCGTCCAGGCCGAGGCGTTGGCGACGGCGTAGTAGGCGAGGACGCCGAAGGACGAGAAGCCGATCGCGCCGCGTACGTCCACCGTGGCGGCCAGCACCGCCACCACCGCGCCCACGGCGAGCTCGGCCCGGTGCGGCACCTGGAAGCGCGGATGGACGGCCGCCAGCACGCCCGGCAGATGGCGGTCCCGGGCCATCGCCAGCGTCGTCCGCGACACACCCAGGATCAGAGCCAGCAGCGAGCCCAGCGCCGCCACGGCCGCCCCCGCCCGCACCACCGGTACCAGCCCCGGCACGCCCGCCGCGCGCACCGCGTCGGCCAGCGGCGCGCCCGCCTCGCCCAGCCGGCCCGCGCCCAGCACGGCGAGGGCGGCCACCGCCACGCACGCGTAGACGCCCAGCGCGATGCCCAGCGCCAGCGGGATCGCCCGCGGAATGGTCCGCGCCGGATCGCGCACCTCCTCGCCGAGCGTGGCGATCCGGGCGTACCCGGCGAAGGCGAAGAACAGCAGACCGGCCGCCTGCAGCACACCGCCCGCGCCGCCCGGGGCGCCGACGTCCAGCCGTCCCGCGTCCGCCGCCCCCGACCCCAGGCACGCCACGACGACGCACGCCAGCACGGCCAGGACGACCGCCACGATCACCCGGGTCAGCCACGCCGACTTCTGCACACCGCCGTAGTTCACGGCGGTGAGCGCCACGACGGCCGCGACCGCCACGGCATGCGCCTGCCCCGGCCACACGTACGCGCCCACGGTCAGGGCCATCGCCGCGCACGACGCCGTCTTGCCGACCACGAACGCCCAGCCCGCGAGGTACCCCCAGAACGCGCCCAGCCGCTCCCTGCCGTACACGTACGTGCCGCCCGAGGCGGGATGGCGGGCCGCCAGCCGGGCCGAGGACAGGGCGTTGCAGCAGGCGACGACGGCGGCGAGGGCGAGAGCGGGCAGCAGGCCGGACCCGGCGGCGTGGGCGGCGGGGCCCAGGGCGGCGAAGATCCCGGCTCCGATCATCGAGCCGAGCCCGACGACGACGGCGTCACCGACGCCGAGGGTGCGCCGCAGTTCACCGCCGACGGCGGGGCCCGACTGTGTCATGCCCCGCACCCTACTGATCGCCGCAACCATCGGCCGTCCGTGTGACGTCCTGTTCATCAACGACGCACGAACACACGCGCGTGGGCCGCCAGGACGAGGATCACAGAGCTCGGACGGGGCCGGCACGGCGCGGAAGGGCAGGTTCACGGCATGGGAATCATCAGCTGGATCATCCTCGGCCTGCTGGCCGGAGCCATCGCCAAGTTCCTGCTGCCGGGCCGCGACCCGGGCGGTTTCATCGGCACCACGCTCATCGGTGTCGCGGGTGCCTTCATCGGCGGCTGGATCTCGGCCCGCTGGCTGGACCACCCCATCGCCAAGGACTTCTACGACGGCGCCACCTGGGCGGCGGCCATCGGCGGCTCCCTGGTCCTGCTGATCGCCTACCGCATCCTGTTCGGCAACTCGCGCGACTGACCGCCGCGGCAACGCGAAGGGTGGGCCCCCGAGGGAGCCCACCCTTTGTCGTCCTCGCCGCCGGCCGGTACGCGCGCGTGGCCGGCAGGCGGTCCTACCGGTAGTTCACGAACTGCAGCGCGAAGTCGAAGTCCTTGCCCTTCAGCAGCGCGATGACGGTCTGCAGGTCGTCACGGCTCTTGGAGCTGACCCGCAGCTCGTCACCCTGGACCTGCGCCTTGACGCCCTTGGGGCCCTCATCGCGGATGATCTTCGCCACCTTCTTGGCGTTGTCCTGGGAGATGCCCTCCTGGATCTCCGCGAAGATCTTGTACTCCTTGCCGGACAGCTGCGGCTCGCCCGCCTCCAGGGCCTTCAGCGAGATGCCGCGCTTGATCAGCTTGGACTGGAAGACGTCGAGGACTGCGTTCACCCGGTCCTCGGAGTTCGCCTCCATGAGGATCTTGTCACCGGACCACGAGATCGAGGCACCCACGCCCTTGAAGTCGTAGCGCTGCGAGATCTCCTTGGCGGCCTGGTTGAGGGCGTTGTCGACCTCCTGCCGCTCGACCTTCGAGACGATGTCGAAACTGGAGTCGGCCATGTCCTGTGGCTCCTTGTATCGGGGTGCGAAACGGGTGCGTGTCGGCGTCCGTGCGGCTGCCGCCGGGCCCGGCGTAGGTCCCGGGCCACATCCCGCCCAGCCTAGTCACCCAGCCCTGCCGGGGTGGTCATCAATCGGGTGGCGAAGCACCCCTGGGCATCGGGTATTGTTTACGTCGTTGCCGGGGAGCAGCGCCGAAAGGCGGCTCGACGGCAGCACCACTTGGCGGTGTGCCCGAGCGGCCAAAGGGAGCAGACTGTAAATCTGCCGGCTCAGCCTTCCCAGGTTCGAATCCTGGCGCCGCCACGCTGAGGGAGACCCCCTCGCTCTGCTGAAAAGCAGCGCGAGGGGGTCTCGCCGTTTCAGCGGTGCGGCCGTGTCAGTGGTCCGGCCGGGGCCTTCGGTCATCTTCGGGAGGCGAGCCGCGTGGGCGGCCCGCCTGGTCCCGGCCCGCCCGGTCCCGGCGCGGTGCTCAGTCGCCCTCGGCGGGTTCGGTCGACGCCTTCTTCACCTCCGCCTCGACCTCGTTGCGCATGCGGCCGGCGTCCTTGGCGAACTCGGACACCGATGCCTGCACGTCGCGCGCGAGGTCCCGCCAGGCGCGCCAGGCCGTCTCGTACGTCGAGGTCTGCTCCTGCGTCCACGGGGCAGCCGTGGGCGGGCCGTAGGCCTCGCGCAGCTCCAGCACGCGCGTGTGCGCCTCGTTGGCGGCGCGCTGTTTCTCCACGAGCTCGTCGAAGGTGTGTGCCACGTACGAAGGCTAAGGAGGCGGCGGAGGTTTTGCGCGCCGAGCCGTGCGCGCCGCGCGGACGTCGTTGTCAGTGCCCCCGGGCACACTGGTCGCATGTCCAGCCGTCGCAGACACTGCCCCGAGTGCCGTCGAGAGATCGCCGTCGTGGCGGGACGCTACGCCCGGCACGACCCGCCCGGCACCCGGGAGAGCGGCGCGCTCGTCTCCTGCCCGGGCTCGCGCAGACCGGCGCAACTGGGCGCGGCGCAGCCGTCCTTGGACGGATACGCCGTCGCGGAGTTCCCGGGGCAGCTGCCGTTGTTCTGAGGGCCGCCGGCCCGGTCTCAGTTGCCCGCCACCGACTTCACCGCCACCGACACCGGCGTCGACCCGCTCACCAGTTCCAGGGTCAGGCCCGCCGTCGCCGGGGTGTCCACCAACTCCGCCAGTACGGCGGCCACGTCGTCGCGGGGGATCAGACCGCGGCCGGTGTGTGCCTCCAGCCGGACCAGGCCGGTGCCGGCGTCGTTCGTCAGCGAACCGGGGCGCAGGATCGTCCAGTCGAGGGCGTCCAGGCCGCGCACGTGGTCGTCCGCCTCGCCCTTGGCGCGCAGGTACACGTCGAACACCTCGTCGCCCTGGTGCCGGGCGTCCGCGCCCATCGACGACACGACCACGAACCGGCGTACGCCCGCCCGGACGGCGGCGTCCGCGAAGAGCACCGCCGCACCCTTGTCCACCGTGTTCTTGCGGTCCACCGAGCTGCCCGGGCCGGCGCCGGCGGCGAACACCGCCGCGTCGGCTCCCTCCAGGGCGGCCGCGACTTGCTCGACGGACGCCGACTCCAGGTCCAGCAGGACCGGTTCGGCACCGACCGCCCTCAGGTCGTCGCCCTGTTCGGCCTTGCGGATCAGCCCCGCGGCCTCGTACCCGCGCGCGGCGAGCAGCCGCTCCAGCCGCAGCGCGATCTGACCATGACCACCAGCGATGACAATGCGCATGCTTTCGACCGTACGCCTGGTGGGGGACGGGTGCCCGCGGCGTCGGGCGCGCCGGTGTCCCCCGTCCGGCGGTTGAGTGTCCTGCGCGGCGGGTGTCAGGACAGCTCGGTGCGGCCCTGGCGGGGCAGATCCAGGTCCGCCGCCGTCGAGTCGCAGAACTCCCTGACCGCGCTGGTGCGGGCCACCACCCGGCCCCGGTGGATCACGATGCGGCTGTAGGCCAGGGACAGGGCCGCGGCGAGGCCGTCTCCGCGCACGGCCAGCAGTTCGGCGGGGAAGCCCGCCTCCACCCGCACCTCGGGCAGGCCGAGCATCGCGCGGGCGGAGCCGCTGACGGCGTCGTACGCCTCCTCGGGGCGCAGGCCGTGGCGGGAGGCCAGCAGATAGGCGGCCTCCAGGGGGTCGCCGCGGCCGACCGGGTTGGCGGCGTCCCGCAGCGCGCCGCTGCCGGCCGCCACCTGGACGCCTGCGGCGCGCAGGAGACGGACCGGCGCCGTGTCGCGGCCCTGGGCGCCCGCGCACCCGCCCTGCGGCAGGCAGACGACGGCGACACCGGCCGCGGCGAGCTGGTCCGCGGTGCGCGCGGCCGCCTCCGTGGGCAGCCGGTCCAGGCCGCCGCACGGACCGAGCGTGACGCCCGGGCGCAGGCCGCCCGCCATGGCCGCGAGCCGGGCCAGACGGGCCGGGTCGGCGGCGTCGGTGTGCAGGTCGACGGGGCAACCGTGCTCGGAGGCGACGTCCAGGACCGCCTCCACATAGCCCGTGGGGTCCGGGTCGAGGTCGGGGCAGCCGCCGACGACCGAGGCGCCCATCTTCATCGCGTCCCGCAGCATCGCCAGCCCGTCGGCCCCGGCCCGTCCCGTCAGTACGCGCGGTACGGCCACCGTCGTCAGCTCGGTGAGCCCGCGCAGCGCCCGCCGCGCCTGCAGCACCGCGCCCAGCGCGCCGAGGCCCTGAACGTCGCCCACGCGCACGTGGGCGCGCAGGGCGGTCGCCCCGTGGCCGAGCTGGAGGAGCGCGGCCTCGGTGGCGCGTCGCTGGACGTCCTCGGGGTCGGACGAGGCCGGGCCGTCGCCGTCGGCCGACAGGGCGGTGTCGGCGTGGGCGTGCGGCTCGGCCGGGGCCGGCAGCAGCAGGTAGCCGCGCAGGTCCACGCGCGTGCCGCGGCACCGGGTCTCGGCCGCGAGGCTTCCCGCGGTGCCGACCGCCTCGATGCGCCCGCCGCACAGCCGTACGTCGACCCGCCGGCCGTCGGTGAGCCGTGCTCCGCACAGCAGCAGGCCCGGGTCGGCAGGTCCCGAGGACGGGGTCGACTGCGTCGGCTGACTGTCGGGCATCGCGCTCCAGGGGCTCGTCGGACCGCGCGCGGCGGCGCAAGATCACACAGAGTGGGTCGAGCCTAGGGTGGCTTCCCCCGCACGTCAGGGAGGAGCGCAATAGTCGTACCGGTGTGGTCCGCGTGCGGGAGGGGCTGCTGGGGCCGCTGAGGGGGCCGGAGGAATCGGATTTGGGCGAACGGCGGGCGACCGTGTAATGTCTTCCTCGCTCGCCCCAATAGCTCAGTCGGCAGAGCGTCTCCATGGTAAGGAGAAGGTCAACGGTTCGATTCCGTTTTGGGGCTCTGGTGAGAGAGGTTCTCGTCGCAAGGCGGGATTCGATCACACCGCAGCGGTGTAGCTCAGTCGGTAGAGCAAGCGGCTCATAATCGCTGTGTCACCGGTTCAAGTCCGGTCACCGCTACTTCAGTAGCCGATTGGTGGGTCGGTCCGTCGATCGGCTACTCTTCATGTGCATTAATCTCTAGCAACCGTTCATCAAGGAGCACTCACGTGGCTGCCACCGACGTCCGCCCGAAGATCACGCTGGCCTGCGTGGAGTGCAAGGAGCGGAACTACATCACCAAGAAGAACCGGCGTAACAACCCGGACCGTCTTGAGATGAAGAAGCACTGCCCGCGTTGCAACGCGCACACCGCGCACCGCGAAACGCGATAAATCAGGCTCGTACACGAGGCCGCCCCCGAGACACTGGGGGGCGGCCTCGCGTCGTTTCGTCACTGCGGCGAACGTTCGTTGTTCACACCAGGAGTGATTCACACCAGGAGGTGCCGGGCCATGGCGCTCGACCAGTCCTTCGTGGGGCGGACCTACCCGCCCACCGAGCCCTACGAGGTGGGCCGGGAGAAGATCCGGGAGTTCGCGGAGGCGGTGGGGGACACCAATCCGGCGTACAGCGACCCGGAGGCCGCCAAGGCGCTCGGCCACCCGGATGTGATCGCTCCGCCGACCTTTGTGTTCGCCATCACCTTCAAGGCCGCCCGGCAGGTCGTCGCCGACCCGCAGCTCGGCCTGGACTACAGCCGGGTGGTGCACGGGGACCAGAAGTTCGCCTACCGGCGCCCGGTGCGGGCCGGTGACCGGCTCACGGTCACCTCGACCATCGAGGCGATCAAGTCGATGGCGGGCAACGACATCCTGGACGTCCGCGGCGAGGTCCACGACGAGGCCGGGGAGCACGTCGTGACCGCCTGGACCAAGCTCGTGGCCCGCGCGGCCGAGGAGGTGTGACGCGACTCATGGCGGCGAAGATCGCTTACGACGACGTCGAGGTCGGCACCGAGCTGCCGGCCCAGTCCTTCCCCGTGACCCGCGCCACGCTCGTGCAGTACGCGGGCGCCTCCGGGGACTTCAACCCGATCCACTGGAACGAGAGGTTCGCCAAGGAAGTGGGCCTCCCGGACGTCATCGCCCACGGCATGTTCACCATGGCCGAGGCGATCCGGGTGGTCACCGACTGGGCCGGCGACCCGGGCGCGGTCGTCGAGTACGGCGTCCGCTTCACCAAGCCGGTCGTCGTGCCCAACGACGACCAGGGCGCCACGATCGAGGTCAGCGCCAAGGTCGCCGCCAAGCTGGACGACCAGACCGTGCGCGTGGACCTCCTGGCGAAGAGCGCAGGCCAGAAGGTCCTCGGCATGTCCCGTGCCGTGGTCCGCCTCGCCTGAGCCACTCACGCCGCACCAGTCCCGTAAGGGGCGCTCCCCCTGAGCGAGCGCCCCTTACGCATCACCCCCCATGCCCGACCGCTTGACTTAGTTAGTAATTGACCACTAACTTACTACCCATGGTCAGGATGAGCGCAGAAGAGCGCCGGGAGAGCGTCATCCGGGCGGCGACCGCCGAGTTCGCCCGGGGCGGATACCACGGCACCTCCACGGAGGCGATCGCCAAGCGGGTCGGGGTGTCGCAGCCGTATCTCTTCCGGCTGTTCCCCGGCAAGCGGGCTATCTTCCTCGCCGCGGCCCAGCGCTGCATCGAGGACACCATCCGGACCTTCGAGGAGGCGGCCGAAGGGCTGCAGGGCGAGGAGGCCGTCGCCGCCATGGGCCGGGCCTACCGGCGGGTCACCGCCGAGCAGCCCGAGCGGCTGATGATGCAGATGCAGACCTACCTCGCGGTCGCGGCCGCCGAGGCCGACGGCGATCACGAGTTCGGTGAGGTCGTACGGCAGGGCTGGGTGCGGCTGTGGGACGCCGTGCACCTCTCCCTCGGAGCGGACGCAGGCGAGACGACGAGCTTCATGGCGCACGGCATGCTACTCAACTGCCTGGTGGCGATGGGCTTCCCGGCCGACCACCGCGTGTGGTCGGGGCTGGCGCTGCCCGGCCGCCCGGCGGACTGAAGGAAGCGGCCCCCAGGGGCCGGCCTTCCCGCACCCACAAAACTTAGTAATCACTAACTAACGAACTCCCTGGGGGAGAGATGTCACAACCCACCACCCGGGGCACCGCCTGGGCCCTGGTCATCACCAGCGTCGCCGGATTCATGGCGGCCCTCGACAACCTCGTCGTCACCACCGCGCTGCCCTCGATCCGCGAGGACCTCGGCGGCGGGCTGGGCGACCTCGAATGGACGGTCAGCGCGTACACGCTCACCTTCGCCGTCCTGCTGATGTTCGGTGCGGCCCTCGGCGACCGCTTCGGGCGCCGCCGGCTCTTCCAGGTGGGCGTCACCGTCTTCACCGTCGCCTCCGCGGCCGCGGCCATGGCGCCCGGCATCGGCGCGCTGATCGCCGCGCGGGCGGTCCAGGGCGTGGGCGCGGCGATCATGATGCCGCTGACCCTCACCCTGCTCACGGCCGCCGTACCCGCCGCCAAGCGCGGCATGGCGTACGGCATCTGGGGCGCGGTGAACGGCCTCGCCGTCGCCTCCGGGCCGCTGATCGGCGGCAGCCTGACCGAGCACATCTCCTGGCACTGGATCTTCTGGCTGAACGTCCCCCTCGGCATCGCCCTGCTGCCCCTCGCCCGGCTCCGCCTCGCCGAGTCCTACGGCACCGGGGCGCCGCTCGACGCGCCCGGCACGCTCCTCGCCAGCGGCGGCCTCTTCGGGATCGTCTACGGCCTGGTCCGCGGGCCGGCGGACGGCTGGACCAGCTCCCTCGTCCTGCTCGGCCTGATCGCGGGCGGCGCGCTCCTGGCCGGCTTCGTCCTGCACGGCACGCGAGCGAAGAACCCCATGCTGCCGATGCGGCTGTTCCGCTCGCGGGCGTTCTCCGGGATCAACGCGGCGAGCATGCTGATGTTCCTGGGCATGTTCGGGTCGATCTTCCTGCTCAGCCAGTACATGCAGGGCGTGCTCGGCTACTCGCCCACCGAGGCGGGGCTGCGGATGCTGCCGTGGACCGGCATGCCGATGCTCGTCGCGCCGGTCGCGGGCATCCTGGCCGACCGTGTCGGCGGCCGGCCGGTCGTCGCGGTGGGCCTCTTCCTCCAGGCCGCGGGGCTCGGCTACCTGGCCGCCGCGTCCACCGACCACGCGTCGTACGCCTCGCAGCTGCCGGGACTGATCCTCAGCGGCATCGGGATGGCCCTCTTCTTCGCCCCGGCATCCCATCTGGTGATGTCCAGCGTCCGCGCCACCGAGCAGGGCATCGCCTCCGGCGCGAACAACGCGCTGCGGGAGGTCGGGGGTGCGCTCGGTATCGCCGTGATGTCGTCGATCTTCTCGGCGCAGGGCGGCTACGAGTCGGCCCAGTCCTTCGTCGACGGGCTGCGGCCGGCGGTGTTCACGGGGGCGGGGGTCGTCGCCCTGGCGGGAGTGGCGACCCTGCTGATCCCCCGAAGCCACCGCACCACGCCGGACCACCCGACGCTGGAGACACCGCGCACCTTGTCACCATCGGCAAGCTGACGTTGCCACTAGGGGTGCGGGTGCGTCGTGGCTGGTCGCGCAGTTCCCCGCGCCCCTGGGGGGTGGTGGTGGCCGTCGGCCATGGGATGGACCGTCCGCCCCGGTCCCGATGCGCGGGGGCGCGAGGGCCTGTGCGGGTGCGTTGTGGCTGGTCGCGCAGTTCCCCGCGCCCCTGGGTGTCTAAGGTGACCGACCGCCTGAACGGCCCGCCCGCCCCGGTCCCGATGCGCGGGGGCGCGAGGGCCTGTGCGGGTGTGTTGTGGCTGGTCGCGCAGTTCCCCGCGCCCCTAGGTGTCCACGGTGACCGACCGCCTGAACGGACCGCACGCCCCGCGCCCCGCACCGGACCCGGACGGGGCGCCGGGCCGCAGGCGCGTACGGCGGGAAGGGGACGGGGTGGGGGGTGTCCGCCCGCAGCGGCCGGCACCGGGCAACGGCGCCATATCAAGCGACGGCCGGCCGGACCGAGGACGGACACCCCCCGCCCCGGCCCCGACCCACAACGCACCGTAGGCGCGACACCAGCCCACCACGCACCGCAACGGGCCGCCGCAGGCACAAAAAGGGGCGCGGGGAACTGCGCGAGCAACCACGACGCAACCCGCACAGTCCCCCCGAAGCCCCCGCCCCCACCCCACCCCCCACCAGCCAAGCCGCCGGCAGGCTTACGCTTGCTCGCGTGCTCGAACAACACGACGCCCCCCTCGCCCCCCTCACCACCCTCCGGCTCGGCGGTCCCGCCACCCGGTTGCTCACGGCGAGCAGTGACGCCGAGGTGATCGAAGCCGTCCGCGAGGCCGACGCGACCGGCACCCCGCTGCTGATCATCGGCGGCGGCTCCAACCTGCTCGTCGGAGACAAGGGCTTCGCCGGCACCGCCCTGCGCATCGCCACCCGCGGCGTCGAGCTGAACGGCACCACCCTGGAACTCGCCGCCGGCGAGATCTGGACCGACGCCGTCGCCCGCACCGTGGAGGCCGGCCTCGCCGGCATCGAGTGCCTCGCCGGCATCCCCGGCTCCGCCGGCGCCACCCCGATCCAGAACGTCGGCGCCTACGGCCAGGACGTCTCCGCCACGATCACCGAAGTGATCGCCTACGACCGCCGCGCCCACCGCACGGTCACCCTCACCAACGCCGACTGCGCCTTCTCCTACCGCCACAGCCGCTTCAAGCAGGACCCGGACCGCTACGTCGTCCTCCGCGTCCGCTTCGCGCTGGAGGACGCCGACGGCCTCTCCGCCCCGATCCGCTACGCCGAGACCGCCCGCGCCCTCGGCGTGGAACCCGGCGACCGCGTCCCCCTCGCCACGGCCCGCGAGACCGTCCTGAAGCTGCGCGCCGGCAAGGGCATGGTGCTGGACCCCGACGACCACGACACCTGGTCCGCCGGTTCCTTCTTCACCAACCCCATCCTCACGGACACCGCCTTCGCGGCCTTCCGCGCCCGCGTCCACGACCGCCTCGGCGCCGACACGGAACCGCCCGCCTTCCCGGCCGGCGACGGCCACACCAAGACCTCCGCGGCCTGGCTGATCGACAAGGCCGGTTTCACCAAGGGCTACGGCACCGGCCCCGCCCGTATCTCCACCAAGCACACCCTCGCCCTCACCAACCGCGGCGAGGCCACCACCGAGGATCTCCTCGCCCTCGCCCGCGAGGTCGTGGCCGGCGTCCGCGAGGCGTTCGGCATCACCCTCGTCAACGAACCGGTGACGGTGGGCGTCAGTCTGTAGCGCGGGGATCACATAGGGTCGTTCCCGACCGCGCACCACGAGGGGAACGACCATGCACGCCGCCCGCCGCACGCACCGCACCCGTACCGCCGCCGCCCTCGCCGCGGCGGCCGTACTGCTGGGAGCCGTCACGACGGCCTGCGGCGGGAAGGGCGGGGCGGACGGCGACGGCACCGCGCCCGACGACAAGCAGGCGAAGGCGTCCGCCCCGGCACAGACCTACGCCACGGATGCCGACCTGCCCGAGTCCCTCGCGCCCGACGGCACCACCGTCCGCGTCGGCTCCCCGGACGCGAAGACCGTCGTGCACGTCTACGAGGACATGCGCTGCCCGGTCTGCGAGCGGTTCGAGACCCAGGGCGGTGGCGAGGCCCTGCGCGAGATGGTCCGCTCCGGCCAGGTCCGGGCCGAGTACACCCTCGCGTCCTTCCTGGACGACAAGCTCGGCGGCCAGGGCTCGAAGAAGGCCGCCAACGCGCTGCGGGCCGCGCTGGACGCGGGCAGGTTCGTGGAGCTCCACGACGCCCTCTTCGCCCACCAGCCCGACGAGAGCGTCGACGGCTACACGGACGCGTTCCTGCTGCGGACGGCGTCCCAGGTGCCGGGCCTGCGCGGCGCCGGGTTCGACGCGGCGGTGAAGGGCATGAAGCACCGCTCCTTCGTCAGCGCCTCCGAGAAGGCCTTCGACACGTCCGGCGCGACCGGCACGCCCACGCTGAAGGTCAACGGCAAGATCGTTCCGCAGAACCTGGCCAACGGCATCTTCGACAAGACGTCGTTCCCGATGGTGATCGGCTCCATGAGCCAGTGACCCGGCGGCCTCAGCCGTCCAGCCACTCGTCCACCGCCGCCAGCAGCTCCCGCTTGACCCCCTCCGGTGCCGCCGTCGCGCGCAGCGACTGCCGGGCCAGCTCCGCCAGCTCCTCGTCCGTGAAGGCGTGGTACCGGCGCGCGATCTCGTACTGCGCGGCGAGCCGCGAGCCGAACAGCAGCGGGTCGTCCGCGCCCAGCGCCATCGGCACGCCCGCCTCGTACAGCGTGCGCAGCGGCACGTCCTCGGGCTTCTCGTAGACACCGAGGGCCACATTGGACGCGGGGCAGACCTCGCAGGTCACGCCCTGTTCGGCGAGCCGGCGCAGCAGCCACGGGTCCTCCGCGGCGCGCACCCCGTGCCCGAGCCGGTCGGCGTGCAGGTCGTCCAGGCAGTCGCGTACCGAGGACGGGCCGGTCAGCTCACCGCCGTGCGGCGCGGACAGCAGCCCGCCGTCGCGCGCGATGGCGAAGGCCCGGTCGAAGTCGCGCGCCATGCCCCGGCGCTCGTCGTTGGACAGCCCGAAGCCGACCACGCCGCGGTCGGCGTACCGCACGGCCAGCCGGGCCAGGGTGCGCGCGTCCAGCGGGTGCTTCATCCGGTTGGCGGCGACCACCACCCGCATCCCGAGCCCGGTCTCCCGGCTGGTGGTCTCCACCGCGTCCAGGATGATCTCCAGCGCCGGGATCAGCCCGCCCAGCCGCGGCGCGTACGACGTGGGGTCGACCTGGATCTCCAGCCACCGGGAGCCGTCCTTCAGGTCCTCCTCCGCGGCCTCCCGCACCAGCCGCTGGATGTCCTCCGGCTGCTGGAGGCACGAGCGCGCGGCGTCGTAGAGCCGCTGGAACCGGAACCAGCCCCGCTCGTCCGTGGCCCGCAAGCGCGGCGACTCCCCGCTCGCGAGCGCGTCGGTCAGCGCGTCGGGCAGCCGGACGCCGTGCTTGTCGGCGAGTTCCAGGAGGGTGCTGGGCCGCATCGAGCCGGTGAAGTGCAGGTGCAGATGGGCCTTGGGCAGGGCAGACAGATCACGTACGCGCTCCATTCCAGGATCCTGCCGCACGCCCCCGGCGTCCCGGTACCTCTTTCCCCGATCGAGGTCTTGCTCGCACGAAGAAACGGGCCGCCTCCCGAGGGAAGCGGCCCGTGTCCGGCTCGGCGTGGACGTCAGTCCCGCGCCTCCGCCAGCAGCTTCTGGATCCGGCTCACGCCCTCGACGAGGTCCTCGTCACCGAGCGCGTACGACAGCCGCAGGTAGCCCGGCGTGCCGAACGCCTCGCCCGGGACGACCGCGACCTCGGCCTCCTCCAGGATCAGCGCGGCCAGCTCGACGGTGTCCTGCGGGCGCTTGCCGCGGATCTCCTTGCCGAGCAGCGGCTTGACCGACGGGTAGGCGTAGAAGGCGCCCTCGGGCTCCGGGCAGAGCACGCCGTCGATCTCGTTGAGCATCCGCACGATCGTCTTGCGGCGCCGGTCGAAGGCCTCGCGCATCTTCGCGACGGCGTCCAGGTCACCGGAGACTGCGGCCAGCGCGGCCACCTGGGCGACGTTGGAGACGTTGGAGGTGGCGTGCGACTGGAGGTTGGTCGCGGCCTTCACGACGTCCTTCGGGCCGATGATCCAGCCGACCCGCCAGCCGGTCATGGCGTACGTCTTGGCGACGCCGTTGACGACGATGCACTTGTCGCGCAGCTCGGGCAGGACCGCGGGCAGCGACACGGCGGAGGCGTCGCCGTAGACCAGGTGCTCGTAGATCTCGTCGGTGAGCACCCACAGGCCGTGCTCGTGGGCCCAGCGGCCGATGGCCTCGGTCTCGTGCTCGGAGTAGACCGCGCCGGTCGGGTTGGACGGGGAGACGAAGAGGACGACCTTCGTCTTCTCGGTGCGGGCGGCCTCCAGCTGCTCGACGGAGACGCGGTAGCCGGTGGTCTCGTCGGCGGTCACGAAGACGGGGACACCGCCGGCCAGCCGGATCGACTCCGGGTAGGTCGTCCAGTACGGCGCCGGGACGATGACCTCGTCGCCCGGGTCGAGGATCGCGGCGAACGCCTCGTAGATCGCCTGCTTGCCGCCGTTGGTCACCAGGACCTGGGACGCGTCGACCTCGTAGCCGGAGTCGCGCAGCGTCTTCGCGGCGATGGCGGCCTTCAGCTCGGGCAGGCCGCCGGCCGGGGTGTACCGGTGGTACTTGGGGTTCTTGCAGGCCTCGACGGCCGCCTCGACGATGTAGTCCGGAGTCGGGAAGTCGGGCTCACCGGCGCCGAAGCCGATCACCGGGCGTCCGGCGGCCTTGAGGGCCTTGGCCTTGGCGTCCACGGCGAGGGTGGCGGACTCGGAGATCGCGCCGATGCGGGCCGAGACCCGGCGCTCGGTGGGAGGGATTGCAGCGCTCATACGGCCCATGCTTTCAGACCGGAAACCCGCCCGGCACGCCGGTTTCACCCAGTGGGCACCGACCGAACGTCAGACGGAACGCCCGGCGTGATCGACACGGCTCCGGCCACGAACATCAGAACCAACCACCCCCGGGGGCGCTTTCCGTTCGACTGCACGCTCCGGACCACGTACACTCTCACCTCGTTGGCCTTCAGCAGCCGCGCCCGCAACCGGTGCACACCAAGCATCCGGCCGGATGCGGTACGTTGGGGGACACACCAAAGGGTCGTAGCTCAATTGGTAGAGCACCGGTCTCCAAAACCGGCGGTTGGGGGTTCAAGTCCCTCCGGCCCTGCTACACACACCTTCGCCAGGATGTGTGCGCATGTACGTACAGCAATGCACCGCCGTGCGGCTCAGACCGGGCGCGGCACGGCCACGACCCGGGATCAGGTGAGGACTAATGGCGGACGCCGTGGGCTCCATCGACACGCCTGACGCCCAGGACGAGGCGCCGGAGAGTCGGAAGAAGGCCCGTAAGGGCGGCAAGCGGGCCAAGAAGGGTCCGCTCAAGCGCCTGGCCACCTTCTACCGGCAGATCATTGCGGAGCTGCGCAAGGTCGTCTGGCCCACGCGCAACCAGCTGACGTCGTACACGACTGTGGTGATCTTCTTCGTCGCCATCATGATCGGCCTGGTGACCGTGATTGACTATGGGCTCAACCACGCGGCCAAGTACGTCTTCGGCTGAGCCAGAAGCGAAGGGCGCCGAGGTATCCGGCGCCCCTTTTCGCGTGTTCCACCCCTATGTATCCAGGAAGAAGCAGCCACCGTGTCTGACCAGAACCTGAACGACGCCGTTGAGCCAAGCGAGACTGCGGCAGAGTCGGTCGACGACGAGCTCGACATCGTCGAGGGCGCGGACGAGGAGCTGGACGAGGCCGAGGCTGCCGACCTCGAAGCGGGCGAGCCCGCCGAGGAAGCCGCCCTCCACGAGGAGGACGAGGCCGTCGCCGGCGACGAGGCCGATGAGGACGAGGTCGCCGAGGCCGTGGCCGAGGAGCCCGAGCCCGAGGACGACCGCGACCCGGTCGAGAAGCTCCGCGAAGAGCTGCGCCTGCTGCCCGGCGAGTGGTACGTCATCCACACCTACGCCGGTTACGAGAAGCGCGTGAAGGCCAACCTGGAGCAGCGCGCCGTCTCGCTGAACGTCGAGGACTTCATCTACCAGGCCGAGGTGCCCGAGGAAGAGATCGTCCAGATCAAGAACGGCGAGCGCAAGACCGTCAAGCAGAACAAGCTGCCCGGTTACGTGCTCGTCCGGATGGATCTGACGAACGAGTCCTGGGGCGTCGTCCGCAACACGCCCGGCGTGACCGGCTTCGTCGGCAACGCCTACGACCCGTACCCGCTGTCGCTGGACGAGATCGTGAAGATGCTCGCCCCCGAGGCGGAGGCCAAGGCCGCCCGCGAGGCCGCCGAGGCCGAGGGCAAGCCGGCGCCGCAGCGCAAGGTCGAGGTCCAGGTGCTGGACTTCGAGGTCGGCGACTCGGTCACCGTCACCGACGGCCCGTTCGCCACGCTCCAGGCAACGATCAACGAGATCAACCCGGACTCCAAGAAGGTCAAGGGTCTGGTGGAGATCTTCGGCCGCGAGACCCCGGTCGAGCTGTCCTTCGATCAGATCCAGAAGAACTAGTTCTTTCTGGACTTACCGCTTCCGCGCAGGTCAGACCGAGCTTCCACTGGGGGCGCCCCCGCTCGCGGGGGACGGTCTGACCTGCACGGTTTTTGGCCGCGCATCTATACCCGTTATCGTTGTGCGGTATGCCTGCGTCCGGGTGGTCCCCGGAGGCGGGCATGGACCCGAAGTGAAAGGACCCGGAGAGCCATGCCTCCCAAGAAGAAGAAGGTCACGGGGCTCATCAAGCTCCAGATCCAGGCCGGTGCCGCCAACCCGGCCCCGCCGGTCGGCCCCGCGCTGGGTCAGCACGGCGTGAACATCATGGAGTTCTGCAAGGCCTACAACGCCGCGACCGAGTCGCAGCGTGGCTGGGTCATCCCGGTGGAGATCACGGTCTACGAGGACCGCTCCTTCACCTTCATCACCAAGACGCCGCCGGCCGCGAAGATGATCCTCAAGGCCGCGGGCGTGGAGAAGGGCTCCGGCGAGCCGCACAAGACCAAGGTCGCGAAGATCACGCGTGACCAGGTCCGTGAGATCGCCACGACCAAGATGCCCGACCTCAACGCCAACGACCTGGACGCCGCCGAGAAGATCATCGCCGGCACCGCCCGTTCCATGGGCGTCACGGTCGAGGGCTGACCCCACCTTCCAGCAGAAGTGGCAGGGCCTGCTCGGCCCGCACCACAACTCCTCAGCACACACAGGAGCATCACGTGAGCAAGCGCAGCAAGGCTCTCAAGGCTGCGGACGCCAAGGTCGACCGGGACAAGCTGTACGCCCCGCTCGAGGCCGTCCGTCTCGCCAAGGAGACCTCCACGACCAAGTTCGACTCGACCGTCGAGGTCGCCTTCCGTCTGGGTGTCGACCCGCGCAAGGCCGACCAGATGGTCCGTGGCACCGTGAACCTGCCGCACGGCACCGGCAAGACCGCCCGGGTCCTGGTCTTCGCGACCGGTGACCGTGCTGCGGCCGCGGAGGCCGCGGGCGCCGACATCGTCGGCTCCGACGAACTGATCGACGAGGTCGCGAAGGGCCGTCTGGACTTCGACGCCGTCGTCGCCACCCCGGACCTCATGGGCAAGGTCGGCCGTCTCGGCCGCGTGCTCGGTCCGCGTGGTCTGATGCCGAACCCGAAGACCGGCACCGTCACCCCCGACGTGGCCAAGGCCGTCACCGACATCAAGGGCGGCAAGATCGAGTTCCGTGTCGACAAGCACGCGAACCTGCACTTCATCATCGGCAAGGCGTCCTTCGACGACGACAAGCTGGTGGAGAACTACGGCGCGGCCCTGGAGGAGATCCTCCGTCTGAAGCCGTCCGCCGCCAAGGGTCGCTACATCAAGAAGGCCGCGCTCAGCACCACCATGGGCCCCGGCATTCCGGTCGACCCGAACCGCACCCGCAACCTCCTCGTCGAGGAGGACCCGGCCGCGGTCTGAGCCTGACGCTCACCGAAGTCGGTTCCGGGCCCCGCACCCTGTTCTCAGGGGGCGGGGCCCGTTCCCGTTCCCGGCCCAGGGCGTTCCGCCCCCGAAGCGGTCCGACGCGGGTTAGCGTGAAGATCGCGGGGGAGCGGAGGGAGACGGATGAGAACCATCCGACGGGGGATCGCGGCGGTCCTGGTGGCGGCCGTACTGAGCAGCCTGGCGGCCTGTGGCGGCGGAGGCGGCCGGCCGCGGCCCACGGCGTCGCCCGGCCACCCCGACGCGCGCACCACGGCCGCGCTGCGCGCCGTGGAACAGGCCACCACCCGGGCCGGCTCGGCGCGGATCAGCTCCACCACGGTCATGGCCGGGCTGCTGTCCACCCGCAGCGAGGGCACCCTGGAGTGGGCCGGCGGGTCCACCGGCACGCTCACCATCACCTACACCGGCGGCAGCCTCGCCGAACCCCTGCGGGCGCTCGGCAGCACCACCATGGAGGCGCGGCTGCTGCCCGACGCGTACTACGCGCGCGTGGGAGCCGAGTTCGCCCGGCGCATCGGCGGCCGGCACTGGATCCGCTACGACTACGACGACCTCGCCGGCCTGCCCGGCGACTCCGGCAGCTATCTGCGCGACCAGCTGCGCAACACCGCGCCCGTGCCGCCCGTGAAGCTGCTGCTGTCCTCCGGTGACGCCCGTGCCGTCGGCGAGGAAACCGTCGCCGGCCGCCGCGCCCGGCACTACACGGGCACGGTCGACGTCGCCTCCCTCACCGACGCGTCCCTGAAGAAGCAGCTCACCGACGCCGGTGTGCGCAGTGAGCACATCGACCTGTGGGTCGACGACCACCACCTGATCGTCAGGAAGACCGAGCAGGCCACGCTGGAGAGCGGCCCGATGACCCAGACGGCCACCTACGGCGACTACGGCGTCCACGTCGCCGTGCAACGCCCCCCGGCGGCCGACACCGAGGACTTCGCGCAGCTCATGGGCACCACGGCACCCTGAGAAAAGCGAGTGTCTTACCCCTCCCTTACCGTTAGCCTCGCAGGGCTGCCGTGGGGCAGCTGTGCCTTACGTGGGGGGAAATCATGAAGAAGTCCTCTGTCATACCCGCTGCCACGCTCGCCGCGCTGCTGCTCGCCGGGGCCGTCGGCTGCGGCAAGGGCGACGCGCAGTCGCCGGAGATGTCCCCGGCGGCGGCGGTCGCGGCGGCCGCGAAGAACGCCGACGCGGTCACGTCCTTCCACTACCGCATGCGCGGCACCATCCCGGGGGAGGGCAAGCTGCACGGTGACGCGGCGATGAGCCTGAAGCCGCTCGCCATGAGCATGAAGATGGGGATCGAGGGCGGGGCCGACGCCGGCGAGACGGAGATCCGGCTCGTCGGCAAGGCGCTGTTCGTCAACGGCGGCGAGGAGGCCGCGAAGGACATGGACGGCAAGACCTGGCTCAAGTTCGACATGTCCAAGAGCACCAAGGACCTGGACGAGCTGGGGAAGGCCGGCCAGGCCCAGAAGAACCCGGCGGCGGAGTCCACGTTCCTCACCGGCTCCAAGGACGTGAAGAAGGTCGGCACGGAGACCGTCGACGGCGTCGGCACGACGCACTACACCGGCACGGTCACCCTGGCGGACCTCAAGGCCTCCCTGAACGGCCAGGGGCAGGCCGCTCGCGAGAAGCGGCAGGAGAGCCTCAAGGAGTACGAGAAGCTCGGCATCGACAAGTTCACCATGGACATGTGGATCGACGGCGAGCAGCACACCAAGCAGTTCCGCATGCGCGGTGACGCCGACAAGGGCCCGCTGGACATGACGATCACCTTCCTCGACGTCAACAAGCCGGTGACGGTGACCGCTCCGCCGGCCAAGGACGTCACGACCTTCGAGGAAATGATGAAGAAGGCCATGGAAGAGGCCATGCAGGGCTGACCCGTACGGGCGGATTTGCTCGAGGGCGACCCGTTCCCGTACTCTCCTACAGAAGCCAAAGACCGCTGGTCGTTGCCGTGCCCCAACAACGGGGCCGGTGGCCGAAGGATCCGCTGAAAATGCGGGCGACCCGCGCAGGTGACTGTGGAAGAACTCCCGGAGCATGTGTGTGTTCACATGCGTGTGCTGCCGGTCGAGTCCGCCCCGTGCGCCTGCGCCGGGGCGTTTCGTTTTCCCCAGTCCTCCTTCGGGTCCGCGCGGTCAGAATCACCCGGAAGGAGGCCGAGGCTCTATGGCGAGGCCCGACAAGGCTGCCGCGGTTGCGGAGCTGACGGACAAGTTCCGCAACTCCAACGCCGCCGTGCTGACCGAGTACCGCGGTCTCACCGTGGCGCAGCTCAAGACGCTGCGCCGCTCGCTCGGTGAGAACGCCCAGTACGCCGTGGTGAAGAACACGCTGACCAAGATTGCGGCCAACGAGGCCGGGATCACGACGCTGGACGACCAGTTCGCTGGTCCGACGGCCGTCGCCTTCATCACCGGTGACCCGGTGGTGTCGGCGAAGGGTCTCCGTGACTTCGCCAAGGACAACCCGAATCTCGTCATCAAGGGCGGTGTGCTCGAGGGCAAGGCCCTCTCCGCCGACGAGATCAAGAAGCTTGCGGACCTCGAGTCCCGCGAGGTTCTGCTCTCCAAGCTGGCCGGTGCCTTCAAGGGCAAGCAGTCCCAGGCTGCTCAGCTCTTCCAGGCGCTGCCGTCGAAGCTCGTCCGCACCGTGGACGCGCTGCGCGCCAAGCAGGACGAGCAGGGCGGTGCCGAGTAATTCGGCTCGCTTTCTGACGCTCGCCGCCTGATCGCGGCGCGTGTCGCCAGCGGGCCAACGTACGCCCGCCTCACCCCGTACATCCGGCACCTGCCGAATTAGTGGAAGGACCGCCATCATGGCGAAGCTCAGCCAGGAAGACCTGCTCGCGCAGTTCGAGGAGATGACCCTCATCGAGCTCTCCGAGTTCGTGAAGGCGTTCGAGGAGAAGTTCGACGTCACCGCCGCCGCGGCCGTCGCCGTTGCCGCCCCGGGTGCCGCTGGTGGCGCCGGTGCCGCCGAGGCCGCCGAGGAGAAGGACGAGTTCGACGTCATCCTCACCGGTGCCGGCGACAAGAAGATCCAGGTCATCAAGGTCGTGCGTGAGCTGACCTCCCTGGGTCTGAAGGAGGCCAAGGACCTCGTGGACGGCGCCCCGAAGCCCGTTCTCGAGAAGGTCGCCAAGGACGCCGCCGACAAGGCCAAGGAGGCCCTCGAGGGCGCCGGCGCCTCCGTCGAGGTCAAGTAAGACCTTCGCGACCGCATGAGCGGCCTCCCAGGGCCCAGGTCGTGAGAACGACTTCCCTGGGGCTGTAACGCGAACGCACCGAAGGGCGATCATCCATCCGGGTGGTCGCCCTTCGGCGTTCCCCGGGGGACGGCCCGGGCTGCCTTGCACCTGTGTTCGCGAGGGGTAAGGTGATCTTCGTCGTGTCTCGGTCGCCCCGGTTCGGCCAAGGGGGGCCTTGACGAACCGCACGCAGCGCGCAATTCTCAGGACGCGTCGTCACAAGGATCCAATCCGAGGCATGGATCGACGGCGAAGAGGGCAGTATCAACGTGCGTTGAAGGCAGGTATGCCGCAGGCGTTTGGAAGAGTGAGGTCTCCGAAATGCGGGACTGGACATCAGTGTGCCAAGTGGCTACACTGACCCTTTGCGCTGCCTGTTAGCTGTCCCCTGCCCGTCACCAGGGGTCTGCCCTCACTCGAGCACTGACCGACAGATCGTCTCCGACC
The DNA here is from genome assembly GCF_040637635.1 of Streptomyces sp. NPDC028635. NCBI lineage: Bacteria > Bacillati > Actinomycetota > Actinomycetes > Kitasatosporales > Streptomycetaceae > Streptomyces > Streptomyces sp. NPDC028635. The sequence goes on along the minus strand of NZ_JBEZWX010000013.1, from coordinate 65,414 downwards.
TGGGACTTCTGTCTTTGTGCGCGGGGGAGGGGACGGTACGCGCGTAGTGAGTCCGAGCCCTCGGAAGGACCCCCTCTTGGCCGCCTCGCGCAACGCCTCGACCGCGAATACGAACAACGCTGCCAGCACCGCCCCGCTGCGCATCTCCTTTGCAAAGATCAAGGAGCCCCTCGAGGTTCCGAACCTTCTCGCGCTGCAAACCGAGAGCTTCGACTGGCTGCTCGGCAACGACGCGTGGAAGGCTCGCGTCGAGGAGGCCCTCGAGAACGGTCAGGATGTCCCCACCAAGTCCGGTCTGGAGGAGATCTTCGAGGAGATCTCCCCGATCGAGGACTTCAGCGGGTCGATGTCGCTGACCTTCCGCGACCACCGCTTCGAGCCGCCGAAGAACTCCATCGACGAGTGCAAGGACCGCGACTTCACCTACGCGGCCCCGCTCTTCGTCACCGCCGAGTTCACCAACAACGAGACCGGCGAGATCAAGTCCCAGACCGTCTTCATGGGCGACTTCCCGCTCATGACGAACAAGGGCACCTTCGTCATCAACGGCACCGAGCGTGTCGTGGTGTCGCAGCTGGTCCGTTCGCCCGGTGTCTACTTCGACTCCTCCATCGACAAGACGTCCGACAAGGACATCTTCTCCGCCAAGATCATCCCGTCCCGGGGTGCCTGGCTGGAGATGGAGATCGACAAGCGCGACATGGTCGGTGTGCGCATCGACCGCAAGCGCAAGCAGTCCGTGACCGTCCTCCTCAAGGCCCTCGGCTGGACCACCGAGCAGATCCTCGAGGAGTTCGGCGAGTACGAGTCCATGCGCGCCACCCTGGAGAAGGACCACACCCAGGGCCAGGACGACGCGCTGCTCGACATCTACCGCAAGCTGCGTCCGGGCGAGCCCCCCACGCGTGAGGCCGCGCAGACGCTGCTCGAGAACCTCTACTTCAACCCCAAGCGCTACGACCTGGCCAAGGTCGGCCGCTACAAGGTCAACAAGAAGCTGGCCGCGGACGCCCCGCTGGACGCCGGGATCCTGACCGTCGAGGACATCATCGCGACGATCAAGTACCTGGTGAAGCTGCACGCCGGCGAGACCGAGACGGTCGGTGACAGCGGTCAGACGATCGTCGTCGAGACCGACGACATCGACCACTTCGGCAACCGTCGCCTGCGCAGCGTCGGCGAGCTCATCCAGAACCAGGTCCGCACGGGTCTGGCCCGTATGGAGCGCGTCGTCCGTGAGCGGATGACCACCCAGGACGTCGAGGCGATCACGCCGCAGACCCTGATCAACATCCGGCCGGTCGTCGCCTCCATCAAGGAGTTCTTCGGCACCAGCCAGCTGTCGCAGTTCATGGACCAGAACAACCCGCTGTCGGGTCTCACCCACAAGCGCCGTCTGTCGGCTCTTGGCCCGGGTGGTCTCTCCCGTGAGCGGGCCGGCTTCGAGGTCCGTGACGTGCACCCGTCGCACTACGGCCGCATGTGCCCGATCGAGACCCCTGAAGGCCCGAACATCGGTCTGATCGGCTCGCTCGCCTCCTACGGCCGGGTCAACGCGTTCGGCTTCGTCGAGACCCCGTACCGCAAGGTCATCGACGGCCAGGTCACCGACGAGGTCGACTACCTGACCGCCGACGAGGAGGACCGCTTCGTCATCGCGCAGGCCAACGCCACGCTCAACGACGACCTGCGCTTCGCCGAGGCCCGCGTGCTCGTCCGCCGCAAGGGCGGCGAGGTCGACTACGTCGGCCCCGAGGACGTGGACTACATGGACGTCTCGCCGCGCCAGATGGTGTCGGTCGCGACCGCCATGATCCCCTTCCTCGAGCACGACGACGCCAACCGTGCCCTCATGGGCGCGAACATGATGCGCCAGGCCGTTCCGCTGATTAAGTCGGAGGCCCCGCTCGTCGGTACCGGCATGGAGTACCGCTCCGCCGTCGACGCCGGCGACGTCGTCAAGGCCGAGAAGGCCGGTGTGGTCCAGGAGGTCTCCGCGGACTACATCACCACCGCCAACGACGACGGCACGTACATCACGTACCGCCTGGCCAAGTTCGCCCGCTCCAACCAGGGCACCTCGGTCAACCAGAAGGTCATCGTCAACGAGGGCGACCGCGTCATCACGGGCCAGGTGCTCGCCGACGGCCCGGCCACCGAGAACGGCGAGATGGCGCTGGGCAAGAACCTGCTCGTGGCGTTCATGCCGTGGGAGGGTCACAACTACGAGGACGCGATCATCCTGTCGCAGCGCCTCGTGCAGGACGACGTCCTCTCCTCGATCCACATCGAGGAGCACGAGGTCGACGCCCGTGACACCAAGCTCGGCCCCGAGGAGATCACCCGGGACATCCCGAACGTCTCCGAGGAGGTCCTCGCCGACCTCGACGAGCGCGGCATCATCCGCATCGGTGCCGAGGTCGTCGCCGGCGACATCCTCGTCGGCAAGGTCACGCCCAAGGGTGAGACCGAGCTGACCCCCGAGGAGCGCCTGCTCCGCGCGATCTTCGGTGAGAAGGCGCGCGAGGTGCGCGACACCTCGCTGAAGGTGCCGCACGGTGAGATCGGCAAGGTCATCGGCGTCCGCGTCTTCGACCGCGAGGAGGGCGACGAGCTTCCCCCCGGTGTGAACCAGCTCGTGCGCGTGTACGTGGCGCAGAAGCGCAAGATCACCGACGGTGACAAGCTCGCCGGCCGTCACGGCAACAAGGGTGTCATCTCCAAGATCCTGCCGATCGAGGACATGCCGTTCCTGGAGGACGGCACCCCGGTCGACATCATCCTCAACCCGCTGGGTGTGCCGTCCCGAATGAACCCGGGACAGGTCCTGGAGATCCACCTCGGCTGGCTCGCCAGCCGCGGCTGGGACGTCTCCGGCCTCGCCGACGAGTGGGCGCAGCGCCTCCAGGCGATCGGCGCCGACTCCGTCGCCCCCGGCACCAACGTCGCGACCCCGGTCTTCGACGGTGCCCGTGAGGACGAGCTGGCGGGTCTGCTGCAGCACACCATCCCGAACCGCGACGGCGAGCGCATGGTGCTCCCGACCGGTAAGGCGCGGCTGTTCGACGGCCGTAGCGGTGAGCCGTTCCCGGACCCGATCTCGGTCGGCTACATGTACATCCTCAAGCTCCACCACCTGGTCGACGACAAGCTCCACGCCCGTTCGACCGGTCCGTACTCGATGATCACCCAGCAGCCGCTGGGTGGTAAGGCCCAGTTCGGTGGCCAGCGCTTCGGTGAGATGGAGGTGTGGGCCCTCGAGGCCTACGGCGCCGCGTACGCCCTCCAGGAGCTGCTGACCATCAAGTCCGACGACGTCACCGGCCGCGTGAAGGTCTACGAGGCCATCGTCAAGGGCGAGAACATCCCTGAGCCCGGCATTCCCGAGTCCTTCAAGGTGCTCATCAAGGAAATGCAGTCCCTGTGCCTCAACGTGGAGGTGCTGTCCTCGGACGGCATGTCCATCGAGATGCGCGACACCGACGAGGACGTCTTCCGCGCTGCGGAGGAGCTCGGTATCGACCTGTCCCGGCGCGAGCCGAGCAGCGTCGAAGAGGTCTGACGGGAGTCCGGCGGGGCCCCCACCCACAGGGCCCCGCCGACCCCCAGGCCCCCGTTTCAGACCACAGACTTTCGACCCTGAGAGGGATTGACGCATAGTGCTCGACGTCAACTTCTTCGACGAGCTCCGGATCGGCCTGGCCACCGCTGACGACATCCGTCAGTGGAGCCACGGCGAGGTCAAGAAGCCCGAGACCATCAACTACCGCACCCTCAAGCCCGAAAAGGACGGACTCTTCTGCGAGAAGATCTTCGGTCCGACCCGGGACTGGGAGTGCTACTGCGGCAAGTACAAGCGCGTTCGCTTCAAGGGCATCATCTGTGAGCGCTGTGGCGTCGAGGTGACCCGTGCCAAGGTGCGCCGTGAGCGGATGGGCCACATCGAGCTGGCCGCTCCCGTCACGCACATCTGGTACTTCAAGGGCGTCCCGTCGCGCCTGGGTTACCTGCTGGACCTCGCCCCGAAGGACCTGGAGAAGGTCATCTACTTCGCGGCGTACATGATCACGTACGTGGACGAGGAGCGCCGTCAGCGCGACCTGCCCTCGCTGGAGGCGCACGTCTCCGTCGAGCGTCAGCAGATCGAGCAGCGCCGCGACGCCGACCTCGAGGCCCGTGCCAAGAAGCTCGAGACCGACCTGGCCGAGCTGGAGGCCGAGGGCGCCAAGGCCGACGTGCGCCGCAAGGTGCGCGAGGGTGCCGAGCGCGAGATGAAGCAGCTGCGCGACCGTGCGCAGCGCGAGATCGACCGCCTCGACGAGGTGTGGAACCGGTTCAAGAACCTCAAGGTCCAGGACCTCGAGGGCGACGAGCTGCTCTACCGCGAGCTGCGTGACCGCTTCGGCACGTACTTCGACGGTTCGATGGGTGCCGCGGCGCTGCAGAAGCGCCTGGAGTCCTTCGACCTCGAGGAGGAGGCCGAGCGTCTCCGCGAGATCATCCGCACCGGCAAGGGCCAGAAGAAGACCCGCGCGCTCAAGCGCCTGAAGGTCGTCTCCGCGTTCCTGCAGACGTCCAACAGCCCCAAGGGCATGGTCCTGGACTGCGTCCCGGTCATCCCGCCGGACCTGCGTCCGATGGTGCAGCTGGACGGTGGCCGCTTCGCGACCTCCGACCTGAACGACCTGTACCGCCGTGTCATCAACCGCAACAACCGTCTGAAGCGCCTGCTCGACCTGGGCGCTCCGGAGATCATCGTCAACAACGAGAAGCGCATGCTTCAGGAGGCTGTTGACGCCCTCTTCGACAACGGTCGTCGCGGCCGGCCGGTGACCGGTCCCGGTAACCGCCCGCTGAAGTCCCTCAGCGACATGCTGAAGGGCAAGCAGGGTCGTTTCCGTCAGAACCTGCTCGGCAAGCGTGTCGACTACTCGGCGCGTTCCGTGATCGTCGTCGGTCCGCAGCTGAAGCTGCACCAGTGCGGTCTGCCGAAGGCGATGGCGCTGGAGCTCTTCAAGCCGTTCGTGATGAAGCGCCTGGTCGACCTGAACCACGCGCAGAACATCAAGAGCGCCAAGCGCATGGTGGAGCGCGGCCGCACGGTCGTGTACGACGTCCTCGAAGAGGTCATCGCCGAGCACCCGGTTCTGCTGAACCGTGCTCCCACCCTGCACCGCCTCGGCATCCAGGCCTTCGAGCCGCAGCTGGTCGAGGGCAAGGCCATCCAGATCCACCCGCTCGTCTGCACCGCGTTCAACGCGGACTTCGACGGTGACCAGATGGCCGTGCACCTGCCGCTGTCCGCGGAGGCGCAGGCCGAGGCCCGCATCCTGATGCTGTCCTCGAACAACATCCTCAAGCCGGCCGACGGCCGCCCGGTGACGATGCCGACCCAGGACATGGTCCTCGGTCTGTTCTTCCTCACCACCGACGCCGAGGGCCGCAACCCCAAGGGCGAGGGCCGCGCGTTCGCGTCCGTCGCCGAGGCGATCATGGCGTTCGACGCCGGCGACCTGTCCCTGCAGACGCCGACCGAGATCCGCTTCCCGGTGGGCACCATCCCGCCGCGTGGCTGGGTGCCGCCGGTGCGCGAGGAGGGCGAGCCGGAGTGGCAGCAGGGTGACAGCTTCACGCTGAAGACCACGCTGGGCCGTGCGCTCTTCAACGAGCTGCTGCCCGAGGACTACCCGTTCGTCGACTACGAGGTCGGCAAGAAGCAGCTCTCCCAGATCGTCAACGACCTGGCCGAGCGCTACCCGAAGGTCATCGTGGCGGCGACGCTCGACAACCTGAAGGCGGCGGGCTTCTACTGGGCGACCCGTTCCGGCGTCACCGTGGCCATCTCCGACGTCGTCGTCCCCGAGGCGAAGAAGGAGATCGTCGCCCGCTGGGAGGCCGCGGACGAGAAGGTCCAGCGCCAGTACGAGCGTGGTCTGATCACCAAGGACGAGCGCACCCAGGAACTGATCGGCATCTGGACCAACGCGACCAACGAGGTCGCCGAGGCGATGAACGAGAACTTCCCGAAGACCAACCCGATCTTCATGATGGTGAACTCGGGTGCACGAGGCAACATGATGCAGATGCGTCAGATCGCCGGTATGCGTGGTCTGGTGTCGAACGCCAAGAACGAGACGATCCCGCGTCCCATCAAGGCCTCGTTCCGTGAGGGTCTGTCCGTGCTGGAGTACTTCATCTCCACGCACGGTGCCCGTAAGGGTCTGGCGGACACCGCTCTGCGTACCGCCGACTCGGGTTACCTCACCCGTCGTCTGGTCGACGTCTCCCAGGACGTCATCATCCGCGAGGAGGACTGCGGCACCGACCGTGGCCTCAAGCTGCGGATCGCCGAGCGCGACGCCGAGGGCACGCTGCTCAAGGCGGAGGACGTCGAGACCAGCGTGTACGCGCGCTGCCTCGCCGAGGACATCGTGGTCGACGGTCAGGTCCTGGCCCCGGCCGGCACCGACCTCGGTGACGTCCTGATCGACGAGCTGGTCCTGCGCGGCATCGAGGAGGTCAAGACCCGTTCGGTCCTGACCTGTGAGTCCGCGGTCGGTACCTGCGCGATGTGCTACGGCCGTTCGCTGGCCACCGGCAAGCTGGTCGACATCGGTGAGGCGGTCGGCATCATCGCCGCCCAGTCCATCGGTGAGCCCGGTACCCAGCTGACGATGCGTACCTTCCACACCGGTGGTGTGGCCGGTGACGACATCACCCAGGGTCTGCCCCGTGTCGTCGAGCTCTTCGAGGCCCGTACCCCGAAGGGTGTCGCCCCGATCTCCGAGGCCTCCGGCCGCGTGCGGATCGAGGAGACCGAGAAGACCAAGAAGATCGTCATCACGCCGGACGACGGCAGCGACGAGACGGCCTACCCGATCTCGAAGCGCGCCCGTCTCCTGGTCAGCGAGGGCGAGCACGTCGAGGTGGGCCAGAAGCTCACCGTGGGTGCCACCAACCCGCACGACGTGCTGCGCATCCTGGGCCAGCGTGCCGTCCAGGTCCACCTGGTCGGCGAGGTCCAGAAGGTGTACAACTCGCAGGGTGTGTCGATCCACGACAAGCACATCGAGATCATCATCCGGCAGATGCTGCGCCGTGTGACGATCATCGAGTCCGGCGACGCCGAGCTGCTGCCCGGTGAGCTGGTCGAGCGCTCGAAGTTCGAGACCGAGAACCGTCGTGTGGTCCAGGAGGGCGGTCACCCGGCCTCCGGTCGTCCGCAGCTGATGGGTATCACCAAGGCCTCGCTGGCGACGGAGTCCTGGCTGTCGGCCGCCTCCTTCCAGGAGACGACCCGAGTCCTGACGGATGCGGCGATCAACGCCAAGTCCGACAGCCTCATCGGCCTCAAGGAGAACGTCATCATCGGTAAGCTCATCCCGGCCGGTACGGGTCTGTCCCGCTACCGCAACATCCGGGTCGAGCCGACCGAGGAGGCCAAGGCCGCGATGTACTCGGCCGTCGGCTACGACGACATCGACTACTCGCCGTTCGGCACCGGCTCCGGCCAGGCCGTTCCGCTGGAGGACTACGACTACGGTCCGTACAACCAGTAAGGTGCACGTCCACTGAAGGGCGGCCACCCCGCACGGGGTGGCCGCCCTTCGGCGTCGTGCCCGTGCCGCGCGCGCCGGATCGGCGCATCATGGAGGGACGCCGGCGCTTCGGGGAGGTGCTCGTGTCGCAGTCGCCGTATCCGTGGCAGCCTTCTCAGTCCGGGCAGCAGGGCTGGAGGGCGGTGCTCGCCTCGCATGCCGAGCGTGAGCGGGCCGTCGATGTGCTGCGGGCCGGGTACGGCGAGGGGCGCCTGGAGCGCGCGGAGTTCGAGGAGCGGGTCGGGCGGGCGTACGCGGCCCGTACGGTGGGGGAGCTGGCCTCCCTCGTCGCCGACCTGCCGCAGGGCCCCGTACCGCCTTCTGTGCCCGCTGTCCTCGCTCCGGGGGTGTTCGGTGCCGTGCCCCGGCCGCGGACCAACGGCAAGGCCGTGGGGGCCGCCGTGTGCGGGCTGCTGTGTGTGCCCACCGCCGGGCTCACCGGGATTCCTGCGGTCGTGCTGGGGCACGTGGCGCGCTCGGAGATCCGGCGGACGGGGGAGCTGGGGGAGGGGCTGGCGATGACCGGTCTGGTGCTGGGGTGGTTGGCCACGGCCGGCTGGGCACTCGTACTGCTCCTGATGACGGCCGTGTCCCTCGCGGTCGGCTGACCGGGCCACGACCCCCGGCGCAAGGGCGTGAGGAAAGTGTTCGAAGCGGACAGCGGCCGCCGATTCGTAGATCACTTGTGCTCGGCGGGCTTGACATGTGGCGTGTGTCGCTGCGGGCGGGGCCCATTTGTTTTGACCGTAGCGTTTGAGGTAGGTACGCTCAGACCTTGTGCCTGGGGTGTGCCTTGGCTCTCCTGCGTGCCTTCAACCGCACAGGAGCCATGAACGGCCACCGCAATCTGCGTCTCTTATGCCGCTCGGCAGAAGCCCGCACGATTCGACACACCCGACCGCGTGGGTCGGCGACGTTCCAGGTTAGCTTCACCATTCGGCACACAGAAACCGGAGAAGTAGTGCCTACGATCCAGCAGCTGGTCCGGAAGGGCCGGCAGGACAAGGTCGAGAAGAACAAGACGCCCGCACTCGAGGGTTCCCCTCAGCGTCGTGGCGTCTGCACGCGTGTGTTCACGACCACCCCGAAGAAGCCGAACTCGGCCCTCCGTAAGGTCGCGCGTGTGCGTCTGACCAGCGGCATCGAGGTCACGGCCTACATTCCGGGTGAGGGACACAACCTGCAGGAGCACTCCATCGTGCTCGTGCGCGGCGGCCGTGTGAAGGACCTGCCGGGTGTTCGCTACAAGATCATCCGTGGCTCGCTCGACACCCAGGGTGTCAAGAACCGCAAGCAGGCTCGCAGCCGTTACGGCGCCAAGAAGGAGAAGTAAGAATGCCTCGTAAGGGCCCCGCCCCGAAGCGCCCGGTCATCATCGACCCGGTCTACGGTTCTCCTCTGGTGACCTCCCTGATCAACAAGGTGCTGCTGAACGGCAAGCGCTCCACCGCCGAGCGCATCGTCTACGGCGCCATGGAGGGTCTGCGTGAGAAGACGGGCAACGACCCGATCATCACGCTGAAGCGCGCGCTGGAGAACATCAAGCCGACCCTCGAGGTCAAGTCCCGCCGTGTCGGTGGTGCGACGTACCAGGTTCCGATCGAGGTCAAGCCCGGTCGTGCCAACACGCTCGCGCTGCGCTGGCTGGTCGGTTACTCCCGCGCCCGTCGCGAGAAGACCATGACCGAGCGTCTGCTCAACGAGCTTCTCGACGCCTCCAACGGCCTGGGTGCCGCTGTGAAGAAGCGCGAGGACACGCACAAGATGGCCGAGTCCAACAAGGCCTTCGCGCACTACCGCTGGTAGTCGCTACCCACATCGAGACCGAGAGAAGACTGAAGCCTTATGGCTACCACTTCACTTGACCTGGCCAAGGTCCGCAACATCGGGATCATGGCCCACATCGACGCGGGCAAGACGACCACCACCGAGCGGATCCTGTTCTACACCGGTGTGTCTTACAAGATCGGTGAGGTCCACGACGGCGCTGCCACCATGGACTGGATGGAGCAGGAGCAGGAGCGTGGCATCACGATCACCTCTGCTGCCACCACCTGCCACTGGTCGCTGGAAGACGTCGACCACACCATCAACATCATCGACACCCCCGGTCACGTCGACTTCACCGTCGAGGTGGAGCGCTCGCTGCGCGTGCTCGACGGTGCCGTGACGGTGTTCGACGGTGTCGCCGGCGTTGAGCCGCAGTCCGAGACGGTGTGGCGTCAGGCGGACCGCTACGGCGTTCCGCGTATCTGCTTCGTCAACAAGCTCGACCGCACGGGCGCCGAGTTCCACCGCTGTGTGGACATGATCTCGGACCGCCTGGGCGCGCAGCCGATCGTCATGCAGCTCCCGATCGGTGCCGAGGCCGACTTCCAGGGCGTCGTGGACCTGGTCCGCATGAAGGCGCTCGTCTGGTCCGCCGAGGCCACCAAGGGCGAGATGTACGACGTCGTCGACATCCCGGCCACGCACACCGAGGCTGCCGAGGAGTACCGCGGCAAGCTGATCGAGGCCGTGGCCGAGAACGACGAAGAGATCATGGAGCTGTACCTGGAGGGCGAGGAGCCTTCCGAGGAGCAGCTGTACGCCGCGATCCGTCGTATCACCATCGCGTCCGGCAAGGGCACCGGCACCACCGTGACCCCGGTGTTCTGCGGTACCGCGTTCAAGAACAAGGGTGTCCAGCCCCTGCTCGACGCGGTCGTGCGCTACCTGCCGTCCCCGGTCGACATCGAGGCCATCGAGGGCCACGACGTCAAGGACCCGGAGACGGTCATCAAGCGCAAGCCGTCCGAGGACGAGCCGCTGTCGGCGCTCGCGTTCAAGATCATGAGCGACCCGCACCTGGGCAAGCTCACCTTCGTCCGGGTCTACTCGGGCCGCCTGGAGTCCGGCACCTCGGTGCTGAACTCCGTCAAGGGCAAGAAGGAGCGCATCGGCAAGATCTACCGCATGCACGCGAACAAGCGTGAGGAGATCGAGTCGGTGGGCGCCGGCGACATCGTCGCCGTCATGGGCCTGAAGCAGACCACCACCGGTGAGACGCTCTGCGACGAGAAGAACCCGGTGATCCTGGAGTCCATGGACTTCCCGGCGCCGGTCATCGAGGTCGCGATCGAGCCCAAGTCCAAGGGTGACCAGGAGAAGCTGGGTGTCGCCATCCAGCGTCTCGCGGAGGAGGACCCCTCCTTCCAGGTGCACACCAACGAGGAGACCGGCCAGACCGTCATCGGCGGTATGGGCGAGCTTCACCTCGAGGTCCTCGTCGACCGCATGAAGCGCGAGTTCAAGGTCGAGGCCAACGTCGGCAAGCCGCAGGTGGCCTACCGCGAGACGATCCGCAAGGCCGTCGAGCGCGTCGACTACACCCACAAGAAGCAGACCGGTGGTACCGGTCAGTTCGCGAAGGTGCAGATCGGCATCGAGCCCCTCGAGGGCGGCGACGTCTCGTACGAGTTCGTGAACAAGGTCACCGGTGGCCGTATCCCGAAGGAGTACATCCCTTCGGTGGACGCCGGTGCGCAGGAGGCCATGCAGTTCGGCATCCTGGCCGGCTACGAGATGACCGGTGTCCGTGTCATCCTCCACGACGGCGCCTACCACGAGGTCGACTCCTCCGAGCTCGCGTTCAAGATCGCCGGTTCGCAGGCCTTCAAGGAGGCCGCGCGCAAGGCCAGCCCCGTGCTGCTCGAGCCGATGATGGCCGTCGAGGTCACCACGCCCGAGGACTACATGGGTGAGGTCATCGGCGACATCAACTCCCGCCGTGGTCAGATCCAGGCCATGGAGGAGCGGGCCGGTGCCCGTGTCGTGAAGGGCCTCGTGCCCCTGTCGGAGATGTTCGGCTACGTCGGCGACCTCCGCAGCAAGACGTCGGGTCGCGCAAGCTACTCGATGCAGTTCGACTCCTACGCCGAGGTTCCGCGGAACGTCGCCGAGGAGATCATCGCGAAGGCCAAGGGCGAGTAACGCACCGCGTTCACACGCCGTAGGCTTGACTCCGGAGCCTCCAGGGGCAAACACCCGCAATCGCGAGGGTTTGCCCCCGGGTTCCGGGCCTTTTCAGCAAAGATCACCTGGCGCCGATGAAGTAAGGCGTACCAGAACCACTCCACAGGAGGACCCCAGTGGCGAAGGCGAAGTTCGAGCGGACTAAGCCGCACGTCAACATCGGCACCATCGGTCACATCGACCACGGTAAGACGACCCTCACGGCCGCCATTACCAAGGTGCTGCACGACGCGTTCCCGGACCTGAACGAGGCCTCGGCGTTCGACCAGATCGACAAGGCTCCTGAGGAGCGCCAGCGCGGTATCACCATCTCCATCGCGCACGTCGAGTACCAGACGGAGACCCGTCACTACGCCCACGTCGACTGCCCCGGTCACGCGGACTACATCAAGAACATGATCACGGGTGCTGCCCAGATGGACGGCGCCATCCTCGTGGTCGCCGCCACCGACGGCCCGATGCCGCAGACCAAGGAGCACGTGCTCCTGGCCCGCCAGGTCGGCGTTCCGTACATCGTCGTCGCCCTGAACAAGGCCGACATGGTGGACGACGAGGAGATCCTGGAGCTCGTCGAGCTCGAGGTCCGTGAGCTCCTCTCCGAGTACGAGTTCCCGGGCGACGACCTGCCGGTCGTCCGCGTCTCCGCGCTCAAGGCCCTCGAGGGCGACAAGGAGTGGGGTGAGTCCGTCCTCAACCTGATGAAGGCTGTCGACGAGAACATCCCCGAGCCCGAGCGTGACGTCGACAAGCCGTTCCTCATGCCCATCGAGGACGTCTTCACGATCACCGGTCGCGGTACGGTCGTCACCGGCCGTATCGAGCGTGGTGTCCTGAAGGTCAACGAGACCGTCGACATCATCGGCATCAAGACCGAGAAGACCACCACCACGGTCACCGGCATCGAGATGTTCCGCAAGCTGCTCGACGAGGGCCAGGCCGGTGAGAACGTCGGTCTGCTCCTCCGTGGCATCAAGCGCGAGGACGTCGAGCGCGGCCAGGTCATCATCAAGCCGGGTTCGGTCACGCCGCACACCGAGTTCGAGGCGCAGGCGTACATCCTGTCGAAGGACGAGGGTGGCCGCCACACCCCGTTCTTCAACAACTACCGCCCGCAGTTCTACTTCCGTACGACGGACGTGACCGGCGTCGTGACCCTCCCCGAGGGCACCGAGATGGTCATGCCGGGTGACAACACCGAGATGAAGGTGGAGCTCATCCAGCCCGTCGCCATGGAGGAGGGCCTGAAGTTCGCCATCCGTGAGGGTGGCCGGACCGTCGGCGCCGGCCAGGTCACCAAGATCACCAAGTAAGTCCGCTTGCTTGGGGGTCCAGTGACCCGGTAGCTCCAGCCGCGAGCTCCGCGAGGGGCCCGTACGACTTCGGTCGTACGGGCCCCTCGTTTTTGTGTTCCGGCGCCGTTCTCGCCAGGGCGGCCCCGCAGCCGTCCCACAGCAGTCCCACGGGTGTTTCCCGCGCCCCGGTGGAAAGCGCTCCCACGGACCCCTGTAGCATGCCGCCACTTATCCGTGTCATGTCCATCTAGAGGTCCCAGGGGGGCCGTTCAGGGGTGGGAAACAACTTGAGATCGGGACGTCGAGCACGTCGTACGACCGCTGTCCGGGCGCGGCGCACAGCCGCCGGGGCCGCCCTCGGTATCGCAGCGATTCTGGGCATCCAGTCCATCGCGAACGGCGCCGCCTTCGGGAGCGGGGACGATCCGGCGCGTCAGCCGAGCGTCTACAGCGCGCGAGGGAAGGAGCACGGCCCGGTCCGCACCGCCGTGCACAAGCTGGCGCTGACCGACCAGGGCCACGGCGAGGCGGTCCTGTCGAAGCGGGACACCGACCGTTTCGCCCTCATGGGCGTCTCCTGGACGGACCCCCTGGCGAAGATCCAGGGCACCATCCAGGCACGCGCCCGCAACGCCGAGACCGGCCAGTGGACGGCGTGGCAGGACCTGACGCCGTACCCGGCGATGCTCGACGGCAAGCGGGCCGGCGCGCGCGGCTCCACCGAGCCGGTCTGGGTGGACGCCTCCGACGGCGCCGAGGTCCGGGTCACCGACGGCGCCCGCAACGGCAAGCTCCCGGCCGGCCTGCGCCTGGACCTCGTCGACCCGGGCACCGCCACGGCGGGCAGGACCTCGGCCGGCCTGGACGCGGAGCCCGCGGCCTTCGTGCAGGAGACCCCGCCCACGACGCCCGGGCCGGCCTCGACGGCCCCGCAGCCGCCGGTCGTCTCGCGTGCCGGCTGGGGCGCGGACGAGAGCATCAGCCCGGAGGAGCCCGGTTACCTGCCGAACGGCGGCACCATCCGGGCCGCGTTCGTGCACCACACCGCGGACGCCACGCCGTACGACTGCTCCGAGTCCGCGGCGATCGTCCGGGGCATCTACACGTACCACGTGAAGTCGAACGGCTGGAAGGACATCGGCTACAACTTCCTGGTCGACAAGTGCGGCACCCTCTTCGAGGGCCGCAAGGGCGGTATCGACCAGCCGGTGTACGGGGCCCACACCTACGGCTGGAACTCCCAGTCGACGAGCGTGGCCTTCCTCGGCGACTACAACCAGCAGAACGCGTCGGACGCGTCCCTGGTCTCGGCGTCGCGGATCATCGCCTACAAGCTCGGTCAGTACGGCGTCGACCCGTCCGGCACGACCCTGCTGACCTCCGGTGCCACGCAGAAGAACTACTTCGGCACCTCGTACACCCTGGGCCAGGACTACACGTTCAACACGGTCTCCGGTCACCGTGACGGCTACGCCACCGAGTGCCCCGGCAACCTGCTGTACGGGCAGCTGGGCACGATCCGCGGCTATGCGAGCGGCACGGTCCAGAACCTGGCGATCACCTCGGTGGGCGGCGAGGCGACGAAGGCCGGCAGCGGCTACCAGACGCCAGGCCCGGCCACGGTCAACTGGTCCACGAGCACGCAGACCCCGCTGATCTACAAGTTCGAGGTGCTGGTCGACGGCCAGGTCGCCACCTGGAGCTGGGGCCATGTCCGCAGCGCGACGCTCACCCTGAGCGGCTACGGCGACCACACGGTGGCGATCCGCGCCACCCACACCTCCGGCAAGGTCACGACGTCGGCGCCGGTCACCGTGACCGTGCCGGGTCCGAAGACCTTCAAGCCGGTCACCCCGACCCGCCTGATGGACACCCGGTCCGGCACGGGCGTGGCGAAGGCCAAGGTCGGTCCCGGCGGCGAGGTCGTCCTCGACGTCACCGGCAACAGCGTCGTGCCGTCCACCGGTGTCGGCGCGGTCGTCCTGAACGTGACGGCCACGAACCCGACGGCGACCAGCTATGTGTCGGTCTACCCGAACGGCACCGACCGCACGTCGGCGTCGAACCTGAACTTCACCGCCGGGAAGACGATCCCCAACCTGGTGACCGTCCCGGTGATCGACGGCAAGGTCCGGTTCTACAACCACGCGGGCACGGTCGACCTGATCGCCGACGTCACCGGCTACTACGCCACCGACACCAGCGGCTCGACCCACGTCAGCCACGGCCCGCTGCGGCTGATGGACACGCGGTACGGCACCGGCACGCCCAAGGCGAAGGTCGGTCCGCAGGGCGTGGTGAGCCTCCAGGTGGCCGGTGTCCAGGGCGTCCCGTCGTCCGGTGTGACGGCGGTGGTCCTGAACGTGACGGCGACGAACCCGACCTCGTCGAGCTTCGTGTCCGTCTACCCGGACGGTACGACCCGCACGTCGGCGTCGAACCTGAACTTCACCGCCGGCCAGACCATCCCCAACCTGGTCATCGTCCCGGTCGTCAACGGCAAGGTGGACTTCTACAACCACGCGGGCTCGGTCGACCTGCTCGCCGACATCACCGGCTACTTCACCTCCGGCACCGACGGCGCCTCGCACATCAACCTGGGTCCGAAGCGGCTGATGGACACCCGGTACGGCATCGGCGTCCCGAAGGCCCCGGTGGGCCCGCAGGGCGTGGTGTCCCTGCCGGTGGCCGGTGTCCAGGGCGTCCCGTCGTCGGGTGTGACGGCGGTGGTCCTGAACGTGACGGCGACGAACCCGACCTCGTCGAGCTTCGTGTCGGTCTACCCGGACGGTACGGCCCGCACGTCGGCGTCGAACCTGAACTTCACGTCGGGCCTGACGATCCCCAACCTGGTGATCGTCCCGGTCGTGAACGGCAAGGTGGACTTCTACAACCAGTGGGGTTCGGTGGACCTGATCGCCGACATCACGGGGTACTTCACGAAGTGATGTGATCACGCCGCTGACCGGTTGCCGGGGTGGGCTTCCCGGCAGTCACGGCAGTAGGTGCCCGGGTGAGGGGTGCGAATCGCGCGTTCGCACCCCTCACAGCTGTGCAGGGGCAGACGCCCGGCCGGCCGGTGGTGCGCGGCAGGTGGGGGTTCTGGCGGCGCGGGCGGCGGCAGCAGCTCGGTCAGGCGGTGCCCGAGCAGGCGTACGGGGCTGCGCACAGGCTCGTGGGGGAGGTTCGCGGTCAGGGCGTGGCGTACGGCCTCGGGCCGGACGCCCCGCTCCAGCCAGGTGGCGACGGCCGGGACGAGCCGGCGGACGTCGTGCGCGGAGAGCAGCAGGCGCGGGTCATGGCGGTGGAGGGTGGCGAGGAGGTCCGTGGCGGCGCGGTCCCGCACCGGGTCGGAGTGGTGCGGTTCGGGGAGCGGGGGTGGAGCGGGCTTCGCGGGCGTCTCGGCCGCGAAGGCGATGACGGGGGCCGGCGGCGGTGGCGGGGGAGCGGGTGCCCGCCGCGGCGGCGGTGGGGGTGGCGGTGTCCCGGGGCCGGGGGGCTCGTCGGTGACGGGCCGGTTGTACGACAGCGTGTGCGTGACGATCCGGCCGTTCGGGAGCTTCTCGCGGATGCGGGCCAGATAGCCGTGGGCCTCCAGCTCCCGCAGGGCCGCGGCGATCCGGGTCTCGCCCTCGGGGAAGCGGGCCGCGAGCGACTTGATGCCGACCGGGGAGCCGGAGGGCAGCGACTGGATGTGGGTGGCGAGCCCGATCGCGGTGAGCGACAGCTCGTGGTGCTGCGCGAGGTGGTTGCCGACGACCGTGAAGCGATCGGGGTGCGGGGAGTTGATGTGGGTGATCCCGCGCGGAATCACCGGCTGGGCGCACGGGGGCGCGCTAAAGTGCTCGGTACCCATCGGGAAGTTGTTGCCTTCCTCGGTGGTCAGGCCCTCGATCGGGATGCCAGTCCCGGCCGGGGGCCGTCGCATGTCTTCGGTTGTGGTCGCGGCGAGCATATGCCGTCGAACTGGGCGGAGATCCAGCCCAGTTGGCGAAGACCACTCGTGCGGGTGACGGGGGTCCGCAGGGGAGACGGCGGGGTGGGGCGGGGTTTGGACGGTACTTTCCCCGGGGTTCTTTAAAGCATTGACCTCGCGACGGTCCGGGTGGCCGCTCACCGGGACGTGACCGTTCGCGATGCGGCGTTCCCCGTGCCGATCTCCGCCCAGACGGTCTTGCGCGGGCAGCGTTCCTCCCGCACCCCCCACCGGTCCGCGAGTGCCTCCACCAGGAGCAGTCCCCGCCCGGACTCGGCCATCCCCTCCGGGCACCGCACCTCCGGCAGACGCTCACCCCGCGTGTCGGTCACCTCGATGCGCAGCGTGCCGCCGACGACGTACAGCGTCAGCCGGAAGTTGCGCCCGGGGACGCGTCCGTGGGTGGCCGCGTTGGCCGCCAGCTCGGCCACCAGCTGGTTCGCGGGCTCGGTCGGCAGTCCCCAGCGGCGCAGCTGGGTGTCGGCCAGCAGCCGGGCGAGACGGGCACCGCGCGCGGTGGACGACAGCAGCACGCTGAAGTGCGGGACGGCATGGGCGAGTTCGGGATCGAACTCGGCGATTTCCTGGTTCACGTCACTCAGCGTGGCGGTTTCTGCCTACCGTGAGGAGTGACGGGGCGGTTGCGTACGGTCACTGTCCGGTGCTTGTCCGGTGTTGTCTTGGCTGTCCGCGCGGTTCCCACGGGTAGGGCGCCGACGTACGGCGCGGGAACGGGACGACGGAGGGGCGCGGATGTCCGTGGACGGCGAGGCGGTACGGCTCAAGAGTGAGGCGGACGAGCCGGGTTGGGAAGTGGACCCGGACGACGAGTGGGGTGTGGCCGTCATCGCCACGGTCGGGCGGCAGCTGAAGCTGCGCCGGGAGGCGGCCGGGCTGCGGGCCGCGGAGTTCGGCAGGCTCGTCGGTTACGGCGAAGACATGGTGTACAAGATCGAGGCCGGGAAGCGGATCCCGCGCCAGGACTACCTGGTCGCCGCCGACCAGGTCCTGCACGCCGGCGGACTCATCGCGGCGACCTGGGAGGACGTGAAGAAGGTCCGGTATCCGAAGCGGGTACGGGAGCTGGCGAAGCTGGAAGCCCAGGCGGTGGAGATCGGGGTGTACGAGTGCAACAGCGTGCACGGCTTGCTCCAGACACCGGATCACGCGCGGGCGGTCATCGGTGCGACCCAGCCGCCCTACTCACCGGACGAAGTCGAACGCATGGTGGCTGCTCGGCTCGCCCGGCAGTCGGTCTTTGAGCGCGACCCGGCACCCTCGATCCACTTCGTGCTGGAAGAAGGGGTCCTTCGGCGTCCTCTCGGGGGCACAATGGCCTGGCGGCGGCAGCTCGAACGGCTGTTGGAGGTGGCCCGGTTGCACAACGTCGTGCTTCAGGTGATGCCGATGGACTGCGACACCCACTCGGGGCTGGACGGCCGGATCGAGCTGCTGAAGTTCGCGGACGGGACGGCCGTGGGCCGCTCCGACGGCGCGTTCAGCGGTCGGCCGACGCCTGATCCAAAGCACCTGCGCATCCTTGAGCTGCGGTATGGCACGATCCGGGCTCAGGCGCTCTCGCCCAGGGAGTCGCTGGCCTTCGTCGAGACACTGCTGGGAGAAACATGATCCGCAAGACCACGGCCGGGGACGCATCCGAGCTGGCGTGGTTCAAGAGCAGCTACAGCAGCGGCAACGACGGCAACTCCTGCGTCGAGGTCGCCCACGCTCCCGGCACCGTGCACGTGCGTGACTCCAAGCACATCGCCGGCCCCCGGCTGGCGCTCACGGAGAGCGCCTGGGCGGATTTTGTGAGCTACGCCACGCAAAGCTGAGGGTGGGGCGCGCCCCGGGTTTGACCTGCGTCACCCCCGGGGTAATCTCTTCGGCTCGATTGGCATCCGGCCTGCCCCTTATGGCAGACTGTCGGAGTTGCTCGGTCGAGTGTTGATGCTGCGCGCCTCCCGCCGGGAGGACCGGAAGCGAGTCCCACAGTACTCGTCGCCCTAACTGCCCTCGGGCAGCGCTGGGGCGGACGTACGGGAATCTTCCGGGAAGTGTGGTGCGGCACTGGCCAGGCACCCGGTGAACCTCTTCCCCACGACAAGGGATGTTCGAACAAGGGACATCTGTGTCAGCGGGAGTGCGACACGCCCGACCGCGTGGGTCGGCGGAAGTCAAGGGAACACCAGGTTCCAGAGCTGTAGAGAGACAGGACTACTGAGTAGCCATGGCGGGACAGAAGATCCGCATCCGGCTCAAGGCCTACGACCACGAGGTCATCGACTCTTCGGCGAAGAAGATCGTCGAGACGGTGACGCGCACTGGTGCGTCGGTCGCGGGCCCGGTGCCGCTGCCCACTGAGAAGAACGTGTACTGCGTCATCAAGTCGCCGCACAAGTACAAGGACTCGCGCGAGCACTTCGAGATGCGCACGCACAAGCGCCTGATCGACATCCTCGACCCGACCCCCAAGACCGTTGACTCTCTGATGCGACTCGACCTCCCGGCCGGTGTCGACATCGAGATCAAGCTCTGAGGCTGGTGGGCTGAGAATGGCTAAGCAGATCAAGGGCATCCTGGGCGAGAAGCTCGGCATGACGCAGGTGTGGGACGAGAACAACCGTGTTGTTCCGGTCACCGTCGTCAAGGCCGGCCCCAACGTCGTCACCCAGGTCCGTACGAACGACGTCGACGGCTACGAGTCGGTCCAGATCGCCTTCGGCGAGATCGACCCGCGCAAGGTGAACAAGCCCCTCAAGGGTCACTTCGCCAAGGCCGACGTCACCCCCCGTCGCCACCTCGTCGAGATCCGTACCGCTGACGCCAGCGAGTACACCCTCGGCCAGGAGATCACCGCCGAGGTGTTCGAGGCCGGCGTGAAGGTCGACGTCACCGGCAAGAGCAAGGGCAAGGGCTTCGCCGGTGTCATGAAGCGTCACAACTTCAAGGGCCTCGGCGCCGGACACGGCACCCAGCGCAAGCACCGCTCTCCCGGTTCCATCGGTGGCTGCGCCACCCCGGGCCGCGTGTTCAAGGGCCTCCGCATGGCGGGTCGCATGGGCAACGAGCGGGTCACCACCCAGAACCTGACCGTCCACGCCGTTGACGCGGAGAAGGGTCTGCTGCTCATCAAGGGCGCGGTTCCCGGTCCGAACGGCGGCCTCGTCCTGGTCCGCACCGCGGCCAAGGGGGCCTGAGGTAACCGATGAGCACTGTTGACATCCTTTCGCCGGCTGGCGACAAGGCCGGTTCCGTCGAGCTCCCCGCGGAGATCTTCGACGCCAAGGTCAGCGTTCCGCTGATCCACCAGGTCGTCGTCGCGCAGCTGGCCGCTGCCCGCCAGGGCACGCACAAGACCAAGACCCGCGGTGAAGTCCGTGGTGGTGGCAAGAAGCCTTACCGCCAGAAGGGCACCGGTCGCGCCCGCCAGGGTTCGACCCGCGCGCCGCAGTTCGCCGGTGGTGGCGTCGTGCACGGTCCCGTGCCGCGTGACTACTCGCAGCGGACCCCGAAGAAGATGAAGGCCGCCGCCCTGCGCGGTGCCCTCACCGACCGGGCGCGTCACAACCGCATCCACGTCGTCGCCGGCGTGGTCGAGGGTGCGATCTCCACCAAGGCCGCGAAGAGCCTGTTCGGCAAGATCTCGGAGCGCAAGAACCTGCTCCTGGTCGCCGAGCGCTCCGACGAGGCCGCGTGGCTGTCCGCCCGCAACCTGCCCCAGGTCCACATCCTGGAGCCGGGCCAGCTGAACACGTACGACGTTCTCGTCTCGGACGACGTGGTCTTCACCCAGGCCGCTTTCGAGTCCTTCGTGTCTGGCCCCAAGGCCGCTGACACCGAAGGGAGCGAGGCCTGATGGCTATCCGTCACCCCGCGATCGCCTCGAAGGCCGCCAAGGCCGCCAAGGCCGCGCGCGTCGCCAAGGCGCGTCGCCACGCCACCGAGGGCAAGAACACCGTCGAGACCCCGCTGAGCAAGTCGTACACGGACCCCCGTGACGTCCTGCTGAAGCCGGTCGTCTCCGAGAAGAGCTACGCGCTCCTCGACGAGAACAAGTACACGTTCATCGTCGACCCGAACGCCAACAAGACCCAGATCAAGCAGGCCGTCCAGGCGGTCTTCTCGGTCAAGGTCACCGGGGTCAACACGATCAACCGCCAGGGCAAGCGCAAGCGGACCCGCACCGGCTTCGGCCAGCGCGCGGGGACCAAGCGCGCGATCGTGACCCTCGCCGAGGGCGACCGTATCGACATCTTCGGCGGTCCGACCGCGTAAGCGGGTCGGATCGTCCGATATCGGACGAGGACTGAGAAATGGGAATCCGCAAGTACAAGCCGACTACGCCGGGCCGTCGTGGCGCCAGCGTTGCCGACTTCGTCGAGGTCACGCGGTCCACGCCGGAGAAGTCGCTGGTCCGCCCGCTGCACAGCAAGGGCGGCCGTAACAACGCCGGTCGTGTGACCGTCCGCCACCAGGGCGGTGGCCACAAGCGCGCCTACCGAGTGATCGACTTCCGTCGTCACGACAAGGACGGCGTGCCGGCGAAGGTCGCGCACATCGAGTACGACCCGAACCGCACCGCGCGCATCGCGCTCCTGCACTACGCGGACGGCGAGAAGCGCTACATCCTGGCCCCCCGCGGGCTGAACCAGGGTGACCGGATCGAGAACGGCCCCGGTGCCGACATCAAGCCCGGCAACAACCTGGCGCTGCGCAACATCCCGGTCGGTACGACGATCCACTCCGTGGAGCTTCGTCCGGGCGGCGGCGCCAAGTTCGCCCGCTCCGCCGGTGCCTCCGTGCAGCTGCTCGCGAAGGAGGGCCAGATGGCCCACCTGCGCATGCCCTCCGGTGAGATCCGCCTGGTCGACGTGCGCTGCCGCGCCACCGTCGGCGAGGTCGGCAACGCCGAGCAGAGCAACATCAACTGGGGCAAGGCCGGCCGCAAGCGCTGGCTGGGCGTCCGCCCGACCGTTCGCGGTGTGGCGATGAACCCGGTTGACCACCCCCACGGTGGTGGTGAGGGCAAGACCTCCGGTGGTCGCCACCCGGTCAGCCCCTGGGGTCAGAAGGAAGGTCGTACTCGTTCGCCGAAGAAGGCTTCGAACAAGTACATCGTCCGCCGCCGCAAGACGAACAAGAAGCGCTAGGAGCGGGTTTAGATGCCGCGCAGTCTCAAGAAGGGGCCCTTCGTCGACGACCACCTCATCAAGAAGGTGGACTCGCAGAACGAAGCCGGCACCAAGAACGTCATCAAGACCTGGTCCCGCCGCTCCATGATCGTCCCGGCGATGCTGGGCCACACGATCGCGGTGCACAACGGCAAGACCCACATCCCGGTGTTCGTCACCGAGTCGATGGTCGGCCACAAGCTCGGCGAGTTCTCGCCGACGCGCACCTTCCGGGGTCACGTCAAGGAAGACCGGAAGTCGAAGCGCCGCTAGTAGCGGATCGCATTCAGACACGTAAGTAACTGAAGGGACAACCATGGAAGCCAGGGCCCAGGCGCGGTACATCCGCGTCACGCCCATGAAGGCCCGCCGCGTGGTGGACCTCATCCGTGGCATGGACGCCACGGAGGCCCAGGCCGTCCTGCGATTCGCTCCGCAGGCCGCCTCGGTGCCGGTGGGCAAGGTGCTGGACAGCGCCATCGCCAACGCCGCGCACAACTACGACCACACCGACGCCGACAGCCTCTACATCTCCGAGGCCTACGTCGACGAGGGCCCGACCCTGAAGCGGTTCCGGCCGCGTGCCCAGGGCCGCGCCTACCGGATCCGCAAGCGGACCAGCCACATCACCGTGGTCGTCAGCAGCAAGGAAGGAACCCGGTAATGGGCCAGAAGGTAAACCCGCACGGGTTCCGGCTCGGTGTCACGACCGACTTCAAGTCGCGTTGGTACGCCGACAAGCTGTACAAGGACTACGTCAAGGAAGACGTCGCCATCCGTCGGATGATGACGTCCGGCATGGAGCGCGCCGGCATCTCGAAGGTTGAGATCGAGCGCACCCGTGACCGCGTGCGTGTGGACATCCACACCGCTCGTCCGGGCATCGTCATCGGCCGCCGTGGCGCCGAGGCCGACCGCATCCGCGGTGACCTCGAGAAGCTCACGGGCAAGCAGGTCCAGCTGAACATCCTCGAGGTCAAGAACCCCGAGACCGACGCTCAGCTGGTTGCCCAGGCCGTCGCCGAGCAGCTCTCCTCCCGCGTCTCCTTCCGCCGCGCCATGCGTAAGAGCATGCAGTCGGCGATGAAGGCCGGCGCCAAGGGCATCAAGATCCAGTGCGGCGGCCGCCTCGGTGGCGCCGAGATGTCCCGCTCGGAGTTCTACCGCGAGGGCCGTGTGCCCCTGCACACGCTCCGTGCGAACGTGGACTACGGCTTCTTCGAGGCCAAGACGACCTTCGGCCGCATCGGCGTGAAGGTCTGGATCTACAAGGGCGACGTGAAGAACATCGCCGAGGTCCGCGCCGAGAACGCTGCGGCCCGTGCGGGTAACCGCCCGGCCCGTGGCGGCGCCGACCGCCCGGCCCGTGGTGGCCGTGGTGGCGAGCGTGGCGGGCGCGGTCGCAAGCCGCAGCAGGCTGCCGGCGCCGAGGCCCCCAAGGCCGAGGCTCCCGCGTCCGCTCCGGCTGAGAGCACCGGAACGGAGGCCTGACCGAAATGCTGATCCCCCGTAGGGTCAAGCACCGCAAGCAGCACCACCCGAAGCGCAACGGTATGTCCAAGGGTGGAACGCAGGTTGCGTTCGGCGAATACGGCATCCAGGCGCTGACCCCGGCCTACGTGACGAACCGCCAGATCGAGGCGGCTCGTATCGCGATGACCCGTCACATCAAGCGTGGCGGCAAGGTCTGGATCAACATCTACCCGGACCGTCCCCTCACCAAGAAGCCGGCCGAGACCCGCATGGGTTCCGGTAAGGGTTCGCCGGAGTGGTGGATCGCGAACGTCAAGCCCGGACGTGTGATGTTCGAGCTGTCGTACCCCAACGAGAAGATCGCCCGTGAGGCGCTGACTCGTGCGGCCCACAAGCTGCCGATGAAGTGCCGGATCGTCAAGCGCGAGGCAGGTGAAGCGTGATGTCGGCCGGTACCAAGGCGTCCGAGCTGCGCGAGCTGGGCAACGAGGAGCTTCTGGCGAAGCTCCGCGAGGCCAAGGAAGAGCTGTTCAACCTCCGCTTCCAGGCGGCGACGGGTCAGCTCGAGAACCACGGTCGGCTCAAGGCCGTCCGTAAGGACATCGCGCGGATCTACACCCTGATGCGTGAGCGCGAGCTGGGCATCGAGACGGTGGAGAGCGCCTGATGAGCGAGAGCAACGTGACTGAGAACACCGAGGCACGCGGATTCCGCAAGACCCGTGAGGGTCTGGTCGTCAGCGACAAGATGGACAAGACCGTCGTCGTCGCCGTCGAGGACCGTGTCAAGCACGCGCTGTACGGCAAGGTCATCCGCCGTACGAACAAGCTCAAGGCCCACGACGAGCAGAACGCTGCGGGCGTCGGCGACCGCGTCCTCCTCATGGAGACCCGGCCGCTGTCCGCGACGAAGCGCTGGCGCGTCGTCGAGATCCTCGAGAAGGCCAAGTAATCCCTCGTAGGGGGACCCCCTACGCATCGTTCCGCCAGGCTCGGCAGGGGTTTCGTGAAGGAACCCCTGCCGGGAACCGGCAGACATCCAGGAGATAGACGTGATCCAGCAGGAGTCGCGACTGCGTGTCGCCGACAACACTGGTGCGAAGGAGATCCTTTGCATCCGTGTGCTCGGTGGCTCCGGTCGCCGCTACGCGGGCATCGGTGACGTCATCGTCGCCACCGTCAAGGACGCGATCCCCGGTGGCAACGTGAAGAAGGGTGACGTCGTCAAGGCGGTCATCGTTCGCACCGTCAAGGAGCGCCGCCGTCCGGACGGCTCGTACATCCGCTTCGACGAGAACGCCGCCGTCATTCTGAAGAACGACGGCGACCCTCGCGGCACCCGCATCTTCGGCCCGGTCGGGCGTGAGCTGCGCGAGAAGAAGTTCATGAAGATCATCTCGCTGGCTCCGGAGGTGCTGTAAGCATGAAGATCAAGAAGGGCGACCTGGTCCAGGTCATCACCGGCAAGGACAAGGGCAAGCAGGGCAAGGTCATTGCCGCTTACCCGCGCGAGGAGCGCGTCCTGGTCGAGGGTGTCAACCGGGTCAAGAAGCACACGAAGGCCGGCCCCACCGCCGGCGGTTCGCAGGCCGGTGGCATCGTCACGACCGAGGCCCCGATCCACGTCTCCAACGTCCAGCTGGTCGTGGAGAAGGACGGCCAGAAGGTCGTCACGCGTGTCGGCTACCGCTTCGACGACGAGGGCAACAAGATCCGCGTTGCCAAGCGGACGGGTGAGGACATCTGATGGCTACCACCACGACTCCGCGTCTGAAGACGAAGTACCGCGAGGAGATCGCGGGCAAGCTGCGTGACGAGTTCAAGTACGAGAACGTCATGCAGGTCCCCGGCCTCGTCAAGATCGTGGTCAACATGGGTGTGGGCGACGCCGCCCGCGACTCCAAGCTGATCGAGGGCGCCATCCGCGACCTCACCACGATCACCGGTCAGAAGCCGGCCGTCACCAAGGCCCGCAAGTCCATCGCGCAGTTCAAGCTGCGTGAGGGTCAGCCGATCGGTGCCCACGTCACGCTCCGTGGCGACCGCATGTGGGAGTTCCTGGACCGCACCCTGTCGCTCGCGCTGCCGCGCATCCGCGACTTCCGCGGCCTGTCCCCCAAGCAGTTCGACGGCCGTGGCAACTACACCTTCGGTCTCACGGAGCAGGTCATGTTCCACGAGATCGACCAGGACAAGATCGACCGTGTCCGGGGTATGGACATCACCGTGGTCACCACGGCGACCAACGACGAAGAGGGCCGCGCGCTCCTCCGTCACCTCGGCTTCCCGTTCAAGGAGGCGTGAGCGAGATGGCGAAGAAGGCTCTCATCGCGAAGGCTGCTCGCAAGCCCAAGTTCGGTGTGCGTGGCTACACCCGCTGCCAGCGCTGTGGTCGTCCCCACTCCGTGTACCGCAAGTTCGGCCTGTGCCGCGTGTGCCTTCGTGAGATGGCTCACCGTGGCGAGCTGCCGGGCGTGACCAAGAGCTCCTGGTAATCCCCTAGTTAGGGATACCTGGACCTCTCGGTAAGCAACCGGGACGGCAGAGGCCGCCGCTCTCATGGCTTAGGCTAGGAGGGTTGGGCCTCTGCCGCCCTGAACGACTTACTACGCCGTAGGTCCCCGCACCGCACCCGTCCCGTCCATGTATGGGGAGAGGGATGGCGCATATAGGAAACCCCGGCGAGAAAGGCCACAGGCCAATTCATGACCATGACTGATCCGATCGCAGACATGCTGACGCGTCTGCGGAACGCGAACGCGGCTTACCACGACTCCGTGTCGATGCCGCACTCCAAGATCAAGTCTCACATCGCGGAGATCCTCCAGCAGGAGGGCTTCATCACCGGCTGGAAGGTCGAGGACGCCGAGGTCGGCAAGAACCTCGTGCTCGACCTGAAGTTCGGCCCGAACCGTGAGCGCTCCATCGCGGGCATCAAGCGGATCTCGAAGCCCGGTCTCCGGGTCTACGCGAAGTCCACCAACCTGCCGAAGGTGCTCGGCGGCCTCGGCGTGGCGATCATCTCCACGTCTCACGGCCTGCTGACCGACAAGCAGGCGCAGAAGAAGGGCGTGGGTGGGGAAGTCCTCGCCTACGTCTGGTAACGGAAGGGAACGGAGGAAACAGCTATGTCGCGTATCGGCAAGCTCCCCATCCCGGTTCCCGCCGGCGTGGACGTCACCATCGACGGCCGTACGGTCAAGGTCAAGGGCCCCAAGGGCGAGCTGACCCACACCATCGTCGCGCCGATCGACATCGCTAAGGGCGAGGACGGCACCCTCCAGGTGCTCCGCCCGAACGACGAGCGGCAGAGCAAGGCCCTGCACGGCCTGTCCCGCACGCTGGTGGCGAACATGATCACCGGTGTGACCCAGGGATACGTCAAGAAGCTCGAGATCAGCGGTGTCGGTTACCGAGTGACCGCCAAGGGTTCGAACCTCGAGTTCGCGCTGGGCTACAGCCACCCGATCACCGTCGAGGCCCCCGAGGGCATCACCTTCAAGGTGGAGACCCCGACCCGTTTCTCGGTCGAGGGCATCGACAAGCAGAAGGTCGGCGAGGTTGCGGCCAACATCCGCAAGCTGCGCAAGCCCGACCCGTACAAGGCCAAGGGCGTCAAGTACGAGGGCGAAGTCATCCGCCGCAAGGTCGGAAAGGCGGGTAAGTAAGCCATGGCATACGGACAGAAGATTCTCAAGGGCGACGCTTACAAGCGTGCTGCTATCAAGCGCCGTCACCTTCGGATCCGCAAGAACGTCTCCGGTACCGCGGAGCGTCCCCGCCTGGTCGTGACCCGCTCCAACCGTCACATCGTGGCGCAGGTGATCGACGACCTGAAGGGCCACACCCTGGCGTCGGCGTCCACCCTGGACAGCTCGATCCGCGGTGCCGAGGGCGACAAGTCCGCCCAGGCCAAGCAGGTCGGCGCCCTGGTCGCCGAGCGTGCCAAGGCCGCCGGTGTCGAGGCCGTCGTGTTCGACCGTGGTGGCAACCAGTACGCCGGGCGCATCGCTGCCCTGGCGGACGCCGCCCGCGAGGCCGGGCTCAAGTTCTGAGCCGCCGTAGCTAGCGGAAAAAGAGAGAGGTAATCCAATGGCTGGACCCCAGCGCCGCGGAAGCGGTGCCGGTGGCGGCGAGCGGCGGGACCGGAAGGGCCGTGACGGCGGCGCTGCTGCCGCCGAGAAGACCGCGTACGTCGAGCGCGTCGTCGCGATCAACCGTGTCGCCAAGGTTGTGAAGGGTGGTCGTCGCTTCAGCTTCACCGCGCTGGTCGTGGTGGGCGACGGTGACGGCACCGTGGGTGTCGGTTACGGCAAGGCCAAGGAGGTGCCGGCCGCCATCGCCAAGGGTGTTGAGGAGGCCAAGAAGCACTTCTTCAAGGTCCCCCGTATCCAGGGCACCATCCCGCACCCGATCCAGGGTGAGAAGGCTGCCGGCGTCGTGCTGCTCAAGCCGGCTTCGCCGGGTACCGGTGTTATCGCCGGTGGTCCCGTGCGTGCCGTGCTCGAGTGCGCGGGCGTTCACGACATCCTGTCGAAGTCCCTGGGCTCCGACAACGCCATCAACATCGTGCACGCGACCGTGGAGGCCCTGAAGGGTCTGCAGCGCCCCGAGGAGATCGCGGCCCGCCGTGGTCTGCCGCTCGAGGACGTCGCTCCCGCGGCCCTGCTGCGTGCGCGTGCCGGGGCGGGTGCGTAATCATGGCGCAGCTCAAGATCACGCAGGTCAAGTCCTACATCGGCAGCAAGCAGAACCACCGTGACACCCTGCGGTCGCTTGGTCTCAAGGGGATCAACACCGTGGTCGTCAAGGAGGACCGCCCCGAGTTCCGCGGCATGGTGCACACCGTCCGCCACCTCGTGACGGTCGAGGAGGTCGACTGATCATGGCGGAGAACAACCCGCTCAAGATCCACAACCTCCGTCCCGCCCCGGGCGCCAAGACCGCCAAGACCCGTGTCGGTCGTGGTGAGGCGTCGAAGGGTAAGACGGCCGGTCGTGGTACCAAGGGCACCAAGGCCCGCTACCAGGTTCCGGAGCGCTTCGAGGGTGGGCAGATGCCCCTCCACATGCGTCTCCCGAAGCTCAAGGGCTTCAAGAACCCGTTCAAGACCGAGTACCAGGTCGTGAACCTCGACAAGCTGGCCGCGCTCTACCCCGAGGGTGGCGAGGTCACGGTCGAGGGCCTCGTGGCCAAGGGTGCCGTGCGCAAGAACAGCCTCGTCAAGGTCCTCGGCCAGGGCGAGATCTCCGTGGCGCTGCAGGTGACGGTCGACGCCGTCTCCGGCTCCGCCAAGGAGAAGATCACCGCCGCCGGCGGTACGGTCACCGAGCTCGTCTGAGCCCGATGACGTAACGCGTAACGCGTCAACCGGGGATACCCCACAATTGGGGTATCCCCGGTTGGTCGTTCCTAGGGGAGCAGTGTCGCCGGTAAGGTAGCGTCCACTGTTTCTTTTCGTATTCGTCGAACCTCAAGACCGCCCTTCGACGCAGTTGCGCGGGGGTCGCAGGAGGCACCGTGCTCACCGCGTTCGCCCGGGCGTTCAAGACGCCCGACCTGCGCAAGAAGCTGCTCTTCACGCTCGGCATCATCGTGGTCTACCGGGTCGGTACCCACATCCCGATTCCCGGCGTGGACTACAAGTCCGTCCAGCAGTGCGTGGACGAGGCGTCCGGCAACCAGGGCCTCTTCGGTCTGGTCAACATGTTCAGTGGCGGCGCGCTGCTGCAGATCACCGTCTTCGCGCTGGGCATCATGCCGTACATCACGGCGAGCATCATCCTGCAGCTGCTGACCGTGGTGATCCCGCGCCTGGAGGCCCTGAAGAAGGAGGGCCAGGCCGGCACGGCCAAGATCACGCAGTACACGCGCTATCTGACCATCGCGCTGGCCATCCTGCAGGGCACCGGCCTGGTGGCCACCGCCCGCAGTGGCGCCCTCTTCAACGGCTGCACCGTCGCGTCGCAGATCGTGCCCGACCGGGCCATCTTCTCCACCATCACCATGGTCATCTGCATGACCGCCGGCACGGCCGTCGTCATGTGGCTGGGTGAGCTGATCACCGACCGCGGCATCGGCAACGGCATGTCGATCCTGATGTTCATCTCGATCGCCGCGACCTTCCCGTCCGCCCTGTGGTCCATCAAGAAGTCCGGCAACCTGGCCGGCGGCTGGATCGAGTTCGGCACGGTGATCCTGGTCGGCCTGATCATGGTCGGGCTCGTGGTCTTCGTGGAGCAGGCCCAGCGCCGCATCCCGGTCCAGTACGCGAAGCGGATGATCGGCCGCCGTTCCTACGGCGGTACGTCGACCTACATCCCGCTGAAGGTGAACCAGGCGGGTGTGATTCCGGTCATCTTCGCCTCGTCGCTGCTCTACATCCCCGCGCTGATCGCGCAGTTCGCCGGGGGCAACTCCGGGTGGAAGACCTGGGTTCAGCAGAACCTGGTGAAGGGCGACCACCCGATTTACATCACTTTGTACTTCTTGCTCATCGTGTTCTTCGCGTTCTTCTACGTGGCGATCTCCTTCAACCCCGAGGAAGTCGCGGACAACATGAAGAAGTATGGTGGCTTCATCCCGGGCATCCGGGCTGGCCGACCGACCGCTGAGTACCTCTCGTACGTGCTCAACCGGATCACCTGGCCGGGTTCGCTGTACTTGGGTCTGATCGCTCTTGTGCCGACGATGGCGTTGGTGGGCTTCGGGGCAAGCCAGAACTTCCCGTTCGGCGGGACCAGCATCCTGATCATCGTGGGTGTGGGTCTCGAGACGGTGAAGCAGATCGAGAGCCAGCTCCAGCAGCGCAATTACGAAGGGTTCCTCCGCTGATGCGAATCGTCCTCGTCGGGCCGCCGGGTGCCGGAAAGGGTACGCAGGCCACGCGCCTTGCCGAGCGCCTGCGCGTCCCGCACATCTCCACGGGCGACCTCTTCCGCGCCAACATCAGCCAGCAGACGGAGCTCGGGAAGCTCGCGAAGTCCTACATGGACGCCGGCAACCTCGTCCCCGACGAGGTCACCATCGCGATGGCGAAGGACCGCATGGAGCAGCCGGACGCCGAGAACGGCTTCCTGCTGGACGGCTTCCCGCGCAACGTCTCGCAGGCCGAGGCGCTGGACGAACTGCTGACCACCGAGAACATCAAGCTGGACGCGGTACTCGACCTCGAAGCCCCCGAGGACGAGGTCGTGAAGCGCATCGCCGGCCGTCGCATCTGCCGCAACGACTCGGCGCACGTCTTCCACGTGACGTACAAGAAGCCGGCCAAGGAAGGCGTCTGCGACGTCTGCGGCGGCGAGCTGTACCAGCGTGACGACGACACCGAGGAGACGGTGCGCACGCGGCTGGAGGTCTACCACACGCAGACCGAGCCGATCATCGACTACTACAAGGCCCAGGGCCTGGTCGTGACGATCTCGGCCATGGGCGAAGTGGACGAGGTCACCCAGCGCGCACTCGGTGCGCTGAAGCGTGAGGACGACGGCCAGTAGCCGTCGGTCCGCAGCCGGCCGTGGCGCCCTGGGGGGCGTCACGGCCGTACTGTTGTGTTGGTAACCGGTTGACGTGAGTGACGGAGAGCGCAGGCCCCCCATGGTGCAGATCAAGACGCCCGAGCAGATCGCGAAGATGCGTGCGGCGGGTCTGGTCGTCGCCGCCATCCACAAGGCCACCCGCGAGGCCGCGGTGCCGGGCGCCACGACCAAGGACCTGGACGAGGTCGCGCGCAAGGTCCTCGCCGAGCACGGGGCCAAGCCGAACTTCCTCGGGTACGGCGGTTTCCCCGCGACGATCTGCACCTCCGTCAACGAGGTCGTCGTCCACGGCATCCCTTCGGATGACGTCGTGCTGAAGGACGGCGACATCATCTCCATCGACTGCGGCGCGATCGTCGACGGCTGGCACGGCGACGCCGCGTACACGGCGTTCGTGGGATCCGGTCACGCCCCGGAGCTGGTCGAGCTGTCCCGGGTGACCGAAGAGTCGATGTGGGCGGGCATCGCCGCGATGAAGCTCGGCAACCGGCTGGTCGACATCTCCCGCGCGATCGAGACGTACATCCGCCGCCAGCCCAAGCCCGGCGGCGGCCGCTACGGGATCATCGAGGACTACGGCGGCCACGGCATCGGCACCGAGATGCACATGGACCCGCACCTGCTGAACTACGTCGAGAAGCGCCGCGGCAAGGGCCCCAAGCTGGTCCCCGGTTTCTGCCTGGCGATCGAGCCGATGGTGTCCCTCGGCACACCGAAGACCGAGGTGCTCTCCGACGACTGGACGGTCATCACGACCGACGGCACGTGGTCCTCCCACTGGGAGCACTCCGTCGCCCTGACGGAAGAGGGCCCCCTGGTCCTGACGAGCCCCGACGGCGGCAAGGCCAAGCTGGCCGAGTACGGCGTGACGGTGGCCCCGGACCCGCTGGGCTGAGTGTCCCGCCCCTGCCCGCCGGCCCGCGGGGCTGAGTGTCCCGCCCCTGCCCGCCGGCCCGCGGGGGTGAGCCGTGCCCCTGATGCATGACGATCTCCCTCGTAGGGCAGACTTCCTCGTTTCGCCTTTTCGGGTGTGCTGACGTAGACTGACTCGTCGGCTCTGGTGCACCCGCATGTCCGCATGCTTACGAACGGTGCTCACCGGAGTCGATCAAGGTAGTCGATTCGAAGGGCGAAGCGTGGCCAAGAAGCAAGGTGCCATCGAGATCGAGGGCACTGTCGTCGAGTCTCTTCCGAACGCCATGTTCAAGGTCGAGCTCCAGAACGGCCACCAGGTCCTGGCACACATCAGCGGCAAGATGCGTATGCACTACATCCGCATCCTCCCTGACGACCGGGTCGTGGTGGAGCTGTCTCCGTACGACCTGACGCGTGGCCGGATCGTCTACCGGTACAAGTAGATCTTGCCCACGTCCCGTGCCCTCCCTGTGCACGGGGCCGCCGGCAACTGACCCGGAGAACCTCACATCCCATGAAGGTCAAGCCGAGCGTCAAGAAGATCTGCGACAAGTGCAGGGTGATCCGCCGTCACGGCCGGGTCATGATCATCTGCGAGAACCCGCGCCACAAGCAGCGCCAGGGCTGATCGCACACGGATCGCACCCTCTGCATCTCTTCGCAGAGTTTTCGCGCGACGCGAGCTGAATTTGTTCATACGCAGGACCCAGGCGGGGTTTCTTTCTGCCTGACACCCCCGGTTCGGAGGCCGGGGACCCAGTTCGTACCTGATACGGCGGCTGGGAACCGGTCCTGCGGAAGACCTCCGAAGATCACCAGGAGCCATTGAATGGCACGCGTTTCCGGTGTTGACATCCCGCGCGAAAAGCGCGTGGAGGTCGCCCTCACCTACGTGTTCGGCATCGGCCGGACCCTTTCGAAGGAGACGCTGGCTGCGACCGGCGTCGACCCGAACACCCGCGTCCGCGACCTCTCCGAGGAGCAGCTCGTCGCGATCCGCGAGTACGTCGACAACAACATCAAGACCGAGGGTGACCTCCGTCGCGAGATCCAGGCCGACATCCGCCGCAAGGTCGAGATCGGCTGCTACCAGGGTCTGCGTCACCGTCGCGGTCTGCCCGTCCGCGGTCAGCGCACCAGCACCAACGCTCGTACCCGCAAGGGCCCGCGTCGCGCCATCGCCGGCAAGAAGAAGCCGGGCAAGAAGTAGTCCGCAGCGGACCTCTGTCCACGGTCTTCGCTGTAGGACCGACCACCTCCCGTAGGAGTTAGTAGATGCCCCCCAAGGGTCGTCAGGGCGCTGCCAAGAAGGTGCGCCGCAAGGAAAAGAAGAACGTCGCTCACGGCCACGCGCACATCAAGAGCACGTTCAACAACACGATCGTCTCCATCACGGACCCGTCCGGCAACGTGATCTCCTGGGCCTCCGCCGGCCACGTCGGCTTCAAGGGCTCCCGGAAGTCCACGCCGTTCGCCGCGCAGATGGCTGCCGAGTCGGCTGCCCGCCGCGCTCAGGAGCACGGCATGCGCAAGGTCGACGTGTTCGTGAAGGGCCCGGGTTCCGGTCGTGAGACCGCGATCCGCTCCCTGCAGGCCACGGGCCTCGAGGTCGGCTCCATCCAGGACGTCACCCCGACCCCGCACAACGGCTGCCGTCCGCCGAAGCGTCGTCGCGTCTGACCTCGCTTTCTCCGGGCTTCTCGGGCGGTACGGCGCTGTCGGGTCGTGCCGCCCGTACCCTTGCAGTACCCGCGCTTTTCACCGGGCGCGGTTTCCGTCGGGCGTCAAATAGCGGGCGTCCACGAAAGAAGGATCTGATCCACACATGCTGATCGCTCAGCGTCCCTCGTTGACCGAAGAGGTCGTCGACGAGTTCCGCTCCCGGTTCGTGATCGAGCCGCTGGAGCCGGGCTTCGGCTACACCCTCGGCAACTCCCTCCGCCGCACGCTCCTCTCCTCGATCCCGGGTGCCGCCGTCACCTCGATCCGGATCGACGGCGTCCTGCACGAGTTCACCACCGTGCCGGGTGTCAAGGAGGACGTCACCGACCTGATCCTCAACATCAAGCAGCTGGTCGTCTCCTCGGAGCACGACGAGCCGGTCGTGATGTACCTGCGCAAGCAGGGCCCGGGTCTGGTCACCGCCGCCGACATCGCGCCCCCGGCCGGTGTCGAGGTGCACAACCCCGACCTCGTCCTCGCCACGCTCAACGGCAAGGGCAAGCTGGAGATGGAGCTGACCGTCGAGCGCGGTCGCGGCTACGTCTCCGCCGTGCAGAACAAGCAGGCGGGCCAGGAGATCGGCCGTATCCCGGTCGACTCCATCTACTCGCCGGTGCTGAAGGTCACGTACAAGGTCGAGGCCACGCGTGTCGAGCAGCGCACCGACTTCGACAAGCTGATCGTCGACGTCGAGACCAAGCAGGCGATGCGTCCCCGTGACGCCATGGCCTCCGCCGGTAAGACTCTGGTCGAGCTGTTCGGTCTCGCTCGCGAGCTGAACATCGACGCCGAGGGCATCGACATGGGTCCGTCCCCGACGGACGCCGCGCTCGCCGCCGACCTGGCGCTGCCGATCGAGGAGCTCGAGCTCACCGTTCGGTCGTACAACTGCCTCAAGCGTGAGGGCATCCACTCCGTGGGTGAGCTCGTCGCCCGTTCCGAGGCCGACCTGCTGGACATCCGCAACTTCGGTGCGAAGTCCATCGACGAGGTCAAGGCGAAGCTGGCCGGCATGGGCCTGGCCCTGAAGGACAGCCCGCCCGGATTCGACCCGACCGCGGCCGCGGACGCCTTCGGCGCGGACGACGACGCGGACGCCGGGTTCGTCGAGACCGAGCAGTACTAAGAGCTCGGGACTCACGGTCCGTACTCGGGTGCGGGTGCGCTGTGCTTGATCGCGCAGTTCCCCGCGCCCCTTCCGGACGACATGCCCCTTCGGGGCTGTCGTCCGGATCTCCGACAGGCGACCGCCTGCTCGGATACTGACTCCGGTACCTGATACGGCCGGGGCAGACACACAGGAGATTGATCATGCCGAAGCCCACCAAGGGTGCCCGTCTGGGCGGCAGCGCCGCGCACGAGAAGCTGCTCCTCGCGAACCTCGCGAAGAGCCTCTTCGAGCACGGTCGCATCACCACCACCGAGGCGAAGGCGCGCAAGCTGCGTCCGTACGCCGAGCGTCTGGTCACCAAGGCGAAGAAGGGCGACCTTCACAACCGCCGTCAGGTGCTCCAGGTGATCACGGACAAGAGCGTCGTCCACACGCTCTTCACCGAGATCGGCCCGCGCTACGAGAACCGTCCGGGTGGCTACACCCGCATCACCAAGATCGGTAACCGCCGTGGCGACAACGCGCCCATGGCTGTCATCGAGCTGGTCGAGGCGCTGACGGTGCAGCAGAACGCCGTGGGCGAGGCCGAGGCGGCGACCAAGCGTGCCGTCAAGGAGGCCGACGAGGCCAAGGCCGAGTCGACCGAGGCCACCGAGGCTCCGGCCGAGGAGTCCAAGGGCGCGTAAGCGTTCTGCCTTCAGGGCGTTTGCGGGCCCGCTCCTTTTTGAGGAGCGGGCCCGCTTTCCGTGTTCTGAGAGGATCTGTACGTGAGTGATGAAGCAGCGCCCGGTTACGTCCGTGTCCGTCTCGACCTGTCCTACGACGGCACCGACTTCTCCGGTTGGGCCAAGCAGGCGGGCGGCCGGCGGACCGTGCAGGGGGAGATCGAGGACGCGCTGCGGACCGTCACCCGGTCCCGGGAGACGTACGAGCTGACCGTCGCCGGCCGCACCGACGCCGGTGTGCACGCGCGCGGGCAGGTGGCCCATGTGGATCTGCCGGAAGACGTCTGGCGCGAGCACCACGAGAAGCTGCTGAAGCGGCTCGCCGGGCGGCTGCCGAAGGACGTGCGGGTGTGGGCGCTGCGGCCGGCGCCCAGTGGATTCAACGCCCGCTTCTCCGCGATCTGGCGGCGCTATGCCTACCGGGTCACCGACAACCCCGGTGGCGTCGACCCGCTGCTGCGCAACCACGTGCTGTGGCACGACTGGCCGCTCGACGTCGACGCCATGAACGAGGCCGCGCGGGGACTGCTGGGGGAGCACGACTTCGCGGCGTACTGCAAGAAGCGGGAGGGGGCGACCACCATCCGTACCTTGCAGGAGCTGAGCCTTTCGCGGGGCGCGGACGGGATCGTCACCGCGACCGTGCGGGCCGACGCCTTCTGCCACAACATGGTGCGGTCGCTGATCGGGGCGCTGCTGTTTGTGGGCGACGGGCACCGGGGGCCCGAGTGGCCGGCGAAGGTGCTGGCCGCGGGGGTGCGGGACTCGGCGGTGCACGTGGTGCGGCCGCACGGGCTGACGCTCGAGGAGGTCGGGTATCCGGCCGACGAGCTGCTGGCCGCGCGGAGTCGTGAGGCCCGTAACAAGCGCAGCCTGCCCCTGGGGGGCGGCTGCTGCTAGGCGGTGCCGGGTCCTGTCGTCCCCCGGTGCTACGCCGTCGTGGCCGGTCGCGCGGTTCCCCGCGCCCCCGAGGTGGGTCGTACCGCCGTGTGTTCCGTCGCGCAGGGCGTCGGGGCCGCAGACAGGCGCACGCTGTACGGCGCCATGCGCGCGCCGCAGGCGATGCGCACCCCCGGGGGGAGTTCGTTGCCCTCTTCGACGTGGGCGCCGTCGCCGACGACCGTCGCCTCCAGTGACGTGCCGGGACCGACCTGGGCGTGGCGGCCGACGGCCGAGGCGTGGACGGTGGCGCCGGGGGCGATGTGGGCGCCGGTCATCACCACGCTGCCCTCGACCACCGCGCCCTCCTCGATCACCGCGCCGGGGGAGACGACCGTGCCGCCGCTGAGCACCGCGGCGGGATGGACGCGGGCGCCCGGCAGGACCAGCGCGTCGCCGGGCGGGCCGGGCAGCGCGGGGGAGGTGACGCGGCCGCGCACCAGGTCGGCCGAGCCCTGGACGAAGGCGGCGGGGGTGCCGAGGTCGAGCCAGTAGGTGTCGTCCACCACACCGCGCACCTGGGCGTCGGTCGCGAGCAGTTCGGGGAACGTCTCGCGTTCCACGGAGACGACCCGGTCCGGCGGGATGCGGTCGATGACCGAGCGGGTGAAGACGTAGCAGCCGGCGTTGATCTGGTCGGTGATGATCTCTTCCGGGGTCTGCGGCTTCTCCAGGAACGCGGTGACGCGGCCGCCCTCGTCGGTCGGGACCAGGCCGAAGGCGCGCGGGTCGCCGACCCGTTTCAGCTGCAGGGTGACGTCCGCGCCGGTGAGGCGGTGGTGGGCGCGCAGGGCGGCGATGTCGACGCCGGAGAGGATGTCGCCGTTGAGGACGAGCACCGGGTCGCTGGGCGCGCTGCGCAGACGCCGGGCCGCGTTGCGGATGGCGCCGCCGGTGCCGAGGGCGCTCTCCTCGGTGACGTACTCCAGCTCCAGGCCGAGCCGCGCGCCGTTGCCGTACTCCGCCTCGAAGAGCTCCGCGAGGTAGGAGGTGGCGAGGATGACGCGGGTGACACCCGCGGCGGCGGCCCGCGCCAGCTGGTGGGTGAGGAACGGCACCCCGGCGACGGGCAGCAGCGGCTTGGGGATGTGGCTGGTCAGGGGGCGCAGCCGGGTGCCCTGACCCCCCACGAGCAGGATCGCTTCGGACATGATCCCCGATGCTGGCACGCGTGCCGGGGGCGGGAAACGCCTGTGGAGGAGCTGTCGGGAGAAGTTAACCTGCCCGACGCGTCCGCCGGGTCAGCCGTTCGCCGCCGCCGACGCCTGGGCCTCGCCGCGCCGCTTGATCTGGTTGAAGGCGAACAGGGCGAGGTCGTCACCGGCGCTGAAGGCCTTGGTGTCCTTGGTGGTGACGTTCTTGCCGCTGGTGAAGCCGGTGAGGGTGAAGTAGGCGTAGCGGCCGTAGGAGTTCGTGGTGGAGCGGCAGACCGCGCCGTCGCAGAACGGCTTGACGCCCTTGCCGGTCAGCGGCTGCACCATGCCCGTCTTCGGGGAGCTGCCCTTGCGGGTCGCGAGGGCCTGCGCCTCGGTGTCGAAGACGGCGACACCGACCGTGACCGCGATGCCGCCCTCGGTGTAGGTGACACGCAGCACACGGGTGCAGCCGTTCGCGGCGAGGGCCTTGGGCAGCGTGCCCTTGGACGCCGTGGCGCAGTCCTTGGTGTCGGCGGTGGGACCCTTCTGGTACACGGTCGAGCCCATAGTGAGCTGCGAGCCGGGGAAGAGGATGTCCGGGCCGAGGGGCGCGGTGTCCTTCTTCTTGTCGGAGACGAATTCCTTCGGGTCCAGCGGGGGCGGGGCGCTCGTCGGCGCGAACGACGGTGCCGTCGCCGTGCCGCCCGGGATGGACGCCGTGGGCGGCAGCGAGCTGGGGTCGCCGCCCGCCTCGTTGCTGCCGTTCGCCGAGGTCACGGCCAGGGCGACGGCGGCTCCGACCGCGAGGGTGGCGAGTGCGCCGCCGCCGATGAACAGCATCCGGCGCCGCTTGGCGCGCGCCTCGGACGCCTCGGCCAGTGCCGCCCAGTCCGGGGTCTCGCCGTCACCGCCGTCGCTCCACGGCTGCTGGGAGTTCGGTTTCCAGGGATCCCACTGGGGCTGCTGGGGTCCCCCCTGCCCATAGCTCATGGGGCGCATCTTAGACGGGGTGCCCGTGTGTCATGGCCCGTGCAGTGGGGAGGATGGGGCGGCGGTGGCCGCAGGGGGTCTGAGCGGGGTCGTTTTGACCCACCCCGTCGGCCCCGGTATTCTGCTTGTTCGTTGTGTATTGGCTTGCTCATTCTCACGGGACGGGCCCTTACACCGGTCCACCGGGCCGATGACCAGCGACCCCACGTACGCGGTATGCGTCGCCGCCGTGGGTCAAGGCTGTCGTGATCGTTTCGGTGACCTTGTCTAGGACCATTCACTCGAAGCGAAGGCTACGAACCGTGCGTACGTACAGCCCCAAGCCCGGCGATGTGACGCGCCAGTGGCACGTCATCGACGCTCAGGACGTTGTCCTGGGCCGTCTCGCCACCACCGCAGCCACCCTTCTCCGGGGCAAGCACAAGCCGATCTACGCGCCGCACGTCGACGCTGGTGACTTCGTCATCATCATCAACGCCGACAAGGTGCACCTGTCCGGCAACAAGCGGACCCAGAAGATGGCGTACCGCCACTCCGGCTACCCGGGTGGTCTGCGCTCCGTCCGCTACGACGAGCTGCTCGACAAGAACCCCGAGAAGGCCATCGAGAAGGCCGTCAAGGGCATGCTCCCCAAGAACTCCCTGGGCCGTCAGATGCTCTCGAAGCTGAAGGTCTACAAGGGTGACCAGCACCCGCACGCTGCCCAGCAGCCGGTGCCGTTCGAGATCACCCAGGTCGCGCAGTAAGTCCGGCCACCCCCTAAGACTGAAGAGAATCTGAGGAGAATCGTGGCCGAGACCACTGCCGAGCAGCCGATCGAAGAGATCGACATCGAGAGCTACACCACCGAGTCCGAGGTCCCCGTCGAGGGCGAGTACACCTCCGAGTCGCTGGCTTCCCGCTTCGGCGAGCCCCAGCCGGCCGCCGGCCTGGGCCGTCGCAAGAACGCCATCGCCCGTGTCCGGATCGTTCCGGGCACCGGCAAGTGGAAGATCAACGGTCGCACCCTCGAGGACTACTTCCCGAACAAGGTGCACCAGCAGGAAGTCAACGAGCCCTTCAAGGTGCTCGAGCTCGAGGGCCGTTACGACGTCATCGCCCGCATCGCGGGTGGCGGTGTCTCCGGTCAGGCCGGTGCCCTGCGCCTCGGTGTCGCCCGTGCCCTGAACGAGGCCGACGTCGACAACAACCGTGGCCCGCTGAAGAAGGCCGGCTTCCTGCGCCGCGACGACCGCGCGGTCGAGCGGAAGAAGGCCGGTCTGAAGAAGGCCCGCAAGGCCCCGCAGTACAGCAAGCGCTAAGCTTCGCTGCCTGCTCGTACGTATCCGGGCTTCCGTTTCGGTTGCCCCCCGCGTACTCCGAACGCCCCGGCGGCACGCCAGTGTGCCGCCGGGGCGTTCGTTTATCACAGCCTTCGGGCGTATAACGGCACAAGACATTCAGCAGCTTGTGCGATTGCGTGCCCGGGCGGCGCAGTCCCGGGACACGAACGTCGGCACGCGCATGGGCCGCACCGGCGCGCCGCTCTTCGTAACTGACGCTTCCTCAGGAGGACACGTGGGACGACTCTTCGGCACGGACGGTGTGCGCGGTGTCGCCAACGCGGATCTGACCGCCGAGATGGCACTCGGTCTGTCCGTCGCGGCGGCGCACGTACTCGCCGAGGCGGGCACCTTCGAGGGGCACCGGCCGACCGCGGTGGTCGGCCGTGACCCGCGCGCGTCCGGGGAGTTCCTGGAGGCGGCCGTCGTCGCGGGCCTCGCCAGCGCCGGCGTCGACGTGCTGCGCGTCGGTGTCCTGCCGACCCCGGCCGTCGCGTTCCTCACCGGCGCGCTCGGCGCCGACCTCGGCGTGATGCTCTCCGCGAGCCACAACGCCATGCCCGACAACGGCATCAAGTTCTTCGCCCGCGGCGGCCACAAACTCGCCGACGAGCTCGAGGACCGGATCGAGGCGGTGTACGACTCCCACCGCCACGGCGAGCCGTGGGACCGCCCGACCGGCGCCGGCGTGGGCCGGGTGCGCGACTACGAGGAGGGCTCCGACCGGTACGTCGAGCACCTGGTCGGCGTGCTGCCGAACCGGCTCGACGGGCTGAAGATCGTCCTCGACGAGGCGCACGGCGCTGCCGCGCGTGTGTCGCCCGAGGCGTTCACCCGCGCCGGTGCGGAGGTCGTCACGATCGGTGCCGAGCCGGACGGGCTCAACATCAACGACGGCTGCGGCTCCACCCACCTCGACCTGCTCAAGGCCGCGGTGCTCGAGCACGGCGCCCACTTCGGCATCGCCCACGACGGCGATGCCGACCGCTGCCTCGCCGTCGACCACACCGGTGAGGAGATCGACGGCGACCAGATCCTCGCCGTGCTGGCCCTCGCCATGCGGGAGCGGTCCGCGCTGCGCTCCGACACCGTCGTGGCCACCGTGATGTCCAACCTCGGCTTCAAGCTGGCTCTGGAGCAGGAGGGGCTGAAGCTCGTCCAGACCGCGGTCGGCGACCGCTATGTGCTGGAGGAGATGAAGGAGCACGGGTACGCGCTCGGTGGCGAGCAGTCCGGGCACGTGATCATCCTCGACCACGCGACGACGGGTGACGGGACCCTGACGGGCCTCCTGCTGGCTGCCCGGGTCGCCGAGACGGGGCGGTCCCTCCGGGAGCTGGCCTCCGTGATGTCCCGGCTGCCGCAGGTCCTGATCAACGTGCGCGACGTCGACCGGTCCCGGGTGGGGAGCTCGGCCGATCTGGCCGCGGCCGTCTCCGACGCGGAGCGGGAGCTCGGGGAGACCGGGCGGGTGCTGCTGCGGCCCTCCGGGACCGAGCCGCTGGTCCGGGTCATGGTCGAGGCGGCGGACATCGAGCAGGCTCGGTCGGTCGCCGGGCGGCTGGCGGACGTCGTGAAGTCGGTCCTGGGCTAGGCAGAGCCCCGCGCTCCTTCAGGTCCGGCTGCCCGGCCGTACCTTCGCCAGTTGCCTCTGCCTGGTCCAGAAGTACTTCTGGGCCAGCAGGGTGAGCGTGCCCGCCAGGACGATGCCCAAGAGGTTCAGCAGGAGTTGCTGGCTCGAGCGGAGCGTCTGGTGGGTGTCGCCGTAGATCAGGGCGACGGCCGCGTTCGCGGCGGCCGGGACCGTGGTGACGGAGATGGCGACACCGACCAGGGCGCCCGACTTGGACGAGGTCAGGGACAGAGTGCCGGCGCAGCCGGCGAGGACCGCGACGACGAACGAGAACCAGTCCGGCGCGTAGATGAAGCCGGTGTTGGGCCGCTCCGCCTCCAAGCGGCCCTTGGTGAACAGGCCGACGGCGTCCATGAAGAGGCTGAAGCCGGCGGTCACCGCCATGGCCGCCGCGAAGCCGACCAGCAGCGCGATCAGGGACCGCAGGGCGAGGCGCGGCGCGCGCTGCACGATCGCCGTGCAGATGCCGGCCAGCGGCCCGAACTCGGGGCCGACCGCCATCGCGCCGACGATCAGGATCGCGTTGTCCAGCACCACACCGCAGGCCGCGATCATCGTGGCCAGCGTGATGAACGCGACGTAGGTGACCGAGAGGGTCGACTCCTCGTGAGTGGCCTCGGTGAGGTGCTCCCACAGCACCGCGTCCGCGCCCTCGCCCGGTGCGTCGTCCTCCGCCTGGTCGGCGCGGCGGGACAGCGACAGGTCGATGTTCTCGACGGCGATGGAACCGGTGCGGTCCAGACCGAGGTCCTGGAGTCCCGACAGCAGCTCGTCGCCGGCCTCCCGGGCGACGTCGCACAGCACCACGTCCCCGGCCGGGTCGCGCGCGGCGCCCGGCAGCACCACGAGGTGGGCGGTGCCGACGGTCTTCTCGATCAGGCGGACCACGTCGTCCGTCGTGCCGGACGGGGTGATCAGGCGCAGATGCAGCATGCGCTCTTTCTAACAGGCGCCTCGGGTGCCGCTACAGCTTGCGCAGGCTCAGGCGCTGGACCTTGTGGTCCGGGCCCTTGCGGACGACGAGGGTGGCGCGACCGCGGGTGGGGGCGATGTTCTCGACCAGGTTGGGCTTGTTGATCGTCCGCCACATCGTGCGGGCGTAGTCGAGGGCCTCGTCCTCGGACACCTGCGTGTACTTACGGAAGTACGACGACGGGTCCTGGAAGGCCGTCTCGCGCAGCTTCCGGAAGCGGCTGAGGTACCAGCGCTCGATGTCCTCGACGCGCGCGTCGACGTACACGCTGAAGTCGAAGTAGTCGGCGAGGCCGACCCGGGTGCGGCCGTCGTTGCCGGGCAGGGCGGGCTGCAGGACGTTGAGGCCCTCGACGATCAGGATGTCGGGGCGGCGCACGACGAGCTTCTCGCCGGGGACGATGTCGTAGATCAGGTGGGAGTAGACGGGCGCGGTGACCTCGCCCTTTCCTGCCTTGATGTCGGCGACGAACCGGGTCAGGGCGCGGCGGTCGTACGACTCGGGGAAGCCCTTGCGCGACATCAGGCCGCGCGCCTGGAGCTCCTTGGTGGGCAGCAGGAACCCGTCCGTGGTGACCAGCTCGACGCGGGGGTGCTCGGGCCAGCGCGAGAGCAGCGCCTGGAGGAGACGGGCGACGGTGGACTTCCCCACGGCGACCGAGCCGGCGACGCCTATGACGAAGGGGGTGCCGGACTGGGAGCCCTGCTCGCCGAGGAAGGTGTTCAGGGCCCCTCGGAGGCCGTCGGTGGCGCCGACGTAGAGATTGAGCAGCCGGGACAGCGGGAGGTAGATGTCCCGCACCTCGTCGAGGTCGATGACGTCACCGAGTCCGCGCAGCCGTTCGACCTCCTCCGCGCTCAGCGGCAGCGGAGTCTTGTCGCGCAGCGCGCTCCACTCGGCACGGGTGAGATCGACGTAGGGAGTCGCCTCCGGACGGTTCCGGTGGGCGCTCCGGGGCATCGAGGAGACCGGAGAGATCACAGTCCATTGTTAACGCTGTTTGAACGGGACGGGGGGTGGGGTGCGTCACGCCGGGACGCTTTCAGGGAAGATCACAGGTCCAGCACCTCGGTGACGTGGGCATCGCCGTACCCGAACCGTCTCCC
Source organism: Streptomyces sp. NPDC028635 (assembly GCF_040637635.1). Lineage (NCBI taxonomy): Bacteria > Bacillati > Actinomycetota > Actinomycetes > Kitasatosporales > Streptomycetaceae > Streptomyces > Streptomyces sp. NPDC028635. The sequence continues at coordinate 21,778 of NZ_JBEZWX010000013.1, read as the reverse complement.
GAGCTCGTGGAAGCGACCGTACTGCTCCTCGGTGAGAGACGGGGAGACCACGCGGAGCAAACGCAGCAGCATCCGGAAGCCGAGGTCGGCGTCCACATGGGCGGCGACCTCCTCGACGGCGGCCAGTGCGGCGGGGCCGGGAATCGGTTCCCAGTGCGGGCTGATGGAGACATCCCTCAGCAGTGGTGCCGTCTCCCGTACCAGCCCCAGCACCGCCTCGCGCGGGCCGGTCCGGGTAGGCGGGGCGGTATGGCGGTAGCAGGGGGATGCCTCCTTCAGGCGTTCCTCGCACAGGCTCCCGATCAGCCGGAGCCAGTCCCGCGCGTCGGTTCCGATCCGGTCGATGTTGTAGCCCCGGGCCGTTGCGGACAGCCACAGCGTCTCGATCGTCCGGCTGGGCAGCGAGGAGCCGAGCAGGCGCTGCGTGTCCGTGAGCAGCAGTGCCGCTGCCGATCCAGGGGTCTGGGCGCTGTCGTCGGCGGCCGCGGCCCGCCGCACGCGTTCTCGTGCGGTGTCCTCCTGCCAGGCTCCCTCGAACCACCAGGTGAGGGCCGAGAACCCGAAGTCGCCGGAGGCGTCACGGCGTGCCGGGTCGATGGGTGGCCACAGCACGTTGAGACCGTCGTACACCAGCGGTCCGGGAAAGCCGAGCGCGGTGCCCAACGCCATGAGACGGTCGTACTGGTCCTTGCCGACCGGTACGTCGTACGCCTTCAACATCCCTAGCAGGAACCGGAGTCCGAGGTCGCCGTCGCCTTGCCGAACGACGGCCTCCAGCGACTCGGCGAGCGCGCCGGACGGCGGTGCGACGTGGCCGCTGTCGGCGACGCGTCGGCCGAGTGCGCCCGCCGATGTGCGGATTTCCGTGGCGACGGCCGTACGGAGTTCCTCCTCGTCGATGGTCGGCCGGACGCTCCACCCCTGGTCGGCGGCCCGCTCGGATTCGGGCTCCGGCAGGTGCTCGGCGAGCCGGCGCAGCCAGCCGCGTACGCCCGACTCGCACTGAGCCGGATCAAAACGCCCCTGGGTGGCAGCGAGCCAGACGGTGCGGACGTCGTCGTCCGCCAACGGCGAGTCCAGGAGACAGCGCACGTCGACGCCCAGCTCGACGGCGCCCTCGCCCTCAGCGAGAGCGGCGATCTCGCCCGCGAGGTGCAGTGACACTGTCTCGTCGGGGGAGTGATCCGTCGTGGACAGTTCCCCGGCGAGCGCGCTGAGCCCGAAGTCGCCCTCGTAGAGAATGCTGTACCGCTCAGGCCGTCTTGCCATGGTGGGGGTGCCCTGCCTTCGGAAGGTTTCGGCGGGTGGGCTTTTCCCAGAGAGTAGGGGGTTTTCCTGCGCATGGGACGCGTGCGCGGTGTGTGTGATGTGTGGTCGTCGATGCGTGCGGCGCGGCCGGGAAATGGCCGGAAGCCTCCATGGGCGCTGCGCGAGAGTCGCGCGGGTGGTGATCACGTGGGGGTCACGGTCGGGTCGCGAATGGGTGTTCTGGAGATCATCTGTGGGTCTGCTGTGTGTAATGTCCACGTAAAACGCCGGGTTGTGAAGAAGAGAGAGCAGTTTTCGTGAGTCTCACCACCGTTCGCCGGGCCGGTCTCGCCGCCTCGGTCGCCGCGCTCGCGCTCCTCGTGTCCGCCTGCGGGTCGGGCAGCGACGACAAGGCCGACGACGGCAAGACCGCGCAGGCCGACAAGACGGCCTCCGCCGCGCCGGCTGCGGCGAAGCCGCTGACCGCCGCCGAGCTGGAGAAGGTCGTGGTCGCCCAGGCGGACGTCAAGAGCGGCAAGGTCTCCGAGGTGGCGGCCAAGGACGAGATCGCCCAGGGCGAGATCAAGACCGACAAGCCCGCCTGCGCGCCGCTCGCCGACGTCCAGGCCGGCACCTACGTCGGTGCCCCCGCGGCCCACGTCAAGCGGCACTGGCTCGCCGACCAGAAGAAGCCGGCCGCCGGAGCGGCGCCGGAGGAGAAGCTCACCGCTGCCCTGGACCGTACGAACGCCTTCGTGACGCTGGCGTCCTACGCGGACGGGGGCGCCGAGAAGGCCTTCGCCGATCTGAAGAGCGCCGTGGCGGCGTGTGCCGGTGGGTACTCCTGGACCGCGGGCAGCGACAAGACGCCGTACGCCAAGGTCATCAGCACCCCCGCGCCGCAGGGCGGCGACGAGGCGCTGGCGCTGACGTCGATGATGGAGGCGGACGGCGACCAGGTGCCGGTGAAGGCGGTCGTCGTCCGCAAGGGCGCCACCGTCGCGTACTTCAACGCCGTCAACTTCGGTGCGGCCGCCACCGGCAAGGACTACCCCTTCCCGCCCGAGCTGCTTCAGGCGCAGCTCGCCAAGCTCGGCTGAGCCGTCGCGGGCGTTCCCACCGGGCCGTCGACGCCCGATGGGAATCCCGTGACCACTGCGTGACCGCCGCGTGCCGGTGCTGTGTGGGGTCCCCGGACGCGAGGGCCCGGACCGTCACCCGTACCGTGCGGGATGGAACGCTGCCATGGGGGAGGCACAGGGAACAGACAGCGACAACGAAACGGTGAACGGATGAGCCAGGCGGACAGCACGCGACTCCTCGAAGCGCCCACGGGCCAAAGAGGAGAGAACGGGCCGACCGCACCCGCCGTGCCCTCGCCCCCGGGAGCACCCGCGGCGGAGGCGCGCCCGCGAGGCCAGCGGCTGGCCGCGCTCGACGGCCTGCGTTTCGTCGCGGCCCTGGCGGTCGTGCTGTTCCACTTCGTCGGCCAGAAGCCGTCGACCGTGAAGCACATCTGGGGCCGCCCCTACCAGGACCTGTTCCCCGAGGCGCACGCCTACTTCGCCTACGGCCGCCTCGGCGTCGACCTGTTCTTCCTGATCAGCGGCTTCGTCATCTGCATGAGCGCCTGGGGCCGCAGCCCGCGTGACTTCTTCATCTCGCGGGTGACCCGGCTGTACCCGATGTACTGGATCTCGGTCGTCGTGGCGGCGGCCGTCATCTTCCTCTTCGACACGCCGTTCGGACACCCGAACCCACGGGTCGTCTTCGCCAACCTCACCATGCTCCAGCAGCCGCTCGGCGTGAAGGACCTCGACTCGGTCTACTGGACCCTCTGGCCCGAGCTGTGCTTCTACCTCACCTTCGCGGTCGTGGTGTGGAAGGGCCTGACCTACCAGCGGGTCGTCGTCTTCTGCGGACTGTGGACCGTCGGCGTGGTACTGGCGCCCTCCGCACACGTCCCGCTGCTCACCCTGCTGGTCAACCCGCCGTCCGCGCCGTACTTCATCGCGGGCATGGCGTTCTACCTGATGCACCGCTTCCGGTCGACGCCGCTGCTGTGGGGCATCGTCGTGATGTCCTGGCTGCTCGCCCTGCACTTCCTGCTGGCCCCCGACGGCGGCCGCAACAACTGGGACGTCTGGTCGCCGTGGCGCGGCTCGCTGATCCTCGCGGTCACGGTGTTCTTCGCGCTGATCGCGGCGATCGCGCTCGGCTGGACCAGCCGGATCCGCTGGCGCTGGCTGACCGTCGCCGGGACGATGACCTTCCCGCTGTACCTGCTGCACGACGTCATCGGCATGACCGTCGTCCACCACTTCGCCGGCCGGGTCGCCCCCTGGACGCTGGTCGGCGTCACCGTCAGCGCCCTGGTGCTGCTGTCCTACCTGGCCCACCGCTTCGTCGAACGCCCCCTCGCCACCCGCATGCGGCGCTGGCTGAAGTCGGCGAGCTTCGGACTCGAGGCACCGGCTCCGCGCCGCTGAACCGCCCACGGGGCGTTCGTATCCCCGTGGGAATTTCCGAATTCGGGCACACAGCGGGGGGTTCGCGCCCGCTCCGGATCGTAGGCTGCGGTGCCATGTGCGGAATCGTGGGATACGTGGGGGCGCAGTCGGCGCTCGATGTGGTCATGGCCGGGCTCAAGCGGCTGGAGTACCGCGGGTACGACTCGGCGGGCGTCGCCGTGCTCGCGGACGGCGGGCTGGCCGCCGCCAAGAAGGCCGGCAAGCTCGTCAACCTCGAGAAGGAGCTGGTCGACCGGCCGCTCCCGGCCGGCACGACCGGTATCGGACACACCCGCTGGGCCACGCACGGCGGCCCGACCGACGCCAACGCCCACCCGCACCTCGACAACGCGGGCCGTGTCGCCGTCGTCCACAACGGCATCATCGAGAACTTCGCGGTGCTGCGGGCCGAGCTCGCCGAGCGCGGGCACGACCTGGCCTCGGAGACCGACACCGAGGTCGTCGCGCACCTGCTCGCCGAGGAGTTCTCCTCCTGCGCCGACCTCGCGGAGGCGATGCGGCTGGTGTGCCGGCGGCTGGAGGGCGCGTTCACGCTGGTCGCCGTGCACGCGGACGAGCCGGACGTCGTCGTCGGCGCACGGCGCAACTCCCCGCTGGTGGTGGGCGTCGGCGAGGGCGAGGCGTTCCTCGCCTCCGACGTCGCCGCGTTCATCGCGCACACCCGCTCCGCGATCGAACTCGGTCAGGACCAGGTCGTCGAGCTGCGCCGGGACGGCGTGCACGTCACCGGCTTCGACGGCACCCCCGCCGAGGTCCGCTCCTACCACGTCGACTGGGACGCCTCCGCCGCCGAGAAGGGCGGCTACGACTACTTCATGCTCAAGGAGATCGCCGAGCAGCCGAAGGCCGTCGCCGACACGCTGCTGGGCCGTATCGACGCCTCCGGCTCCCTGACCCTGGACGAGGTCCGCATCACGCCGTCCGAACTGCGCGAGGTCGACAAGGTCGTCATCATCGCCTGCGGTACGGCCTTCCACTCCGGCCTGATCGCCAAGTACGCCATCGAGCACTGGACGCGGATCCCCTGCGAGGTGGAGCTGGCGAGCGAGTTCCGTTACCGGGACCCGATCCTGGACGCCCAGACCCTGGTGATCGCCATCTCCCAGTCCGGCGAGACGATGGACACCCTGATGGCGCTGCGGCACGCCCGCGAGCAGGGCTCCAAGGTGCTCGCCATCTGCAACACCAACGGCTCCACGATCCCGCGCGAGTCGGACGCGGTGCTGTACACGCACGCGGGGCCGGAGGTCGCGGTCGCGTCCACCAAGGCGTTCCTGACGCAGCTCGTCGCGTGCTACCTGGTCGCGCTGTACCTGGGCCAGGTCCGGGGTACGAAGTGGGGTGACGAGATCCGCGCGGTCATCCGTGACCTCACGCAGATGCCCGGCGCGGTCGAGCGGGTCCTGGAGACGATGGAGCCGGTACGGGAGCTGGCGCGCTCGCTGGCGGCCAAGAACACCGTGCTGTTCCTCGGCCGGCACGTGGGCTACCCGGTCGCGCTGGAAGGCGCGCTGAAGCTGAAGGAACTGGCGTACATGCACGCCGAGGGCTTCGCGGCGGGCGAGCTGAAGCACGGGCCGATCGCGCTGATCGAGGAGGACCTGCCCGTGGTCGTGGTCGTCCCCTCCCCGCGCGGGCGGTCGGTCCTCCACGACAAGATCGTCTCCAACATCCAGGAGATCCGGGCGCGGGGTGCCCGCACCATCGTGATCGCCGAGGAGGGCGACGAGGCGGTCGTCCCGTACGCCGACCACCTCATCCGCATCCCGGCCACCCCCACGCTGCTCCAGCCGCTGGTCGCGACGGTTCCGCTGCAGGTCTTCGCCTGCGAACTCGCCACCGCGCGCGGCAACGAGGTGGACCAGCCGCGCAACCTGGCGAAGTCGGTGACGGTGGAGTGACGGTCGTCCAGACCGACGCAGGTCAACAGCCGTCCGCCGCCGTAGGGTGCACCGCATGAGCATCATCGGGGTCGGTATCGACGTGGCCGAGATCGAGCGGTTCGCGGCGTCGCTGGAGCGCACGCCCGGGCTGGCCCAGCGGCTGTTCGTGGAGGACGAGTTGCTGCTGCCGAGCGGGGAGCGGCGCGGTGTCGCCTCGCTCGCCGCGCGCTTCGCCGCCAAGGAGGCGCTGGCCAAGGCGCTCGGGGCGCCGCCCGGACTGCACTGGACCGACGCCGAGGTCTGCGTCGAGGACAGCGGTCGGCCGTGGCTGCGGGTGACGGGGACGGTCGCGGACCGGGCCGCCGAACTGGGCGTGCGGACCTGGCACGTGTCGCTCAGTCATGACGCGGGAGTCGCCTCCGCCGTGGTGATCGCGGAGGGCTGAAGCAGGAAGGGGGCGGCCCGCGCAGGCCGCCCCCTCGGCCGTCAGTGGTCGTTGACGAAGCTCACGTAGTAGGAGCCGCGCCCGCCCGCGCCCTCGTAGTTGAGGCCGAAGCGGTCGTACTCGTCCATGTCGTACCGGATGCCCTCAGCGGCCGAGTGCGAGGCACATGTGCCCTTGCCGCCGCTCGCGGTGAGCTTGTAGCCGGAGCGGTTGGCGGTGACGTCGTCCACCGTCACCCACGCCGAGTGGCCGTTCGCGGCCGTGTCGCACACGGAGACGATGTCGCCGTGCTCCTTGACGTAGACCTTGACGCCGGTGCCGGACCACACGTGGTCCCACGACGTTCCGCTCGGCGGTGCGACGGCGGCCGAGGCGGACGGCGCGGTGATGGTGGCCAGCGCGGCGAGGGCGGCGGCACCGGCCAGCGCGGCGGCGAGACGCCGGGGGCGGGGGGAACGCGGGACGGACGTGGGGGATGCGCTGGTGTGAGGCATGAGCCCTCTCGAGTCGTCGATCGGATGAAGTGATCAGCTTATGAGCCGCGGGGTGACGCGTCACACGTATAAGTGCCCTGCGGCGGCAGCGCGTTGGCCGTGCTCGTCGCGCCGTTTCCGGGGCAGACTCGGGTGCATGCGTACCGCGTACAGCGTCGAGACGGTCAGGGCAGCCGAGCGGGAGCTCATGGCGCGGCTACCGGAGGGCGCCCTCATGCAACGGGCCGCCGCCGGACTCGCCGCCGCCTGCGCCGAAGCGCTCGGGCGGGTGTACGGCAGCCGGGTCGTGCTGCTCGTCGGCAGCGGGGACAACGGGGGTGACGCCCTGTACGCCGGAGCGCGGCTCGCCCGGCGGGGCGCCGGGGTCACCGCCGTGCTGCTCAGTCCGGAACGGGCGCACGCCGGCGGACTCGCGGCGCTGCGCCGGGCCGGGGGGCGCGTCACCGGCGCGGAGGGCGCCGAAGAGCTGATCGAGCGGGCCGACCTGGTCATGGACGGCATCGTCGGGATCGGCGGCAAGGGCGGCCTGCGGCCCGAGGCGGTGCCGCTGGCGGACGCGGCGGCGCGGTCGCGGGCCGCCGTCGTCGCCGTCGACCTGCCGAGCGGGGTCGACGCGGACACCGGGGAGGTGCGGGGGGCCGCCGTGCGGGCGGATCTGACCGTCACCTTCGGCACGCACAAGCCGGGGCTGCTGATCGACCCGGCCCGGGAGTACGCGGGCAGCGTGCGGCTCGTGGACATCGGGCTGACGCTGCCCGACCGGGCCGAACTGGAGGCGTTGCAGCACGCGGACGTGGCCCGGCTGCTGCCGGTGCCGGGCGCGGAGAGCGACAAGTACCGGCGCGGTGTCGTCGGCATCGCCGCCGGGTCGGCGCGCTACCCCGGCGCCGCCGTGCTCGCGGTGTCGGGGGCGCTGCGGGGCGGCGCGGGGGCCGTGCGGTACGTGGGGCCCGCCGGGGACGAGGTCGTCGCCCGCTTCCCCGAGACGCTCGTCTCCGACCAGGGGCCCGCCAAGGCGGGACGCGTGCAGGCGTGGGTGGTCGGGCCGGGGGCCGGGGACGACGCGGAGACAGTGGCGCAGGTGGTGGAGAGCGACGTACCCGTGCTGATCGACGCCGACGGGCTGCGGCTCGCCGACCGCGAGGCGGTACGCGCGCGTACGGCGCCGACGCTGATGACGCCGCACGCCGGGGAGGCCGCCGCGCTGCTCGGGGTCGCCCGTGAGGAGGTCGAGGGGGCGCGGCTCGGCGCGGTGCGCGAGCTGGCGGAGCGCTACCGGGCGACGGTGCTGCTGAAGGGGTCCACCACGCTGGTCGCGGACCCGGGGCGGGAGGCGGCGGTCCGGGTGAACGCGACGGGGACACCGTGGCTGGCGACGGCGGGGAGCGGGGATGTGCTGTCCGGGCTGACCGGATCTCTGCTGGCCTCGGGGCTCTCCGCGCGGGACGCGGGGAGCGTGGGGGCGTATCTGCACGGACTCGCGGGCCGGTTCGCCGCGCGGGGCGTACCGGTGGGGGCGCATGACGTGGCGTCGGCGATCCCGGACGCCTGGCGGGACGTACGGCACGCGGACTGAGGGGAAGCGGGCGCACGCCGGCTGCCGGAAAGCGGGGCGTGGCGTACCCATGGGCACGGTGCCGTGGGCCCGTCCGGGCCCTCTGAGACACTGGGGGCGCGATGACTGAGACAGCGACCTCGCGGACCGCGACACTGCGGGCCCGCGCCGAGATCGATCTGGCCGCCCTGCGGGCCAACGTGCGCACGCTGCGCGAGAAGGCCCCGGGCGCCGCCTTCATGGCCGTGGTCAAGGCCGACGGGTACGGCCACGGTGCGATCCCGTGCGCCCGCGCGGCCGTCGCGGCGGGCGCCACCTGGATCGGTACCGCCACGCCCGAGGAGGCCCTCGCCGTACGCGCCCCGGAGTCCGGGATCCCGGCGGACGTCCGCGTGATGTGCTGGCTGTGGACGCCCGGCGGGCCCTGGCGCGAGGCCGTCGAGGCCGGCATCGACATCTCGGTCAGCGGCATGTGGGCCCTGCGCGAACTGACCGACGCCGCCCGCACCGCCACCCGCCCCGCGCGCGTGCAGCTCAAGGCCGACACCGGCCTCGGCCGCAACGGCTGCCAGCCCGCCGACTGGCCCGAACTGGTCGGCGCCGCACTGGCCGCCGAGCGCGAGGGCATCCTGCGCGTCACCGGACTGTGGTCGCACTTCGCCTGCGCCGACGAGCCCGGCCACCCCTCCATCGCCGCCCAGCTCACCCGCTTCCGGGAGATGACGGCGTACGCCGAGGCGCAGGGCGTGCGCCCCGAGGTGCGGCACATCGCCAACTCCCCGGCCGTGCTCACGCTCCCCGAGACCCATTTCGACCTGGTCCGCCCCGGTATCGCCATGTACGGCATCTCACCCAGCCCCGAACTCGGCACCTCCGCCGACTTCGGACTGCGCCCGGTGATGACCGTGACCGCGTCGCTGGCCCTGGTGAAGGAGGTGCCGGGCGGGCACGGCGTCAGCTACGGCCACCACTACGTCACCCCCGGCGAGACCACCCTCGGCCTCGTCCCGCTCGGCTACGGCGACGGCATCCCGCGGCACGCCTCCGGCGCCGGACCGGTGCTGGTCGACGGCAAGTGGCGTACCGCCGCCGGGCGGATCGCGATGGACCAGTTCGTCGTCGACCTCGGCGGCGACACGCCCGAGCCGGGCTCCGAGGCGGTCCTGTTCGGGCCGGGCGACCGCGGCGAGCCGACCGCCGAGGACTGGGCGCAGGCCGCCGGCACCATCGCCTACGAGATCGTGACCCGCATCTCATCGCGCGTTCCCCGCGTCTATGTGAACGAGGGACCGGTCGGGCAACCCGGCGACGAGTGACCAGCAGCGGCCCGGTGAAGAGGAGCGGTACGTGAGCGAGAGCCCTGTGGAGTCCGTCGTGTCGGCCGCCGCGGCCGCGGCGGACTCGGCCGGCTGGCGCCGGGCCACCGGCATCGCGGGCGCCGCGATAGGCGTGCTCGCCGCCGGCGCGGCCGCCGGTGTCGCCATAGAGCGGATGACCGTGGGACGCGGCATGCGGGCGAAGGCACGGCTCGCACTCGACTCCGCCGGCCCCTACGGCGCGCTGCGCGGCACCCCCGGCAAGGCGTACGCCGACGACGGCACCGAGCTGTACTACGAGGTCGACGACGTCGAGCCGGAGGGCGGCTCCGCGCCCCGGCGCCGCCGGCTGTTCGGCCGTAAGACCCCGGCGCCCGTCACCGTCGTCTTCAGCCACGGCTACTGCCTGAACCAGGACTCCTGGCACTTCCAGCGGGCCGCGCTGCGCGGTGTCGTCCGCACCGTGCACTGGGACCAGCGCAGCCACGGCCGCTCGGGACGCGGGGTGGCGCAGACCCGGGACGACACCGCCCTCACCATCGACCAGCTCGGGCAGGACCTCAAGGCCGTCCTCGACGCGGCCGTGCCCGAGGGGCCGATCGTGCTCGTCGGGCACTCCATGGGCGGGATGACGGTCATGGCGCTGGCCGCGCAGTATCCGGAGCTGATCCGCGACCGCGTCGTCGCCACCGCGTTCGTGGGGACCTCCTCCGGGCGGCTCGGCGAGGTCAACTTCGGCCTGCCGGTGGCCGGCGTCAACGCGGTGCGGCGGGTGCTGCCCGGGGTGCTGAAGGCGCTGGGGCAGCGGGCCGAGTGGGTGGAGAAGGGGCGGCGGGCGACCGCCGACCTGTTCGCGGGGATCATCAAGCGGTACTCGTTCGCCTCCCGGGACATCGACCCGGCCGTCGCCCGGTTCGCCGAGCGGATGATCGAGGGCACGCCGATCGACGTGGTCGCCGAGTTCTACCCGGCGTTCACCGACCACGACAAGACCGAGGCACTGGCCTGCTTCCGGGACATGCCGGTGCTGGTGCTGGCCGGGGTGGACGACCTGGTCACGCCCAGCGAGCACAGCGAGGCGATCGCCGATCTGCTGCCGGACGCCGAGCTGGTGCTGGTGCCGGACGCCGGGCATCTGGTGATGCTGGAACACCCGGAAGTGGTCACCGACCGCCTCGCCGACCTCCTCACCCGTGCGGGTGCCGTGCCGGCAGCGGCTACCGTGAAGGGCTATGGAAGCACCAGCAGCACCGCACAACCCGGATAAGACCGAGCTGACCGTCACCTCCCCCGAGCAGATGCGCGAGCTGGGCCGCCGGCTCGCCAAGCAACTGCGCGCCGGTGACCTCGTGATGCTCTCCGGGGAGCTGGGCGCGGGCAAGACCACCCTGACGCGCGGCCTCGGCGAGGGGCTCGGCGTACGGGGTGCGGTCACCTCGCCGACGTTCGTGATCGCCCGAGTGCACCCGTCCCTCGGGGACGGTCCGCCGCTCGTCCACGTCGACGCCTACCGGCTGTCCGGCGGCCTGGACGAGATGGAGGACCTCGACCTGGACGTCTCCCTGACGGATTCGGTGATCGTCGTGGAGTGGGGCGAGGGCAAGGTCGAGGAGCTGACCGAGGACCGGCTCCAGGTCGTCATCCACCGGGCCGTCGGCGACACCACGGACGAGGTCCGCCACGTGACGCTGACCGGTCTGGGGGAGCGCTGGTCGGGGACCGACCTGAGCGCGCTGGCGGCCTGAAGCCGGCGGCCCGGTCCGGAGGGGCCGAGGCCCGGTCCGGAGGGGCCGAGGGGTGTCCGGTACGCCGTCTCGTACGTTCCGACACAGTGTCGGCAAGATGTTGCGTCCCGGGTCGGGGGCGTGGTCACATGGTATCCGGATTGAAGTTAGGGCTACCTAACTCTGCTCGCCCCCGACCCTCAGGAGGCGTCCCATGCCCGCTGCCGAGACCCCCGAGCCGCAGCCCCGCCCCGCCGTGCGCCCCGGGCTGTCCATGCGCGATCTGCTGGCCTCCTGTGCCGCGGCAGCCGAGCTCTCCCGGCCCCCACGCGACCCGGAACCGGCGGTGCCGGCGCCGGAGCGCAGCAAGGCCGCGTAGGGCCTCCGGCGGACGGGGAGCCGACGCCCCCTCGGCCGGGCGGTGCCCGGGTCGGCGCCCCGGCGGTGCCCGGGTCCGCGTCCCGGGGTGCCCGGGTCCGCGGCCCGGCGGTGCGCTGTCCGGCGGGGCGTCGGGCTGCTTCTGGCCGGCAGGGTGCGGGGTCTGCTCGCCGCCGGCGGCCTCGCGCCCGGCGTGCGGCCTCGGCACGTCCTGGCGGCGGGTGTCCGGGTCCGCGTCGGCCCGCGGCCTCGCGCCCGGCGGCGGGGTCTGAGTCCGCGTCCGCCCGGAGGGCCTAGCGGATCACCACCACCTGGCGGCCGATCGTCGCGAAGTCCCACATGGCCGTGCCGTCCGGGCGGGACTCGCGGATGCCGCCCGTCAGGACGCCCTCGTCGGGCGGCTGGGTCGCGGGCCCGGTCTGCGCGCTGAAGCCGATCGAGACGCCGTTGACGGCGGTGAAGCGGACGACGTGCTCGACGGGGATGCCGTCCGTGCCGGTGACCGAGCCCGAGCGCGAGGTGACCATGTAGACCCCGGGTGCCGGGTCCACGCTGCCGGGATCGACGCGGAACGTACGGCGCACCTTGTCCCCCCGGTCGACCAGCCACACCCGGTTGTCGTCCAGGCCGTACACGACCCGGGGTCCGCTGCCGGTGCCGGCGGGCAGCTCCGCCGGGTTCTTCTTGTCCCGGGGCGCCTTGGAGGCGCTCACCGCGGGCGGCACGGTCGGCTTGGCGGCGCCGCCCAGCTCCGGCGGGAGGCTCGCCGACGCCTGCCAGCCGAGGAAACCGACCGTCGCGAGGGCCGCCGCGGTGAGCCCGGCCACGAACCCCGCGCTGCTGCTTGCCACCGTCGTACACCTCACCATAAACGCATAAGAAACGGACTTTTCGGTGACGGTAGCAGTCACGGGCCGCCCCACCGGCGCGTCCGACACGGGGCCCGCGGCGCCGTAGGCTGTTTGCGTGCTCTTGCTCGCTCTGGATACCGCCACACCCGCCGTGACCGTCGCGCTGCACGACGGTACGGACGTCATCGCCTCTACGAGCCAGGTGGACGCGCGCCGGCACGGCGAGCTGCTGCTGCCTGCCGTGGACCGTGTGCTCGCCGAGGCCGGACTGAAGCTGGACGCCGTCACCGACATCGTCGTCGGCACCGGCCCGGGCCCGTACACCGGGCTGCGCGTGGGCCTGATGACCGCCGACACGTTCGGCCTCGCGCTCGGCGTGCCCGTGCACGGCGTCTGCACCCTGGACGGCCTGGCCTACGCCGCCGACCTGGACTCCGGCCCCTTCGTCGTGGCGACCGACGCCCGGCGCAAGGAGGTCTACTGGGCCACGTACGCCGACTCCCGCACCCGGCTGACCGGCCCGGCCGTAGACCGGCCCGCCGACATCGCCGACCAGGTCGCCGGCCTACCGGCCGTCGGCGCGGGCGCGCTGCTCTACCCGGACACCTTCCCGCAGGTCCACGAACCCGAGCACGTCTCCGCCGCCGCCCTCGCCCGGCTCGCCGCGGCGAAGCTGGCCGCCGGTGAGGAGCTGGAGGCACCGCGTCCGCTGTATCTGCGCAGGCCCGACGCCCAGGTCCCCAAGAACTACAAGGTGGTCACCCCCAAGTGACCGGAGCCGACACCGCCGTCCTGCGCGAGATGCGCTGGTGGGACATCGATCCCGTGCTGGAGCTGGAACGCGACCTGTTCCCCGAGGACGCCTGGTCGCGCGGCATGTTCTGGTCCGAGCTGGCGCACGCCCGCGGCGCCGACGCGACCAGGCGGTACGTCGTCGCCCAGGCGGGCGAGCGGATCGTCGGCTACGCCGGGCTCGCCTCCTCCGGTGAGCAGGCCGACGTGCAGACCATCGCCGTCGCCCGCGACCAGCAGGGCACCGGGCTCGGCAGCCGGCTGCTCACCGAACTGCTGCGGGCCGCGACCGCCTTCGAGTGCGCCGAGGTGATGCTGGAGTGCCGGGTGGACAACACCCGCGCGCAGAAGCTCTACGAGCGCTTCGGCTTCGAGCCCATCGGCTTCCGGCGCGGCTACTACCAGCCCGGGAACGTGGACGCCCTGGTGATGCGCCTGACCGACCCTTCTTCCTCCGTACAAGGAACCGAGATCAATGGCTGACGAACCCCTGGTCCTGGGGATCGAGACCTCCTGCGACGAGACCGGCGTCGGCATCGTGCGCGGTACCACCCTGCTGGCCGACGCCATCGCCTCCAGCGTCGACGAGCACGCCCGCTTCGGCGGCGTCGTCCCCGAAGTCGCCTCCCGCGCCCATCTGGAGGCGATGGTCCCCACCATCGACCGCGCGCTGAAGGAGGCGGGCGTCAGCGCCAAGGACCTCGACGGCATCGCCGTCACCGCCGGTCCCGGCCTCGCGGGCGCCCTACTGGTCGGCGTGTCGGCGGCGAAGGCGTACGCCTACGCCCTCGGCAAGCCGCTCTACGGCGTCAACCACCTCGCCTCGCACATCTGCGTCGACCAGCTGGAGCACGGCCCGCTGCCGGAGCCGACGATGGCGCTGCTGGTCTCCGGCGGGCACTCCTCGCTGCTGCTGTCCTCCGACATCACCTCCGACGTCCGCCCGATGGGCGCGACCATCGACGACGCGGCGGGTGAGGCCTTCGACAAGATCGCCCGCGTGCTGAACCTGGGTTTCCCGGGCGGACCGGTCATCGACCGGTACGCGAAGGAGGGCGACCCGGCGGCGATCGCGTTCCCGCGCGGCCTGACCGGGCCGCGTGACCCGGCGTACGACTTCTCCTTCTCCGGGCTGAAGACCGCCGTCGCCCGCTGGATCGAGGCGAAGCGGGCCGCGGGCGAGGACGTGCCGGTGCGTGACGTGGCCGCGTCCTTCCAGGAGGCCGTGGTGGACGTGCTCACCCGCAAGGCGGTGCGCGCCTGCAAGGACGAGGGCGTCGACCACCTGATGATCGGCGGCGGCGTGGCCGCCAACTCACGGCTGCGCGCCCTGGCGCAGGAGCGCTGCGAGAAGGCCGGCATCCGGCTGCGCGTCCCGCGGCCCAAGCTGTGCACGGACAACGGCGCGATGGTGGCCGCGCTCGGCGCCGAGATGGTCGCCCGCAACCGGGCCGCCTCAAGCTGGGACCTGTCCGCCGACTCCTCCCTGCCCGTCACGGACCCGCACGTGCCCGGGCACGACCATGTGCACGAGGTCAGCAAGGACAACCTGTACTCATGACCGTCGCGCTGATGTGGGAGGCGCGGGCGGCCGAGGGCCGGGGTGCGGAGCTGCTCGACTGGGTCCGGTCCCGGGCCGTGGACGGCACCCCGCTGCGCCGCGAGACCTTCCGTGCCCCGCAGGACCGCGTCCTGGTCATCACCTGGTGGGACGCCCCGTACGACGCCGACCTGCCCGAACTGCCCGAGCCGGACGCCGGCTTGGTGACGCGGCCGGTGCACCGGTGGCGGTTCGAGTCGGTGGGGGAGGGCCGGCAGGGCTGACGGGGGTCACCGGGGGCACGCACGCCCCTTCCGGCGGTGGCTGCGGGTGCCGTGAACCACCAGCGGCGGGGCGGAGTCCATGGCGCACAGGTCGGCCGTCGCCTCCGGCGGGCGCAGCGGCTCCCGTATCGTGCAGCTCTCTGATGGTGCGGCTCCCGCATGGTGCAGCTCCCGCATGGTGGAGCGGTCGTGGTCGCCGGGGTCGCGGGCTGCCGGGCGCGGGGTCGACCACGGTCCGCCCGATTGTCGGGAGCGGCCGGGACTCGAATGTTTCGGGCGGGCGGGGATACGATCGCCGCCATGACAGCCTCGGAATCCGCCGGAACGCAGCCCTCGGGCCGGTCCGGCCGCACCGCGACGCTCGCCGAGATCGCCCGTGAGGCCGGCGTGTCGGCCCCGACCGTCTCGAAGGTCCTCAACGGCCGTGCCGATGTCGCCCCGGCCACCCGGACCCGGGTCGAAGACCTGCTGCGGGCCCACGGCTACCGGCGCCGGCGGGCCGAGGCCAGCCGCTCCCCGCTGATCGACCTGGTCTTCCACGAGCTGGAGAGCGCCTGGGCGATGGAGGTCATCCGGGGCGTGGAGAACGTCGCCCGCGACGCCGGGCTGAGTGTCGTGCTCAGCGAGAGCGCCGGGCGGCTCACCCCCGGGCGGACCTGGGCCGACCAGGTCGCCGCCCGCCGCCCGCACGGCGTGATCCTCGTACTGTCCGACCTCGACGACTCCCAGCGGGCCCTGCTGACCAGCCGCTCCATCCCGTTCGTGGTGATGGACCCGGCCGGCGACCCCGGTGCCGACGTGCCCTCCATCGGCGCCACCAACTGGCAGGGCGGCCTCGCCGCCACCCGTCACCTGATCGATCTCGGCCACACCCGGATCGGCGCGCTCAGCGGACCGAAGCGGATGATGTGCAGCCGCGCCCGCGTCGACGGCTACCGGGCCGCCCTGGAGACCGCCGGACTGCCCGTCGACCCGGCGCTGATCAGGACCGGCGACTTCCACCACGAGACCGGTTACCGGCTCGGCCGTGAGCTGCTGCGGCTGCCCGAGCGGCCCACGGCCGTCTTCGCCGGCAACGACCTCCAGGCGCTCGGCCTGTACGAGGCAGCGCGCGAGCTGGGCCTGCGCATCCCCGAGGATCTCAGCGTCGTCGGCTTCGACGACCTGCCGGTGGCCCGCTGGGTCGGGCCGCCGCTGACCACCGTGCGCCAGCCCCTGACCGAGATGGCCGAGGCGGCGGCCCGGCTGGTGCTGGAGCTGGGACGCGGGGACGGGACGCCGGCGGCCACGCGCGTGGAGCTGGCGACCAGCCTGGTGGTACGGGCGAGCACCGGGGCGCCGGCGGCCGGAAGGTGACGTACTGACCGGGGGCCCTCGTACTCCCGCGACGGGAGCGGGTGCCGCACGCCCCTCCGAAGGTGATCGGCTGCACAAGCGAAACTTTCGGTCTCCCCGCCGTCAACCACCACCCTGCTCACCCCCGGCGCGGCCCCGTGAAGCGGGCCCGGAAAACTGCCCGGAAAAAAATCCGGCGCGTATGTCGATCCCGTCGTCCGCCGTTCGACGCAGGGGTGAGAGGCCGGGAAGGACCCGGCCGAACGGACACCGAGGAGGCGTCATGCCCCGCTACCTGTCGCTCGTGCGGATCGACGAGAACAACGCGCCCGCCGGGGGCCCCAGCGACGAGCTGATGCAGCGCATGGGGGAGCTGATCGAGGAGATCACCAAGGCGGGCGTCATGCTCGCCACCGACGGGCTGACGCCGTCCGCGCAGGGCAAGCGGGTCCGCTGGGAGGGCGGCGAGCTCTCCGTCACCGACGGGCCGTTCACCGAGACCAAGGAGGTCGTCGGCGGTTACGCGATCATGCAGTGCAAGGACATGGCCGAGGCCGTCGAGTGGACCAAGCGCTTCCTGAAGGTGCACGAGGAGTTCTGGACGGTCACCTGCGAGGTCCGCGAAATCGCCGAAGGCTGACGTCCGCTTGGCGTGGGCCGGTGAGCGGTGTTCGATGGTGGGCTGTGGAGGAGCAGCCCATCATCGAGCCGCGCGGCGCCATCGAGACCGTCTTCCGGATGGAGTTCCCGCGCGTCATCGCCGCGGTCACCCGTGTCGTCCGGGACATAGGCATCGCCGAGGAGCTCGCCCAGGACGCCCTCGTCGCCGCCCTGGAACAGTGGCCGCGCGACGGCGTGCCCGACAACCCGGGCGCCTGGCTGACCACCGCCGCCCGCCGCCGTGCCGTCGACCTGATCCGGCGCCGGGAGAGCTACGCCCGCAAGCTTCAGGAGATCGGCCGCGGCCTCGACACGACGGTCCCGCCCGAGGAGCCCGCCGACCCGGACGACATCGACGACGACCTGCTCCGGCTCGTCTTCACCGCCTGCCACCCGGTGCTGTCCCCCGAGGCCCGCACCGCCCTCACCCTGCGCCTGCTCGGCGGTCTGAGCACCGCCGAGATCGCCCGCGCGTTCCTGGTGCCGGAGCCGACGGTCGCCCAGCGGATCGTGCGCGCCAAACGCACCCTGGCAGCGAAGAACGTCGCCTTCGAGGTCCCCTGCGGCCCCGACCGCGCCGCCCGCCTCGGCTCGGTCCTCGACGTCATCTACCTGGTCTTCAACGAGGGGTACGCGGCCACCGCGGGCGACGACTGGCTGCGCCCGTCGCTGTGCGAGGACGCGCTGCGGCTCGCCCGGCAACTCGCCCAGCTGATGCCCAAGGAGCCCGAAGTGCACGGGCTCGCCGCGCTGCTGGAGTTCCAGGCCGCCCGCGCCGCCGCCCGCACCGGCCCGAACGGCGAGCCGGTGCTGCTCGCCGACCAGAACCGCAGCCGCTGGAACCGCCTGCTCATCGCCCGGGGTGTCGCCGCCCTGGGGCGCGCCGAGGCCACGGCCGCGGGCTCCCCCGGGCCGTACGCGCTCCAGGCGGCCATCGCGGCCTGCCATGCCCGCGCCCACACCTACGAGGAGACCGACTGGGCGTCCATCGCCACCCTGTACGGCCTGCTGGCCGCCCGTGCCCCCTCGCCGGTGGTGGAACTGAACCGGGCGGTGGCCGTGTCCATGGCCGACGGCCCGGGCCCCGCCCTGGAGATCGTCGACGGCCTCGCCGACCGGCTGCGCGACTACCACCTCCTGCCCAGCGTCCGAGGTGACCTGCTGCAACGCCTCGGCCGTACGGAGCAGGCGCGCGCGGAGTTCGAACGCGCCGCGTCCCTGACGTCCAACGAGCGCGAGCGTGAGCTGCTCCAGCGGCGCGCGGCGGAGTGCCGTTAGGCGGGCCGGCCCAGCAGCATGGTGGGGGCCCCCGCGACGCGCGTGAGGAAGACCGTGAGCGGGTGGGGGCCCTGGGGTTTCGGGAGGACCTTGCGGCGCAGTTCCTCCGGTTCGACCGCCGAACCGCGCTTCTTCACCGTCAGCACGCCCACCCGGCGCTCCCGCAGCAGCGCCTTCAGCTTCTTCACGTTGAAGGGAAGCCGGTCGGTGATCTCGTAGGCGGAGGCGTACGGCGTCGGGTGCAGCTCGTCGGACGTGACGTAGGCGATCGTCGCGTCCAGCAGTCCGCCGCCGACCTGTTCGGCCACCTCGGCGACCAGGTGCGCACGGATGACGGCGCCGTCGGGTTCGTAGAGGTAGCGTCCGACGGGACGGACGGCCGGATCGGGCAGTCCGCGGCCGGCCAGGGTGTACGGGCCCGGAAGCAGCGTCGCCCGGACGGCGCCCGGCGCGCCGGTGCCGAACCACAGCACCGCTTCTTTCACGTCGCCGCCGTCGGAGATCCACTCCGCCTCGGCCTCGGCGGGGACCGCCTCGTGCGGAACGCCGGGGGCGATCTTCAGCGCGGCGTGCGGGGCCCGCAGCGCCGCCCGCACGGCCCAGGACAGGGGCGGTGAGTACGCCTCGGGGTCGAAGATGCGGCCGCGTCCGCCGCGCCGGGCGGGATCGACGAACACCGCGTCGTATCCCGTGGTGTCGACCTCGGTGACGTCCGCCTCCCGCACCTCGATCAGGTCGCCGAGCCCGAGCGCCTCGGCGTTGGCGCGGGCCGCCGCCGCGGTCAGCGGGTCGCGGTCCACGGCGAGGACGCGGATCCCGGCGCGGGCGAGGGCGAGCGCGTCGCCGCCGATGCCCGAGCACAGGTCGGCGACGGAGGTGACACCCAGGTCCTTCATACGGGCCGCCCGGTAGGCGGCGACGCTCGCCCGCGTGGACTGCTCGACGCCGTTGGGCGTGAAGAACATCCGCGCGGCGTCCTCGGCCCCGAACTTCGCCACCGCCCGCTGCCGCAGCCGCGCCTGGCCGAGTGCGGCCGACACCAATTCCGCCGGATGCTCCCGGCGCAACCGGGTGGCGACGGCGAGCTCGTCGGCGGGGTCGGTGTCACGCACCTGGTCGAGCAGGGCGCGGCCTTCGGGGGTGAGGAGGGGCGCGAGGTCGTTCACCGGGTCATTGTCGGGCAGGGGGGCGGGGTGTGGGCCACTCGGTGGACGGCGGGCGGCCGGTGGTGGTGTCGGGGCGGCTCGCGGAGGGCGGGCTGCGAAGATCCGAACCCATGGGAGTAGTCGTACAAAATGACAAAAATCGGGTGGTCCGACGTCGGGTTCTGCGTGGCTCGCTCGCCGTGCTCGCCGCCACCGCCCTCGCCTCCGGCTGCGCCGCCGGCACGGGTGCCACGGGTGCCACGGGGACCGGGGTCGCCCCGGCCGCCGGCCAGCAGCAAGCCTTGCACGCGCCCCCGGCGCGCGCCCTCGACTCCTACGCCACCAAGCTGCGCGCCGAGTACGCCGCGCGGGTGGCGGCCGCCAAGCGCTGGGGCCTGTCCAAGGTCCCGCTGACCGCTCCGGCGCCGCCCCGGCTGAAGCCCAGGATCCACACCCGGCAGGGCTTCGAGGTCGACGACCAGGAGGAACTGGGCCTGCCGCCCGTCTTCACCCGGATCCCGACCGACCAGAAGATCGTCTTCCTCACCATCGATGACGGCGCCGAGAAGGACCCCGCGTTCCTGCGCATGATGAGCGAGCTGCGCATCCCGTACACCGCCTTCCTCAGCAACTACCTGATCAAGAACGACTACGGCTACTTCAAGAAGATGCAGGCGCGGGGGGTGACGCTGAACAACCACACCCTGCACCACCCGTATCTGCCGGGGCTGTCCTACGCCGAGCAGAAGCACGAGATCTGCGACATGCAGGACATCATCGAGAAGCAGTACGGCAAGCGGCCGACCGTCTTCCGGCCGCCGTACGGCAACTACAACCAGGACACGCTGCGTGCCGCCAAGTCCTGCGGGATCAAGTACGCACCGCTCTGGGACGAGGAGGTCTTCGTCGACCACTGGGAGTACCGCGAGGACGACCAGGACCTCCACCCCGGCGACATCGTCCTGACCCACTTCCGCGGCCGGGACGACTGGAAGGGCACGATGCCCGACATGGTCCGCCGGTTCCTGAAGAAGGTGACGGACAAGGGATACGCGGTGGCACGCCTGGAGGACTACCTGTGAGGACGCGGGGGCGAGGGCGGGGGCCGGTGGCCGTTCTCCTGGCCGCGGTCTGCTCGGCGGTGGTCTGTCTGGCGGGGTGCGCGCAGTCGGTGGACCCCATCGAACGGCTCGGCAAGAAGACGGCGGAACGGGTCGGCACGCACCGTCCCGCCGCCCGGCCGGCGTACCGGCGCTGGGGGCTTTCCCGGCCGCTGGCTCCGGCGCCGGCCGCTGCGCGCGGGCGCGTCGGCCGGGTGCCCGGCGGGGCGGCGTCCGGATCCGTCTCCGGATCCGTGTCCGGGCCTGGGTCCGGGTCCGGGGCCGGTCTGCCGGTGGTCGTCGACCGGGTGCCGACGCGGGACAAGGTCGTCTTCCTGACGTACGACGACGGAGCCGAGCGGGACCCTCGGTTCGTCGACCTGGTGCGGGAACTGCGGCTGCCGGTGGGGATGTTCCTCACGGACAGCGTGGTCGGGCCGGGGGCCGGGCCGGGCCGGGCGCACTTCGCGCGGCTGCGGGCGGTCGGGGCGACGCTGGAGAACCACACGCTCGACCACCCCGCCATGCGGGGCCTGTCGTACGCCGGGCAGCGGGCGGAGATCTGCGGTCAGCAGCGCAGGCTGCGCGCCCGGTTCGGGGTGCGGCCGCGGCTGTTCCGGCCGCCGTACGGCGCGTACGACGCGACGACGCTGCGGGCGGCGGGGGACTGCGGGATCTCGGCGGTGGTGCTGTGGCGGGTGTCGGTGGGCGGTGACGGGACGTTGTCGTACGTCGCGGGGGAGCGGCGGCTGGGGCCGGGGGACATCATCGCGGTGGATCCGGACGAGACGACGGGGCCGTTGCTGCGGGAGCGGACGGTGCGGTTGCTGCGGGAGATCCAGGCCGGGGGGCTGACGGTGGGGCGGCTGGAGGACTACCTGTAGGGCGGGGCGCGTCTCGGCTGCGGGTTTCGTTGGTCGTGTTTCGGGTGCGGGCCGGTGGGGGGCTGGTCGCGCCGTTCCCCGCGCCCCTTTTGTGCCTGCGGCGGCCCGTTGCTGTCCGGTGGGTGGTTGCTCTCGCGCCTGCGGTTCGTTGTGGGTCGGGGCCGGGGTGGGGGGTGTCCGTCCTCGGTCCGGCCGGCCGTTTCCGACGAGGGGCGCCGTTGCCCGGTGCCGGCCGCTGCGGGCGGACCGAGCGGACGCCGGCCCCCACCGCCGTACGTCGAGTTCGTCCTCCCCTACGACCTGCTCAACCACGATGTGGCCGCGCTGCCGTACCG
>NZ_JBEZWX010000012.1:0-201064 GCF_040637635.1 Streptomyces sp. NPDC028635 | reverse complement strand
ACCTGCCCGGCGCCTGCCGGCGCGAACTGCCCGAGGCCACCGGCCCGTTCCAGCCGCGGGACGCCGCCTGGACCGCCGACGGCACCGGCCGACCTCTGGGATCCCTCTCCATGCGCACCAAGACCTTCGCGGCGGCCGCCCTCCTCGCCGCCGCCGCACTGACCCTGACCGCCTGCGGCGGCGGTGACGGCAGCGACAGCTCCAGTCCCGTCTCCGTCGTCTCCGAGGAGTCCGGCTCCGGCAAGGCGGGCACCGTCCTCGACCAGCCGTTCGAGAAGCCGGACCTGGTCCTGACCGACACCCACGGCAAGACGTACGACCTCCGCAAGGAGACCGCGGGCCGGCCGACACTGATCTACTTCGGCTATACGCACTGCCCCGACGTGTGCCCGCTGACGATGAGCAACATCGCCGTCGCCAAGAAGCAGCTGCCCAAGGCCGAACAGGACAAGCTGCGGGTTGTGTTCGTCACCACCGACCCCGGCCGCGACACCCCGGCCGAGCTGGGCAAGTGGCTGAACGGCATCGACAGCCAGTTCATCGGGCTGACCGGGAGCTTCGCCACCATCCAGGCGGGCGCCCGCACCCTCGGCATCTCCATCGAGCCGACCACGAAGGACAAGAACGGCAAGCTCGTCTCGGTGCACGGCACCCAGGTCTTCGCCTTCTCCCCGAAGACCGACCGCGGCTACCTCTACTACGGCGAGGACACCACCGTCGACGACTACACCAAGGACCTCCCCAAGATCGTCAAGGGGGAGAACCCGTGAGGGCCTGCGCCGCGGCTGCCGCCGCCCTGACCGGCGCCCTGCTCCTGACCGGCTGCGGCTCCTCCGGCCCGGACTCCGGTGCCGGCTCCACGACAAAGGCCGGGTCCGGGAAGGCCGTGCTGTCCGTCAGCTCCGCCTACATGCCCGAGCCCGTCTCGGACATGGCGGCCGGCTTTCTGACCCTCGCCAACGACGGTGGAACGAAGGACGAACTGACCTCCGTCACCAGCGACATAGCCGGCAGCGTCACCGTCCACGAGACGGCGGGCGGAGCGATGCGTGAGGTGGCCGCGCTCCCGGTACCGGCGCACGGCCGGGTCGTGTTCGCCAGCGGCGGCAACCACCTGATGTTCGACCGGCTGAAGCGCAAGCCGAAGCAGGGCGAGAACGTGACCGTCGCACTGCACTTCGCCCGGTCCGGCACCATCCAGGTCCGGATGCCGGTGAAGGCCGCGACGTACACCCCCGCGACCGGACACTGAGGGAGCCACCGTGAGCCCGACCATCGCCCCCCGCGTCCGGACCCTCGTGCTGCTGTTCGTGGCCGCGCTCGGCGCGCTGCTCGCCGGTGCCGCGCCGGCCTCCGCGCACGCCGCGCTGACCGGCAGCGACCCCCAGCAGGGGGTGGTGGTCAAGCAGGCGCCCGCCCGGGTCTCCCTGACCTTCTCCGAGAAGGTCGCCCTGAACGACGACGCGCTGCGCGTCCTCGACCCCAAGGGCAAGCGCGTCGACGACGGCAAGCCGTCCGAGGTCAGCGGCACCACGTACGCCGTGGCCCTGCACAGCGGGCTGCCCGACGGCACGTACACCGTGACCTATCAGGTGGTCTCGGCGGACAGCCATCCCGTCTCCGGCGCCTACACCTTCTCCATCGGCGCCCCCTCCAAGACCTCCGTCTCCGTCGGCGGGCAGGGGGCCGGGGGCGGCGTCGTCGGCGGGCTGTACGGGCTCGGCCGGTATGTGTCGTACGCCGGTTTCATCGTCCTGACCGGTGGTGCCGCGTTCGTGCTGGCCTGCTGGCGGCGCGGCACGGGGGTGCGGGCCGTGCAGCGGCTCGTGGTGTCCGGCTGGGTCGCCCTGACCGCGGCCACCCTGGCGCTGCTGCTCCTGCGCGGCGCCTACACCACCTCCGGCAAGGCGGCCGACATCCTCGACCTGGACCTGCTCGGCCAGGTCCTGCAGACCAAGTCCGGAGCGGCGCTGGTCTCCCGCCTGCTGCTGCTCGCCGCGGCGGCGCTGTTCATCGCGGTCCTCTTCGGCGCGTACGACAAACGCGACGAGGAGGAGAAACGGGATCTGACCTTCGGGCTGGCGATCGGCGGCACCGTCGTCGCCGCCGGCCTCGCGGCGAGCTGGGCGATGGCCGAACACGCCTCCGTGGGACTCCAGGCGGGCCTCGCGATGCCGGTCGACGTCGTCCACCTGCTCGCCGTCGCCGCCTGGCTCGGCGGGCTGACCGCGCTGCTCGTCGCCCTGTACTTCGCGCCGGCCGACACCCCGGTCGAGGCCGCCGCCGTGCGCCGTTTCTCCACCGTCGCCTTCGGCAGCGTCCTCGCCCTCGTCGCCACCGGCGTCTACCAGTCCTGGCGCCAGCTCGGCTCGTGGTCGGCCTTCACCGACACCCGCTACGGACAGCTGCTGCTGGTCAAGATCGGGCTGGTGGCGGTGCTCGTCGGCCTCGCGTCGGTCTCCCGGCGGTGGACGGGCCGGCTGAGCGACCCGGCCGTCCGGCAGACCAAGACCAGGGAACGCGTCACCGCTCCCGCCGCCGACCCCTCGCGCGCCGCCCAGCTCGCCCGGCAGCAGGCCGCCATGGAGGCCGCCCGGCGCAAGCAGCAGCGCGACGCCGATCCGGACCGCTTCGGGCTGCGCCGGTCCGTCCTCGCGGAGGCCGCCGTAGCGGTGGTCCTGCTCGCGGTGACCACCGTGCTCACCTCCACCGAGCCGGGCCGCACGGAGGAGGCCGCGAAGGCCGCCACCTCGTCCTCCTCCTCTTCCTCCTCGGCGGTCGCCGGGTCGGGCGCCGTCACGCTGGACATCCCGTTCGACACCGGCGGCAAGGACGGCAAGGGCGTCGTCAGCATCGACCTCGACCCCGCCCGCGTCGGCGCCAACGAGATGCACGTCTATGTCACGCGCCCCGACGGCAGCGCGTACGACGTGCCCGAGCTGAAGATCGCCTTCACGCTCACCGCCAAGGCCATCGGGCCGCTGCCCGTCGCCCCGGACCACATCACCACCGGACACTGGTCGGCGGACGGGGTGCAGATCCCCATGGCCGGCGACTGGAAGGTCGCCGTGACCGTGCGGACCTCCGACATCGACCAGGTGACCGTCTCCAAGAACGCGCAGATCGGCTGAGTGCACCATGCCCGACCAGTCCCCCTCGTCCGCCCGGTCCACCAAGGCTTCCACGCGCTCCGCGGAACCTGCCGCGGGTTCCGAGCGTGCCGCGGAGCCGCAGGGCGTCTCGCGGCGCCGGCTGCTCGGCACCGCCGGCGCCACCGGGCTCGTACTCGGCGCGGCCGGTGCGGCGGCGGGGTACGCGGCCGCGCCCGCGCAGGCCACGCCGCTCACCTCGCTCGGAGCCGGTCGCGCGATGTTTCACGGGAAACATCAGCCCGGCATCACCGACGGTCTCCAGGCCCGCGGCCATCTCGCCGCGTTCGATCTCGTCCCGGGCGCGGGCCGCAAGGAGGCGGCCGCGCTGCTGCGCCGCTGGTCGGCGACGGCGGAGCGGCTCATGGCGGGCGAGCCGGCGGCCCACGACGACACCGGCGTGGCCCGGGACGCCGGACCGTCCTCGCTGACGGTCACCTTCGGCTTCGGGCACAGCTTCTTCGGGAAGACCGGGCTGGACAAGCAGCGGCCGGTCGCCCTGGACCCGCTGCCCGCCTTCTCCTCCGACCAGCTCGACAAGGCCCGCAGCGACGGCGACCTGTGGGTGCAGATCGGGGCCGACGACGCCCTGGTCGCCTTCCACGCCCTGCGCGCGATCCAGAAGGACACCGGCTCGGCCGCCCGGCTGCGCTGGCAGATGAACGGCTTCAACCGCACGCCGGGCTCCACCGCCCACCCCATGACGGCCCGCAACCTGATGGGCCAGGTCGACGGCACCCGCAACCCCAAGCCGGCCGACCCCGACTTCGACCGGCGGATCTTCGTGCCGGCCGGTGGCGAGCCCGCCTGGATGGCGAACGGCTCCTATGCCGTCGTACGCCGTATCCGCATGCTCCTCGACGACTGGGAGAAGCTGCCGGTGCGCGACCAGGAGGCGGTGATCGGGCGGCGCAAGTCCGACGGGGCGCCGCTGTCGGGCGGCACCGAGACCACCGAGATGGACCTGGAGAAGACCGACGCGAACGGCGAGTACGTCGTCCCGGTCAACGCGCACGCCCGCATCACGCGGCCCGACCGCAACGGCGGCGCGGCGATGCTGCGGCGCCCCTTCTCCTACCACGACGGCTTCGACGCGGACGGGGTGCCGGACGCGGGGCTGCTGTTCATCTGCTGGCAGGCCGACCCGTTGCGCGGCTTCGTCCCGGTGCAGCGCAAGCTGGACCGCGGGGACGCGCTGTCGCGGTTCATCCGCCACGAGACCAGCGGGCTCTTCGCGGTGCCGGGCGGTGCGGCGAAGGGGGAGTACGTGGGGCAGCGGTTGCTGGAGGGGTGACGGAACGGGATACCGGACGCGGTGACGGGCCGGGATACCGGACGGGGTGACGGGCCGGGATACCGGACGGGGTGACGGGCCGGGATACCGGACGGGGTGACGGGCCGGGATACGGACGGGGTGACGGAACGGGATACCGGACGGGTGCCGCGGCACACGCGCTTTCCGGGTTCAAACCACTCGGTCGAGTGGCCTGCGTGAGACGCCTGAGCCGGGGCGCCCTGCGGCCATTAGGGTGAGACCATGCCAGCGAGCTATGCGTATCTCGGCCCGGAGGGGACCTTCACCGAAGTCGCCCTGCGCACCCTGCCGGAAGCCGCCACCCGGGAGCTGATCCCGTACGTGTCGGTGCAGTCCGCGCTGGACGCCGTGCGGGCCGGGGAGGCCGAGGCGGCGTTCGTGCCGATCGAGAACTCGGTCGAGGGCGGCATCACGACCACCCTGGACGAGCTGGTCGCGGGCGCCCCGCTGATGATCTACCGCGAGGTGCTGCTCTCGATCACCTTCGCGCTGCTGGTCCGGCCGGGCACCAAGCTCTCGGACATCAAGACGGTCTCCGCCCACCCGGCGGCCCAGTCGCAGGTGCGCAACTGGCTGCGGGCGAACCTGCCCGACGCCGACTGGGAGTCGGCCGCCTCGAACGCCGACGCCGCCCGCCTCGTCCAGGAGGGCCGTTACGACGCCGCCTTCGCCGGGGAGTTCGCTGCCGCGCGCTACGGTCTCGACGCGCTGGAGACCGGTATCCACGATTTCCCGGAGACCGCGCAGACGCGGTTCGTGCTGGTCGGCCGCCCTGCCCGGCCGGCCGCTCCGACCGGCGCCGACAAGACCTCCGTGGTGCTGTGGCAGCGCGACGACCATCCGGGAGGGCTGCGCGACCTGCTCGGCGAGTTCGCCACCCGCGGCATCAACCTGATGCTGCTCCAGTCCCGGCCGACCGGCGCCGGCATCGGGAACTACTGCTTCTGCATCGACGCCGAGGGTCACATCTCCGACCGGCGGATGGCCGAGGCCCTGATGGGGCTGAAGCGGATCTGTCTGCAGGTGCGTTTCCTCGGCTCGTACCCGCGGGCGGAGGCGGGGCCCGAGGACGTACGGCCGCTGCTGCTCGGGACGTCGGACGAGGAGTTCGTCGCGGCGGCCGACTGGGTGGCGCGCTGCCAGGACGGGCGGTTCTGAGCGGTCCACGCCAGTCCTACCTGCATATCTTCGTTATCCACAGAAGTTATCCACAGGTGGGCTTCTCGACCTGGGGACAAGTCGACAGAGAAGCCTCAGTCAGTCGACAAATCGGCCTACAGGACCCAAGTGCGCCCACAGGTGCACGGGTCACACTTCGTCCACCTGTTTCCTTTGAACAATCCTTTGGAGCGAACACTTTCCACTCGAAAGTGCGACTAAAAGACCTGTGCGCCGGGAATCCTCAGGTCCGGTTACGGTCACGGAGTGATCAATTCCGAAGTCCACAGATCTTTCTCACACCCTGTGGATAACTTTCCGCGGGTTGTGGATTCCTGTGGACGGCGCGGGCCCCAAGTCCCGCCACCCACAAGCCAATCGAGCCGGCGGAGCCCTGAATGGACACACCGCGCAATTGACCCATAACGCACCGTAAGGAACTATTCGGCGCGCCCCTCCAATAGTGAGTCGTGAGCCGTCACCCGGCACCGGTAGCCTTGACCGCGTGATTGACCTTCGCCTGCTTCGTGAGGACCCCGACCGTGTGCGCGCCTCTCAGCGCGCCCGTGGAGAGGACGTCGCGCTCGTCGACGCTCTCCTGTCTGCCGACGAGCGGCGCAGGTCCTCCGGCGTCCGCTTCGACGAGCTGCGCAACGAGCAGAAGTCGCTCGGCAAGCTGATCCCCAAGGCCTCCGCCGACGAGAAGGCCGACCTGCTCAAGCGGGCCGAACAGCTCAAGGCCGACGTCAAGGCCGCCGAGGCCGAGCGCGACGCCGCCGACACCGAGACCCAGGAGCTGCTGCTCCGCCTCGGCAACCTGGTCCACCCCGACGTCCCCGTGGGCGGCGAGGAGGACTTCGTCACCCTCGAGACGCACGGGGTGATCCGCGACTTCGGCGCCGAGGGCTTCGAGCCCAGGGACCACCTGGAGCTCGGCCAGCTGCTCGGCGCCATCGACACCGAACGCGGCGCCAAGGTCTCCGGCTCCCGCTTCTACTTCCTCACCGGCGTCGGCGCCCTGCTGGAGCTGGCCCTGGTGAACGCCGCGCTGGCCCAGGCCACCGCCGCCGGCTTCACGCCGATGCTCACCCCGGCGCTGGTGCGCCCGCAGTCCATGGCCGGCACCGGCTTCCTCGGCCAGGCCGCGCAGGACGTCTACCACCTCGACAAGGACGACCTGTACCTGGTCGGCACGTCCGAGGTGCCGCTGGCGGCGTACCACATGGACGAGATCATCGACGCCGACCAGCTGCCGCTGCGCTACGCCGGCTTCTCGCCGTGCTTCCGCCGCGAGGCCGGCTCGCACGGCAAGGACACCCGCGGCATCTTCCGCGTGCACCAGTTCGACAAGGTCGAGATGTTCTCCTACGTCACCCCCGAGGAGTCGCAGGAGGAGCACAAGCGGCTGCTGGAGTGGGAGAAGCAGTGGCTGACCTCGCTCGAGCTGCCCTTCCGCGTGATCGACGTCGCCTCCGCCGACCTCGGCGCGTCGGCCTCCCGCAAGTTCGACTGCGAGGCGTGGATCCCGACCCAGGGCAAGTACCGCGAGCTGACCTCCACCTCGGACTGCACCGAGTTCCAGTCCCGTCGGCTGTCCATCCGCGTCCGTGAGGACAAGAAGGTCCGCCCGCTGGCCACGCTCAACGGCACGCTGTGCGCCGTACCGCGCACGATCGTGGCGATCCTGGAGAACCACCAGCTGGCCGACGGCTCCGTCCGGGTGCCCGAGGTGCTGCGCCCGTACCTGGGCGGCCGGGAGGTCCTGGAGCCGGTGGCCAAGTGAGTTTCCCCTACGGGCTCGTCGCCACCGACCTCGACGGAACGCTGCTGCGCTCCGACGAGTCGATCTCGCAGCGCACCCGTGACGCGCTCGCCGCCGCCACCGCGGCGGGCGCCGCCCACATCGTCGTCACCGGCCGCGCCGTCCCCTGGACCCGGCACATCCTCGACGACCTCGGCTACCGCGGCCTCGCGGTGTGCGGCCAGGGCGCGCAGGTGTACGACGCCGGGGAGCACCGCCTGCTGACCACGGTCACCCTGGACCGGCAGCTGGCCGGGGTGGCGCTGGCGAAGATCGAGGCGGAGGTCGGCCCGCTGTATCTGGCGGCCAGCCGTGACGGCCTGGACGGCGAGGTGCTGGTCGGCCCGGGGTACGCGCTCACGGGCTCGCTGCCCGCGACGCCGTTCGCGGACGCGTCCGATCTGTGGAGCGCCCCGCTGAACAAGATCTACATTCAGCACCCCGAGCTGTCGGACGACGAGCTGGCCGAGGCGGCCCGGCGTGCGGCGGGCGGCTTCGTCAGCGTCGCCATGGCGGGCGCGGGCATCGTCGAACTGCTGCCGCTGGGTCTGTCGAAGGCGACGGGGCTCTCGCTGGCGGCGCGCCGGCTGAAGCTGAAGGCGGCCGACACGATCGCCTTCGGCGACATGCCGAACGACGTACCGATGTTCGCCTGGGCGGCGCGGGGCGTGGCCATGGCCAACGCGCACGAGGAGCTCAAGGCGGTGGCCGACGAGGTGACGTCCTCCAACGAGGAGGACGGGATCGCGGCGGTACTGGAGCGGCTGCTGCCGTAGCGGGGGCCGCGCCGTCGGGGGGCTGATCCGTCGCCGGGTGCGGACTCCGTCCCGGGGGCTGATTCCGTCGCCGGGTGCGGACTCCGTCCCGGGGGCTGATTCCGTCGCCGGGTGCGGGTAGTGGTGGGCTGGTCGCGCAGTTCCCCGCGCCCCTGGGGCGTTGCAGCCGCTGGGGCGTTGCACCCGCTGGGGCGTTGCACCCGCTGGGGCG
Source organism: Streptomyces sp. NPDC028635 (assembly GCF_040637635.1). Classification (NCBI taxonomy): domain Bacteria; kingdom Bacillati; phylum Actinomycetota; class Actinomycetes; order Kitasatosporales; family Streptomycetaceae; genus Streptomyces; species Streptomyces sp. NPDC028635. Next base: position 192,654 of record NZ_JBEZWX010000012.1, on the reverse strand, counting down.
TTGCAGCCTGGGGCGTTGCAGCTGCCGTCTGCCGCAGGTGGGCGCGTTGTCGGCGACGGAACCGTAGGTCCCTGGGGGCGCGGGGAACTGCGCGACCAGCCACCCCCTCACCCGCACCCGGCAACGCACCGCGGACAACAACGGCGCGGCCCCACCTCAGCCAGCCCCAGTGGCAACGTCTCGCGGAGGATGCACGATTCGAACGTGCGCGGGCCTTTCGACCCGACCACGGTTTAGCAAACCGGTGCCTTACCACTCGGCCAATCCTCCGGGTGGGCGGCCCACGCGAGAGCGACATCGCGTGCTCGAAGCGGCCGCCCCGGGCAGCTCCCCGTGCGGTGGGGACTCGACGGTGGCGTAACTACACCGTGGTCCGCCGCGGGCTGCCCTGTCGGGAGCTGGACGTACTGCCGTGCATGGACATCGCCCCGCTCCTCTCCCAGACGGTGGCGCCGGACGCGATCGTCCGGCGGTGTGGACACCGACTACTGTGCCGGAACGGCGAGTTGGGCGCCACCGATTAATCACGTGGCCCCGCCGGCGTCACCGGCGGGGCGAGGGCCGGCGGCCACCGGCGGGGCGAGGGCCGGCGGTTCCTACTCCTCGCCCGCCAGGGTGAGCGCCCGCAGCTTCTGCCCGGCGTACCAGGTGGCCAGCACGGTGACCGCGATCAGCAGCACCGTCGCCGTCGTCAGCCCCACGTCCGAGGTGACCAGGTCACCGCCGGCGACCTTGTGGGCCACGGCGAGGGACCACTGCTGGATGCTGAGCGTGCGGGCGCCGGGGACCAGGGAGCCGAACAGCGCCTCCCAGACCAGGGCATAGACCAGGCCGAAGACCACCGCGTGCCGGGAGACGGTGCCCAGCAGCAGGAACACGGCCGCGTAGGCGATGGAGGAGACCAGCGCGGCCACCGTGTAGGCGACGGCGATCTGCTGGCCGTTGCCGTTGAGGATCAGGCCCGCCACGAGCGTCGGCACGGCGGAGAAGACCATCGTCACGGCGATCGCGACGATCAGCTTGGTCACGATGATCGTGGGCCGCTTGAGCGGCTTGGACAGCAGGTACACCACCGAGCCGTCGTCGATCTCGGGCCCGATCGCGCCGGTGCCGGCGATGACGCCGATGATCGGCACCATCGTGGCGAGCGCGAAGCCGCCGAGGACGTCGGAGGCGGTCTGGTCGTCGGCGCCGGTGAGGGCGCGCACGGCGACGGAGATCACGATCAGCAGCAGCGGCAGCGCGCCGAGGATGAGGGCCCGGCGACGGCCGAGCAGGGCTCGGTAGGTGAGCCGGGCGACAGTGGGGTCGTACATCTTCGGCCTCCTACGCCGCGACCAGGTAAGAGAAGACGGACTCGAGGGACTCGTCGGAGGGCGAGACCGTCAGCAGCCGGATGCCGTTCGCCTTGGCGACGCGCGGCAGCAGGGCGGTGAACCGGGCGAAGTCGACGGCCTGGATGCGCAGCGCGCCCTCGGCGTGGTCGACCTCGATGCCGGAGGTGGACGGGTCGGAGATCAGCGCGGCCGCGAGGGCACGGTCGTCGCTGGAACGCACCAGGTAGCGGTGCGGCCGGTCGGTCATCAGGCGGCGGATCTCGCGGAAGTCGCCGCTCGCCGCGTGGCGTCCGGCGACGATCACCTCGATGTGCCGGGCGAGCTGCTCGACCTCCTCGAGGATGTGCGAGGAGAACAGCACGGTGCGGCCCTCGTCGCCCATGCGCCGCAGCAGGTCCATCAGCTGCATGCGCTGGCGCGGGTCCATGCCGTTGAACGGCTCGTCGAGCAGCAGCAGCGAGGGGTCGTGGACGAGGGCGCTGGCCATCTTCACGCGCTGCCGCATGCCCTTGGAGTACGTGGCGATCCTGCGGTCCTGCGCGTACTCCATCTCGACCGTCGCGAGGGCCCGCTGGGCCTCCTTGTCGCCGAGGCCGTGCAGTTCGGCGTTGGCGACGACGAACTCGCGGCCGGTGAGGAAGTCGTACATCGCCTCACGCTCGGGGACGATGCCGATGTGCCGGTAGATCTGCTCGTTGCGCCACACGGCCTGCCCGTCGAGGGTGACGGTGCCGGTGGAGGGGGCGAGGAAGCCGCCCATCATGTTGATCAGGGTGGACTTCCCGGCGCCGTTGGGGCCGAGCAGGCCGGTGACGCCGGGCCCGATGGTCATCGTGACGTCGTTGACGGCGACCACGTTGCCGAACCAGCGGGAGACATGGTCGAGAGACAGAGTGCTCATGGGCGCAGCCCATTCCTTGGAAGGGTGGTGGCGGGCGACGGGTGGGCGGTCACAGTCCCACCTTCTTGTAGCGGCGGTTCAGCAGCCCGTAGCTCGCGGCGATCAGGCCGAGGGTGACGAGGACGTAGATCGCTCCCTGGGCGTGGGAGGGTCCGTCGCCGCCGGGGAAGGCGGACGAGGAGCCGAGGAACGCGGACTGGACACCGTCGATCAGCGTCGTCGGCGAGAACAGGCCCAGCCACGCGATCGCTCCGGTGCTGTTCTGCGCGTAGGCGATGCCCTGGACGACGGAGACGGCGCCGTAGGAGATGGTCAGGACGGCGATCACGGCGGCGATGCCGAAGCCCCGGCGCGGTGTGACGGAGGCGATGACCAGGCCGATCCCGGCGAAGAGGAGCGACAGCAGTGCCACGGAGACGAGTCCTTGTGCGAATCCCTCGGTCTGGTCGGCGAAGTCCAGCTTGGCGAGGAGCGCGCCGACGTAGAGCACGAGCAGCGGGGTGGCCGTGAGCAGGAACAGCGCCGAGGCCAGCGCGGCGAACTTCGCGCGTACGTAGTCGGCGGTCTCGATGGGCCGTGAGAAGTACAGCGGGACGGTCTTGAAGCGCAGGTCGCGCGAGACCGACTGGGGTGCCTGCGAGGCGACGTACAGGCTGATGACGGCCTGCATGATGATCGCGTAGCGGGTGTAGTCGACGGGCAGGTCCTTGGCCTTCGTGGCGACGGCGACCGCGACCATGATGGCGGCCGGCACGCACATCACCACGAACAGCAGCATCGGCAGCACCTTGGACTTGACCGACCGGCCGAGGCCGTAGGCACCGCGCAGGGACTGTGTGTACAGCGAGCGGCGGGCGTAGGCGCGGCCGAGGCGCGGGCCGTCGTAGCCGCGGTAGCCGATGTCGTGGATGCGGGACCCGTCCCGGGAGGACGGGGCGAGGGGCTGCTCAACGGCCATGGCTCACGGCCTCCTTCCGGCTGTCGTCGCCGCGGCTGTCGTCGCCATGGGTGAAGACCTCCGAGATGTGGTGCCGGCGTTGTTCCATGCGCACCAGGCCGAGGCCGAGGTCGGCGACCAGGTCCCGGATCAGGTCGTAGGTCTCCTCGCCCTGCGCGGTCAGCAGCAGGGTGTGGCCGGCGCCGGGCAGGCCGCCGCCGTCGTCGTGGGTGGTCACCCCGCGCGCGTGCAGCGCCTCGCGGACCGCGCGGGTGCCGTCGGGGTGCTCGTCGCTGTCGGTGACCTCGATCGCGAGGGTGGTCGTGGTCTGCGTGAAGTCGGTGGTGGAGCTGGAGCGCAGGAGCTTGCCGCCGTCGACGACGACGACGTGGTCGCAGGTGCGTTCCAGTTCGCCCAGCAGGTGGGACGTGACCAGGACGGAGATGCCGAAGTCGGTGTGCACGCGGCGGATCAGGCCGAGCATCTCGTCGCGGCCGACCGGGTCGAGGCCGTTGGTCGGCTCGTCGAGGAAGACCAGCTGCGGGTCGTGCACCAGGGCCTGGGCGAGCTTGACGCGCTGCTTCATGCCCGTGGAGTAGCCGCCGATGGGGCGGTAGCGCTCCTCGTACAGGCCGACGTGGCGCAGGGTGTCCGCGGTGCGCTCGCGGGCCGCGGTGGGCGGCAGGCCGGACATGCGGGCCATGTGCACCACGAACTCGGTGGCCGAGACGTCGGGCGGCAGGCAGTCGTGCTCCGGCATGTAGCCCACGCGTTCGCGGATGGCGGCGCCCTTGGTGGCGACGTCGAGGCCGAGCACCTCGGCGCGGCCCTCGCTCGCGGGGGACAGACCCAGCAGGATCTTGATCAGGGTGGACTTGCCGGCGCCGTTGGCTCCGACGAGTCCGGTCACACCGGGTCCGATGTCCACGGACAGCCGGTCGAGCGCGGTCACCCTCGGGAACCGCTTGCTCAGGCTTTCGGTCGCGATCACAGTCACGTCGTGAACAGTAGTGACGCAGGCCACGGAAATCGTCAGACCGCAGAGCCGTCCTGGTATCAGACTCCAGTCGTACGGGCCCGTAGGGGATGTGGTGCCTGAGAGCTACGGACGGCCCCTCCACCCCTGTCCGCGTCTCCTTGATTCCCCACCTATTGACTCCGCGTCTAACAAGTGCCAGATTCGCTCAGGTCAAGTTACGGGCACGTACCGCAGTCGACGAGGACCGCTGGAGGCGTTGGGATGACGACCGCAGTGACCCGGGAGATCTCCGCTGAGCTGCGAGGTTTCCAGCGGGTACAGCGCCTGGCCTACGAATGCGCCGAGGCGGTGGCGGCCCGGTTGCGACCAGGAGTGACCGAGCGCGAGGCGGCGCGGATGCAGCGGGAGTGGCTGCGCGAGCGCGGGGTGCGGGACTGGTTCCACATGCCGTTCGCCTGGTTCGGCGACCGCACCGCGTTCGTGAACTTCCGGGTGCCGCTGCAGTTCTTCCCCACCGACCGGCGCCTGGAGCCCGGGATGCCCTTCATCCTGGACATGGCCCCGGTGTACGAGGGGTACACCGCGGACATCGGCTACTCCGGCTCGCTCGGGCCGAACCCGGTGCAGAACAAGCTGATGGCGGACCTGGAGGCGCACCGCGAGCTGATCCTGCGCGAGGTGCGCGAGCGACGGCCGCTGCGCGAGATCTACGAGGACGTGGACCGGCTCATGGTCCGCCAGGGCTACGCCAACCGGCACCGCGCCTACCCCTTCGGCGTGATCGCGCACAAGGTGGACCGGGTGCGGGAACGCCGTTTCGCCCCGCGCCTGTTCGGCTTCGGCACCCAGTCGCTGAAAGGACTGCTCTCCGACGCCGTGCACGGTCACCGCGAGGGCTGGTCGCCGCTGTGGTCGCCGTACCGTTTCTCCGACCATCCGCCGCAGCCGGGCCTGTGGGCGGTCGAACCCCACCTGGGTTTCCGCGGTACGGGCGCGAAGTTCGAGGAGATCCTGGTCGTGACCGACTCGGAGGATCCCGCGGAGAGTGCCTTCTGGCTGGACGACGATCTGCCGCACGTGCGGCGCTGGGCGGAGGACAAGTGACGGTCATGGGTGCTCGTGAGCGCCGGGTGCGCGCCGGCGACGTGGAACTGTGCGTGGCCGAACTGGGTGACCCGGGCCGGCCGACGGTGATCCTCGTGCACGGCTATCCGGACAGCAAGGAGGTCTGGTCCGAGGTCGCCGTCCGGCTCGCCGACCGCTTCCACGTCGTGCTGTACGACGTGCGCGGCCACGGCGCCTCCACCGCGCCGAAGCCGTTGCGCGGCGGATTCACGCTGGAGAAGCTCACGGACGACTTCCTGGCGGTCGCCGACGCCGTCAGCCCGGACCGGCCCGTGCACCTGGTGGGGCACGACTGGGGCTCGGTGCAGTCGTGGGAGTTCGTCACGGTCAAGCGCACCGAGGGCCGCATCGCCTCCTTCACCTCCCTGTCCGGGCCGTCCCTGGACCACTTCGGCCACTGGATCAACAGGCGGCTCACTCATCCCACGCCCCGCCGTGTCGGTCAGCTCCTCGGCCAGGGCGCCAAATCCTGGTACGTCTACCTGCTGCACACGCCGAAGCTGCCCGAACTGGCCTGGCGCGGTCCGCTCGGCAAGGCCTGGCCCGGCATCCTGCGGCGCGTCGAGCGCACGCCCGACGGCGACTACCCCACCGCGTCGCTGCCCACCGACGCGGCGCACGGCGCCTGGCTGTACCGCGACAACGTCCGCGCCCGGCTGCGCAGGCCGCGCACGGACGCGTACGCGCACGCGCCCGTGCAGCTCATCACGCCGGTACAGGACGCGTTCCTGTCCGAGCGGCTCTACGACGATCTGGAGCTGTGGGCTCCGCAGCTGACGCGTCGCACGCTGCCGGCCAGGCACTGGGTGCCGCGGACGCGACCCGACCAACTGTCCGCGTGGATAACCGAGTTCGTCACCTCGGTCGAGGACGGGCGGCAGCAGGTGCGGGCCACCGGCCGCCACGCCGACCGCTTCGGCGGACAGCTCGTCCTCGTCACCGGAGCGGGCAGCGGTATCGGCCGGGCCACGGCGTTCGCGTTCGCCGAGGCCGGGGCGCGGGTGATCGCCGTCGACCGGGACGCCGAGGCGGCCGCGCGGACCGCCGAGATGTCCCGGCTGGTGGGCGCACCGGCCGCGTGGGCGGAGGCAGTTGACGTCTCCGACGAGCAGGCGATGGAGAAGCTCGCGCAGAAGGTCGCCGTCGAGTACGGCGTCGTCGACGTGCTCGTGAACAACGCCGGGATCGGCTTGTCCGGCAGCTTCTTCGACACCACACCGGACGACTGGCGCAAGGTCCTGGACGTCAACTTGTGGGGGGTCGTGCACGGTTGCCGTCTGTTCGGGCGGCAGATGGCCGAGCGGGGCCAGGGCGGCCACATCGTCAACGTCGCCTCAGCGGCCGCGTACCAGCCGTCCCGCGCACTGTCCGCCTACAGCACGTCCAAGGCGGCCGTGCTGATGCTCAGCGAGTGCCTGAGGGCCGAACTCGCCGAGCGAAGCATCGGGGTGAGCGCGATCTGCCCCGGCTTCGTCAACACCAGCATCACGGCCACGGCGCGCTTCGCGGGTGTGGACGCGGAGGAGGAACGGCGACGGCAGAAGCGCACGGCGCGGCTCTACGGCGCGCGAAACTACCCGCCCGAGAAGGTTGCTGACGCCGTGTTGGACGCCGTGGTGCGGAACGCCGCCGTGGTGCCGGTGACGCCCGAGGCGCGCCTGTTCCACGCCATGTCACGGTTCACTCCTCGGATGTTGAGGGCGCTGGCGCGGGTCGAGCCACCGGTGTCGTGACAACACCCCTTGTTGCCCGGTGGTGTTGATCAACAGCTGTTAGCGTGAGTGTGGTTGTCCACAGAGTGACCAAGTAGCCTGTGGATAACCGCACTTGCTTGTGGATCAAACCTGCGCTCGAAAAAAATGTGCGTGATCCAGCTCTCTCGCGTCATGATGACGGCATGAACAAAAACGACACGGACGACAGACGCGTCGTGCGGGTCTCGAAGTACCTGTCCAAGCATCTGCGGCACCGGCCGGACCGCATCGGCGTCGTGCTGGACGAGGGCGGCTGGGTCGAGATCGACGCGCTCCTCGCCGCGGCGGCCCGCCACGGCTTCCCGATCACCCGGGAGGAACTGGACCACGTCGTCGCCGTCAACGACAAGCAGCGCTTCGCGATCGAGGGTGGCCGGATCCGCGCCAGCCAGGGCCACAGCGTCGACGTGGAACTGGGCCTGCCGCCGGCCACCCCGCCGCCGTACCTCTACCACGGCACCGTCGCGCGTCATCTGGACGCGATCCGCGCCGAGGGGCTGCGGCCCATGAACCGCCACGACGTGCACCTCTCGGCCGACCGGGAGACCGCCGTCCGCGTGGGCGCACGCCGCGGCAGGCCCGTGGTGCTGGCGGTCGACGCCGGTGCCATGCACCACGACGGCCATGCCTTCCACGTCAGCGCCAACGGGGTGTGGCTGACCCGTGCCGTACCGCCCCGCTACCTGCGCTTCCCCGAGAGCCACTGACAGACGTCGGCGCCTGGCACTGACACGCGTCGGCGCCGGGCACTGACAGGCTTCGGCGCGGGGCACCGGTGATCGTTTCACGTGAAACAGGGGTGTGCCCCTACCCTCGGGGGTTATGAGTCTGCGCCTGAGCACCGTGATCCTCCCCTACCGTCGCTGGCACGAAGGCGGCCGTTCGGCCTGGACGCGGGCCGAGGAGCTCGGCTTCCACACCGCGTACACCTACGACCACCTCTCCTGGCGCAGCTTCCGGGACGGCCCGTGGTTCGGCGCCATCCCGACCCTGACGGCGGCCGCGTCGGTCACCGACCGGCTGCGCCTGGGGACGCTGGTGACCTCGCCGAACTTCCGGCACCCGGTGACCCTCGCCAAGGAACTGATCTCCCTGGACGACATCTCCGGTGGCCGGGTCACCCTGGGCATCGGCGCGGGCGGCAACGGCTTCGACGCCACGACGCTGCTGCCAGAGGGCCAGGAGCCGTGGACGCCGCGGGAGCGCGCCGACCGGTTCGCCGAGTTCGTGCCGCTGCTGGACCGGCTTCTCACCGAGGACGCGGTCACCTACGACGGGACCTTCTACTCGGCGCAGGAGGCGCGCAACATCCCCGGCTGTGTCCAGCGGCCCCGGCTGCCCTTCGCGGTGGCCGCGACCGGACCGCGCGGGCTGAAGCTCGCCGCCCGCCACGGACAGGCCTGGGTGACCACGGGTGACCCGAAGCTGTACGAGAACGGCACCCCCGAGCAGTCGGTGCAGGCGCTGGGCGCCCAGATGCAGAAGCTGTCCGAGGCCTGCGCCGCCATCGGGCGGGACGTGGCCGGGATGGACAAGGTCCTGCTGACCGGCTTCACCCCGGACCGCAGCCGTCCCCTGGAGTCGCTGGACGCCTTCGTGGACTTCGCCGGCCGCCACCGGGAGCTGGGGTTCACCGAGATCGTCATCCACTGGCCGATCCCCGACTCGGACTTCGCGGCGGACCAGAAGGTCTTCGAGGACATCGCCATGGAGGCGCTCGCGCAGCTGGGATGACATGGCGGCGGAATTCCGGCGGGGCCGGGGAAGCCGCCCTGAGCCGTCAAGGTCGAGGGCTCGGCATGGGGGAAACCCTCAGATGCCCTCAGATGTGCACAGTGCCGCACGGTCGTGCGGGCATATGCGGGACAATGGCCCGGTGACCTCAGCGACCCGACAGCCCGAGACCCCGGCCTCCGCTCTCCCGCCGCGGTTGATCGCCACCGATCTCGACGGCACCCTGCTGCGCGACGACAAGTCGGTGTCGCCGCGCACAGTCGCCGCCCTCGCCGCCGCCGAGGAGGCGGGTATCGAGGTCTTCTTCGTCACCGGCCGCCCGGCGCGCTGGATGGACGTGGTCAGCGACCACGTCCACGGCCACGGCCTGGCGATCTGCGGCAACGGCGCCGCCGTGGTCGACCTGCACGGCGGCCCCGGCGCCCACCGCTTCGTGAAGGTGCGCGAGCTGGCCCGGGAGAACGCGCTGGACGCCGTACGACTGCTGCGGGACGCGGCGCCGGGCACCGTGTACGCCATCGAGCAGACCTACGGCTTCAACCAGGAGCCGGACTACCCGAAGCTGCACATGGAGATCCCCGACGTCCTGCTCAGCGCCGAGGAGCTGCTCGGGCCGAACGGCCCACTGCCCGACGAGCCGGTGCTCAAGATCCTCGCCTACCACCCCTCGATCGAGCCGGACGCGTTCCTCACCCTGGCCCGGCTGGCGATCGGCGAGCGTGCCAACGTCACCCGGTCCAGCCCCAGCGCCCTGCTGGAGATCAGCGGTCCGGACGTCTCCAAGGCCAGCACGCTCGCCCTGTGCTGCGCCGAGCGCGGCATCTCGCACGAGGAGGTCGTCGCCTTCGGGGACATGCCCAACGACGTCGAGATGCTGACCTGGGCGGGCCGGTCCTACGCCATGGGCAACGCCCATCCGGACGTGATCGCCGCGGCCTCGGGGCGGACGGTCGCCAACAACGACGACGGCGTGGCGGTGGTGATCGAGCGGCTGCTGGCCGAGCGCGGCCAGGCCCCGTCGACCTGGGCATAGCGGCCGACAGCGGCCCCTGGGGGCGTCCGGGGGCTCGGCCCGTGCGGACACCGCCCAGGACCACGCCCTCGCCCGGACCCAGACCGGCCGTGGAGTGCGGTGCTTTTCAGTCGGCAGTCGGTGCCGGCCACCTCGTCGGCGCGGGCTGTGCGGTGCGGTGCCTTTCACACGGGGCGCGGTGCCTTTCGACCGGGGCGCGGTGCCGACCGGGGCGCGGTGCCGACCGGGGCGCGGTGCCGACCGGGGCGCGGTGCCTTCAGCCGGTGCCGGTCACCCCGCGCCCCGTCGGCGTCAGCCGACGCGCACGCCGCGTTCCGCCAGCCACGGCACCGGATCGAGCGCCGACCCCATCTCGGGCGTGATCCGCACCTCGAAGTGCAGATGCGGACCGGTGGAGTTGCCGGACGTGCCGGACTGGCCGATCCACTCTCCCGCCAGCACCTGCTGCCCCGCATCGACGCCGGCGGAGGCCAGATGGCCGTACTGCGTGTAGTAGCCGCCCGGGTGCTCGAGCACGATCTCGATGCCGAAGGCGCCGCCGCAGGACACCCGCACCACCCGCCCCGCGCCCGCCGCCCGCACCGGCGTGCCGATCGGCACGGCGAAGTCCTGCCCGGTGTGCCGGTGCGCCCAGTGCGAGCCGTCGCTGCCGAAGCCCGCGGACAGCTGATAGGTCTCCACCGGCGCGACCCACGCGCGCGTACCGTCCAGTGGCGGCTGTGCAAGGCGGACGGCACCGCGGCAGCTGCCCGCCGCGACGGACGCATCGGCCTGTCCCTGGAGCCGGGTCCGGGCGTCCTCGAGCTTCGCCTCGATGCCCTTCTTCAGCGCGGCGAGCGCGGCGCTGCGCTGCTCCAGCGCCTGCCAGGTGGCCGCCGCCCTGGCCTCGTCGGCGCTCAGCCTGGCCTCGGCCCGGTGGTTCCGGTCGATGGCGCGGGTCACGGTCCCCTGGACCCGGGCGAAGGCGTGCTGTCCGCGCAACGCCTCCTCGGGGCGGTCGGTCAGCAGGAGCCGCGCGGTCATCGGCAGCCCGCCGCCGCTGCGGTACTGGGCCCGCGCGATACGGCCCAGGTCCTTGTGCAGCACCCCCAGCTGCTGCCGCTGCCGTTCCAGCAGTGCTTCCGCGCGCAGGGCCCGCAGACGCTGGGCGCCGGCCTCCCGGCGGCCCTGCTCGTACCGCTGGGTCGCCGCGGCCGCGTCCTGGTAGAGCCGCGCGACCTCCGCCCCGGCCCTGGCAGCGGAGTCGGCGCCTGGTTCGCCGTCGTCCGGGGCAGGGGCGGCCGCGAGCACCGCCAGCGTGCTGAGCAGGGCAGCGAGGAGCAGCGGGCGGCGGCGAAGTGAGCGCATGCCGCCGATCGTCGCGCGGTACGTGTCACGCGGCCCTGTCCGTGTCGTACGACTGGGGGAGCGGTGTGCTGCGGACGGGTGCGAAGCGGGGTCCTCCGGCGTGTCGGGTGGCGGGCCCGTGCGGGGCCCCCGTCCGCGGCTGCCCCGGTGCCGTCAGTGCGCTGCCACCAGCAGCTCCGCCTCCGCCTCCCGGGCGGCCATCCGCCGCAGCGGCCCCTCCTCGGCGACGAGTCGCGCATACGGGCCGCGCTGCACGACACGGCCCTCGTCGAGCACGATCACCTCGTCGACGGCCTCGAGACCGGCGAGCCGGTGCGTGACGAGCAGTGTCGTACGGCCCTCGGTGGCGGCCAGCAGGTCGGCGGTGAGGGCGTCGGCGGTCGGCAGGTCCAGGTGCTCGGCGGGCTCGTCCAGGACGAGGACGGGGAAGTCGGCGAGCAGGGCACGGGCCAGGGCCAGACGCTGCCGCTGCCCGCCGGACAGCCGCGCGCCGTGTTCACCGATCAGCGTGTCGAGACCGTCGGGCAGGCTGTCCGCCCAGGTGAGCAGCCGGGCCCGGGCCAGCGCCCCCCGCAGATCGGCCTCGGCGGCGTCCTTCCGCGCCAGCAGGAGGTTCTCGCGCACCGAGCTGTCGAAGAGGTGCGCGTCCTGGGCGCAGAGCCCGACGAAGCGGCGTACGTCGTCGCCGTCGAATGCGCTGGCGTCCGCACCGGCCAGGGTGTACGACCCGGCGGCCGGGTCCAGGAAGCGCAGCAGGACCTGCGCGAGGGTGGTCTTGCCGGACCCGGACGGGCCGACCACGGCGATCCGGCGTCCGGGACGCAGGGTGAGGTCGACACCGGCGAGCGCGTCGCGGTCCTGGCCCGGGTAGCGGGCGGTCAGGCCCCGCACGACGACCGGGAACGGCGTGGCGGGCGCCGAGAGCGGCCGCTCCGGCTCCTCGACGGGCGCGGGGGAGTCCAGCACGTCGTAGACGCGCTCGGCGCTCCGGCGCACCCGCTGCCGGTACTGCACGGCGAGCGGCAGGGACGTCACGGCCTCGAACGCGGCCAGCGGCGTCAGCACGACGACCGCCATCGCGACGCCGCTGAGCCGTCCGGCGGCGACCGCCTGGGCGCCGACCAGGGCGGAGGCGGCGACCGTCAGCCCGGACAGGAGCGCGGTGAGCCCGTCCCCGAGCGCGGTGGCACCGGCGGCGCGTGCGGCGATCCCGGTGAGCGTCCGGTCGGCGCGGGCGGCCTCGGCGGTACGGGCCGGCAGGGCACCGGCGACGGTGAGTTCCGCGGTGCCGGTGAGGACATCGGTGACCCGGGTGGCCAGCTCACCGCGGGCGGGTGCGAGCCGGCGTTCGGCGTGGCGGGCGACGGCGCCGGTGAGCGCCGGGACGCCCACGCCGGCCGTGAGGAGACCGACGGCGAGGACCGCACCGGCCTCCGGCAGCAGCCAGGCGGTGAAGCCGACCGCGGCGGCCGACACGAGCGCGGCGGCCCCGGCGGGGAGCAGCCAGCGCAGCCAGTAGTCCTGCAACGCGTCCACGTCACCGACGAGCCGGGCCAGCAGATCGCCCCGGTGCCGGGCGCGCAGTCCGGCGGGTGCCAGCCGCTCCAGACGCCGGTAGACCGCGACCCGGGTGTCCGCGAGCATCCGCAGCACCGCGTCGTGCGACACCAGCCGCTCCCCGTAGCGGAACACCGCGCGGCCGATGCCGAAGGCGCGGGTGGCCGTCACGGCCACCATCAGATACAGCACGGGCGGCTGCTGCGAGGCCCGGGAGATCAGCCAGCCGGAGGTGGCCATGAGACCGACGGCACTGCCCAGCGCGAGGCCGGCGAGCAGCAGCGCCAGCAGCAGCCGTCCGCGCCGGGCCCCGGACATCGCGCGGACGCGGGCGAGGACACTCCCCCGGCTGGTCCGCTGCTGCGCCGCGGGGTCGGTGGGGTGCGCCCCGGCGGCCGCGTGCCGGTCGTCGTTTCCGCTTGCCGCGCTCGCGGCCGGTGCCGTGGTGGCCTCCGGCCGCATCGCGCGATCCGTGTCCTCGAGTCGCACGATCCGGTCCGCGACCTTGAGCAGCGCCGGCCGGTGGACGACCAGCAGCACGGTGCGGCCCACGGCGAGGCGACGCACGGCCTCGACGACCTCGGCCTCGGTCCGGCCGTCGAGTGCGGCCGTCGGCTCGTCCAGCAGCAGCACCGGCCGGTCGGCGAGGAACGCGCGGGCCAGCGCGAGGCGCTGCCGCTGCCCGGCGGACAGCCCGGCCCCGTCCTCGCCCAGCAGGGTGCCGAGCCCCTGGGGCAGCGCGTCCACGAAGTCCAGTGCCCCGGCGTCGGCGAGCGCCCGCCGTACGGCGGTGTCGTCGGCGTCGGGGCGGGCCAGGCGGACGTTGTCGGCGACCGTGCCGGCGAACAGCTGTGGCCGTTGCGGCACCCAGGCGATCTTCGACCGCCACTGCTCCAGGTCGAGGTCGGCGAGGTCGGCGCCCCCGATCCGCACGCGCCCGCCGGTCGGCCGTACGAAGGCCAGCAGGACGTTGAGCAGGGTCGACTTGCCCGCACCGCTCGGGCCGACCAGGGCGACCGTCTCCCCCGGTGCGACGGCGAAGGACACGTCCGTCACCGCGTCCGCGGAACGGCCCGGGTAGCGCACGGAGACGCCGTCGAAGGCGATGCCTCCGGCCGGCACGGCCCGCGTGCCCGACGGCGGCAGCGGAGTCTCCAGTACGGCGAAGATCTCCTCCGCCGCCGCCAGTCCCTCGGCGGCCGCGTGGTACTGGGCGCCCACCTGCCGCAGGGGCAGATACGCCTCCGGCGCGAGGACGAGGACGACCAGGCCGTCGTAGAGCGTCATCTCGCCGTGGACGAGCCGCATGCCGATCGTGACGGCGACCAGGGCGACGGACAGCGTGGACAGCAGCTCCAGGGCGAAGGAGGACAGAAAAGCGATCCGCAGGGTGCGCATGGTCGCCTGGCGGTACTCGCCGGTGATCCGCCGGATCGAGTCGGCCTGCGCCTTGGCCCGGCCGAACACCTTGAGCGTGGGCAGCCCCGCGACGACGTCGAGGAAGTGCCCGGACAGCCGGGACAGCAGCCGCCACTGCCGGTCCATCCGGGACTGGGTCGCCCAGCCGATCAGCATCATGAAGACGGGGATCAGCGGCAGGGTGGCGACGATGATGGCCGCCGACACCCAGTCCTCGGTGACGATCCGCGCCAGCACGGCCACGGGCACCGCCACCGCGAGCCCCAGCTGTGGCAGGTAGCGCGAGAAGTAGTCGTCCAGCGCGTCGATGCCACGCGTGGCGAGCGTGACCAGCGATCCGGTCCGCTGGCCGCTCAGCCAGCCCGGCCCGAGCCCTGCGGCCCGCTCCAGCAGCCGGCCCCGCAGCTCCGACTTCACCGCGGCGCTCGCCCGGTGAGCGGCAAGTTCGGTGAGCCAGGACACCAGGGCGCGGCCGCCGGCGACGGCCACCAACAGCAGCAGCGGATTACGCAGCGCGGACACCGCCATCCCGTGCTGGAAGGCGCCGACGACCACCTCGGCGATGAGCATCGCCTGGGCGATGACCAGCACCGCCCCCAGGGCGCCCAGGCCGACCACCGCCAGAAGGAAACGGCGGGTGGCCCGGGCGTACCGGAGCAGACGCGGATCGATTGGTTTCACGTGAAACACACCTCAGTGCGCGGGTTCGGCCTCAGTGCGCGGGTTCGGCGATGTGCTGAGTGCCGATCCGCTTGCGGAAGACCCAATAGGTCCATGCCTGGTAGAGCAGCACGACCGGCGTGGCGATCGCGGCGCACCAGGTCATGATCCTCAGGGTGTAGGGGCTCGACGAGGCGTTGGTCACCGTCAGGCTCCAGTCGGGGTTCAGCGTGGACGGCATGACGTTCGGGAACAGCGTCAGGAACAGCATGGCCACCGCGGCCACGATGGTCACCCCCGACAGGGCGAACGACCAGCCTTCCCGTCCCGCCTGGTTGGCCACCAGGGCCGCGACCAGTGCCGCCACGGCGACCACCAGGGCGATCAGGCTCTTGCCGTCACCGCTGTCGGCCTGCGTCCAGCCCAGGAAGGCCACCGCGAGGACGGCGGTGACGAGGCCGACCTTGAGGGCCAGCTTCCGGGCGCGTTCCCGGATCTCGCCGACGGTCTTCAGCGCCGTGAACACCGCCCCGTGGAAGGTGAACAGGGTCAGCGTCACCAGGCCGCCGAGCAGGGCGTACGGGTTGAGCAGGTCGCCGACGGTCCCGGCGTACTCCAGATTCCTGTCGATCTTCACGCCGTGGACGATGTTGCCGAAGGCCACGCCCCACAGGAACGCGGGGATGAGCGAGCACCAGAAGATCGCCGTCTCCCAGTTGCGCTGCCAGGTCTCCTCGGGTCGCTTCGCGCGGTACTCGAAGGCGACACCGCGGACGATCAGGCAGACGAGGATGACCAGCAGCGGCAGATAGAAGCCGGAGAACAGGGTGGCGTACCACTCGGGGAAGGCCGCGAAGGTGGCGCCGCCCGCCGAGAGCAGCCACACCTCGTTGCCGTCCCAGACGGGGCCGATGGTGTTGATCAGCACCCGCTTCTCCGCGCGGTCGCGGGCCAGCAGCCTGGTGAGGACGCCGACCCCGAAGTCGAAGCCCTCCAGGAAGAAATAGCCGGTCCACAGGACGGCGATCAGGACGAACCAGACGTCGTGCAGTTCCATGTCTGTGCAGCTCCCTCGGCCTAGTACGAGAAGGCCATCGGCTTGTCGGCGTCCCGGGAGTCGCCGCCGATCTTGGTGGGCGGATTCAGGTCGTCCTCGGTCAGCTCCGGCGGCCCGGCCTTGACGTACTTGACGAGCAGCTTCACCTCGATGACGGCGAGGATCGCGTACAGGGCGCCGAAGACGGACATCGAGGTGATGACCTCGCCCTGGGAGACGCCGGGGGAGACCGCGTCACGGGTCTGCAGGACGCCGTAGACGACCCACGGCTGGCGGCCCATCTCGGTGAAGATCCAGCCCCAGGAGTTGGCGATCAGCGGGAAGGCCAGGGTCCAGATCGCGATGCGCCAGAACCAGGTGGTGAGCTTCGGGCTGAGTGCCTTGTCCTTGAACAGGACCAGGTGCGGCACCTCGTCGTCGCCGACCCTGAGATGCTGCGGCAGCAGGAACTTCTTGCGGGTCAGCCACAGGCCGGCGATGCCGAGGGCGAAGGACGTCATGCCGAAGCCGATCATCCAGCGGAAGCCCCAGAAGGTGACCGGGATGTTGGGCCGGTAGTCGCCGGGCCCGAACTTCTGCTGTTCGGCCTTGTTGACGTCGTTGATGCCGGGGACGTACGAGGTGAAGTCGTCGTTGGCCAGGAAGGACAGCAGGCCGGGGATCTCGATGGCCACGCTGTTGTGGCCCTTCTCCACGTCGCCGTAGGCGAAGACGGAGAACGGGGCCGGCTTCTGCCCGTCCCACAGGGCCTCGGCGGCGGCCATCTTCATCGGCTGCTGCTTGAACATGACCTTGCCGAGGGTGTCGCCGCTGACCGCGGTCAGCAGGCCCGCGATCACCACGGTGATCAGGCCGAGCCGCAGCGAGGTCTTCATCTCGCGGATGTGCTTCTTGCGGGCCAGGTGGTACGCGGCGATGCCGACCATGAAGGCGCCGCCGGTCAGGAAGGCCGCGGAGAGGGTGTGGAAGGCCTGGCTGAGCGCGGTGTTCTGGGTCAGCACGGCCCAGAAGTCGGTCAGCTCGGCCCGGCCCTTCGCCTTGTTGATCCGGTAGCCGACCGGGTGCTGCATCCAGGAGTTCGCGGCGAGGATGAAGTACGCCGACAGGATCGTGCCGATCGACACCATCCAGATGCAGGCCAGGTGGATCTTCTTCGGCAGCTTGTCCCAGCCGAAGATCCACAGGCCGATGAAGGTCGACTCGAAGAAGAAGGCGATCAGGGCCTCGAAGGCGAGGGGCGCGCCGAAGATGTCGCCGACGAAGCGTGAGTAGTCCGACCAGTTCATGCCGAACTGGAACTCCTGCACGATGCCGGTGACCACGCCCATCGCGATGTTGATCAGGAAGAGCTTGCCCCAGAACTTGGTGGCCCTGAGGTACTTCTCCTTCTCCGTGCGCACCCAGGCGGTCTGCAACCCGGCCGTGAGCGCGGCGAGAGAGATCGTCAGCGGGACGAACAGGAAGTGGTAGACGGTGGTGATGCCGAACTGCCAGCGCGCCAGGGTCTCCGGCGCCAAAGCCAGGTCCACGTCGTCAGTCTCCTTACCTCGCCGTGGTACGGCAGCCGTTTGCCCCTGTTTGTCGCAGACAACGCGGGAGCAACGGGACACGCTTGTGAATGCATTCACATTCACAAGCCATTATGACGCACCGATTTTCGACGTTCGACAGGGGGTCCCCCCTTGACCGTCGCGGCAGACTCTTGGCAGCGAGTTCAACATTGTGTTGAATTGCGCGCCATGCAGACGCACAGCAGCACGACTCAGATCCGGATCTCCTGGCCGGCGGGACACCTCACCGCGACCCTCGACGACACCGCCACCACACAGGCCCTGGCCAAGGCCCTGCCCCTCGCCTCCGTCGCCCGCACCTGGGGGGAGGAGGTCTACTTCGACACCGGGGTCTCGGTTTCACGTGAAACCACGGCCCAGCAGGTCGTCGAGCCGGGCACCGTGGCGTTCTGGACGGACGGCGACGCGCTCGCCCTCCCCTACGGGCCGACGCCGATCTCGCGGGGTGACGAGTGCCGCCTGGCCAGTCCGTGCAATGTGATGGGACGCCTGGACGGGGACGCCCGCGCACTGGCCACGGTGCGCGACGGCGACCCCATCCGCGTGGAACTGATCGAGGGCTGACCCAGCCTCTCGACTGAACCAGCCCTCGACCCACACCCGGACAGCTCACTTCAAGCCGCGGCCGCACCCGCGGCGTCTCTCTCCGCCAGCTGTCGACGGAGCCCTTCGGCTCCTTGCCTCGAAGTCCTTCGGCCCCTCCCCTCGAAGCCCTTCGCCTCCTTGGCCCTCCGGAGCCGGAGCCCTACAGCTCCTTGCGGAAGTTCTCCGCCACCTTCACGAAGATGTCGTTGGCCTCGGCCTCTCCGACGGTGACCCGCACCCCTTCGCCCGCGAAGGGCCGGACGACCACGCCGGCCTGCTCACACGCCTCCGCGAAGGCGAGCGTGCGCTCGCCCAGCCGCAGCCACACGAAGTTGGCCTGGGTCTCGGGCACCGTCCAGCCCTGCGCACGCAGCGCGTCGACCACTCGTGTGCGCTCGCACACGAGCGAGCCGACCCGGCCGAGCAGCTCGTCCTCCGCCTGCAACGAGGCGATCGCCGCGTCCTGGGCCAGCTGGCTCACGCCGAACGGCACCGCCGTCTTGCGCAGCGCCGCCGCGACCGGCTCGTGGGCGATCGCGAAGCCGACCCGCAGTCCCGCGAGGCCGTACGCCTTGGAGAACGTGCGCAGCACGCAGACGTTCGGCCGCTCCCGGTAGATCTCCACACCGTCGGGCACCTCGGGGTCACGGATGAACTCCCGGTACGCCTCGTCCAGCACCACCAGTACATCGCTGGGCACCCGGTCCAGGAAGCGCTCCAGCTCGGCCCGCCGCACCACGGTGCCGGTGGGGTTGTTCGGGTTGCAGACGAAAATCAGCCGGGTCCGGTCGGTGATCGCGTCCGCCATGGCGTCCAGGTCGTGCACATCGCCCTCGGTCAGCGGCACCTGCACCGAGCGCGCCCCGCTGATCTGCGTGATGATCGGGTACGCCTCGAAGGAGCGCCAGGCGTAGATCACCTCGTCGCCGGGGCCGGAGGTCGCCTGGATCAGCTGCTGGGCCACGCCGACCGAGCCCGTGCCGGTCGCCACGTGAGAGAGCGGGACCCCGAAGCGCTCGGACAGCTCGTTCATCAGGCCCGTGCAGGCCATGTCCGGGTAGCGGTTGAAGTGGTGGGCAGCGGCGGTGACGCGCTCCATCACGCCGGGCAGCGGCGGATAGGGGTTCTCGTTGGAGGACAGCTTGTAGGCCACCGGGCCGTCCGCCGCGGCGGGCTTGCCCGGCTTGTAGGTGGGAATCCCCTCCAGCTCGGCGCGCAGCTTCGGGCTCGTCTCGCTCACCGCAGTCCTCCTCACGACCACCGGCGGCCCGTCACCGCCGCCGGCTTCCAATACTGCTCACCTTATGAGGATTGGGCCGCGCTGCGTACCGGTCTGCAGGACCTCGTACGCCACACGTCCGCGCAGCGGCACCCCTCCGGCCCCGGGGGCATCACGGGCATCGTCGTACGAAGACGCACGAAGGGTCCGGCCGGGCGTACGAGGTGGGGGGCGCGCCGTACATATATCTATGCGCCGGTAGCTCACGCCGTGGCGCGCATCCCTCGTCAAGGTGAGTTGAGACCTCTTCGAAACATCGGGTGCTTGGCAGGCCTATCCGCGCCGACGCATCATGTCTTGCGATAGAAACGGTTAACTTCCTTGTTTTCGCAGGTACTTGAGGGCGTTTCGCCATGCAGAAACGTGCCTGTCAACGCGTGCATATGCGTCCGCACTACCCCGCGTCATGAGCCCTACTATCACCTCGCCATGACAGCAGCAGGGAAGCACCAGGTGAGCCGCGCGGAAACCTCACGCCGAGGCAGCCGGCCGGGCCGGGCGGGTATCAGAGACGTGGCCGCCGCCGCCGGAGTCTCCATCACAACCGTCTCCGACGCCCTGAACGGCAAGGGCCGGCTCCCGGACGCGACCCGGCGCCACGTCCGCGAGGTCGCCGACCGGCTGGGCTACCGCCCCTCCGCCGCCGCCCGCACCCTCCGTACCGGCAAGTCGGGCCTCATCGGTCTGACCGTGACGACGTACGGGGATGAACCTTTCACCTTCACCGAATTCGCGTACTTCGCCGAGATGGCCCGCGCCGCCACCTCCGCCGCGCTCGCCCGGGGCTACGCGCTCGTCATCCTGCCCGCGACCTCCCGCCACGACGTGTGGTCCAACGTCGCACTGGACGGCACCGTCGTCATCGACCCCTCCGACGAGGACCCCGTCGTCACGGAACTGGTCCGGCAGGGTTTACCGGTGGTCTCCGACGGCCGCCCCGTCGGGTCCCTGCCCGTCACCGCCTGGGTCGACAACGACCACGAGGCCGCCGTCATGAACATCCTCGACCATCTCGCCGACGCCGGCGCCCGCCGCATCGGCCTGCTGACGGGGACCACGACCGACACCTACACCCACCTGTCGACCACCGCCTATCTGCGCTGGTGCGAGCGGGTCGGCCAGGACCCGGTCTACGAGGCCTACCCGGCGCACGACCCGTGCGCGGGCGCCGTGGCCGCGGACCGGCTCCTCGCCCGGCCCGACCGTCCCGACGCCGTCTACGGCCTGTTCGACCCCAACGGCACCGACCTGCTCGCCGCCGCCCGCCGCTACGGGCTGCGCGTGCCCGAGGACCTGCTGCTGGTGTGCTGCAGCGAGTCCACCGTGTACGCGAGCACCGAGCCGCCCATCACGACTCTCTCGCTCAAGCCCCGCCGTATCGGCACGGCCGTGGTGCAGCTGCTCATCGACGCCATCGAGGGGGTGGAATCGGACCAGCCGGTCGAGCAGGTGATACCGACCGAGCTGATCATCCGAACGTCCTCTCAGCGCCGCCCGCAGCGCACGACGGTCAGCCCGCCGCGCACCCCGGAGGGGGACGGGTAGCCACGGGTGGCCCGCCGCGCGCTTCATCAGGAGCACGGATGGCTCGCTGCGCACCTCGGCAGGAGCGTGGGGGGTCCGATGCGTGCCTCGACAGGAGCGCGGGGGTCCGCCGCGCGCACCGGCCGGGGGCCGGTGGCGGGGCGGCGAGGCGGGCGTGCCGCTCCCCGCTGCGGCGTGGAGGGGAGGGGACCAGGTGGGGAAAGCCCTTCCCAAACGGGGCGAAAGCCGCGGTGAACAGGAGTCTTGTTCCGATTCACCACCCCTGGGTCATCACACGGCACGATCCGCATTCCTATGATGGGCCCACGACACCGCGGGCCGCTGCGACCAGGCAGTCCGAAGCGGTGCAGATGCGGCGCGATGGTGGAGGGGTCGATGACTCAGGGGGCCGGTCAGGGACCCGAGGTGGAGCGGACGGCGACGTTGCGCGACTTCCGCGTGCCCGCGTACGTCCATGAGACCGGTCCGTTCATCCACGGCGCCCACCCCGGCGAGGGCGCCCCGCCCGTCGAGGACCCCTTGCAGGTGCCCGAGGGTTACACGCCCACCGAGCGCGATCTGCCCGTCATCAACCGCGGTGACACCGTGCAGGTGACCGTCGACCCGGTGGCCGCTCCGGCCCCGGCCGCGGCGCAGCCCGGCGCCGGCCCCGGTCCCCTGTTCGTCGTCGGCGACGTGCACGGTTATCTGGACGAGCTGATCGCCGCCCTGCAGGAGAAGGGGCTGATCGACGCGGCGGGCCAGTGGTGCGCCGGCACCGCCCGGCTGTGGTTCCTCGGCGACTTCACCGACCGCGGACCCGACGGCATCGGCGTCATCGACCTGGTCATGCGCCTGTCCGCGGAGGCCGCCGCGGCCGGCGGCTACTGCAAGGCCCTCATGGGCAACCACGAACTGCTGCTGCTCGGGGCCAAGCGGTTCGGCGACACGCCCGTCAACTCCGGCGCGGGCACCGCCACCTTCCAAGCGGCCTGGCTGCTCAACGGCGGCCAGAAGACCGACATGGACCGCCTGCAGGACCACCACCTGCAGTGGATGGCGCGTCTGGACGCGGTGGAGGAGGTCGACGGCTATCTGCTCGTGCACTCCGACACCACCGCCTACCTCGACTACGGCGACTCGATCGAGGCCGTCAACGACACCGTCCGCGAGACGCTGACCCGCAACGACGCCGACGAGTGCTGGGATCTGTTCCGCAAGTTCACCAAGCGCTTCTCCTTCCGTGACGAGGGCGGCGCCGACGCCGTGCGCTCGCTGCTCGATACGTACGGCGGCACCCGCATCGTTCACGGCCACAGCCCGATTCCGTATCTGCTGGGCGAGGTCGGCTCCGAGGACGGCGAGGACAGCGCCGGCCCGCTCGTCGAGGGCCCGCACGTCTACGCCGACGGGCTCGCCATCGCGATGGACGGCGGTGTGACGATGGCAGGAAAACTGCTGGTCCAGGAGCTCCCGTTGGGCGGCTGAGCGTTCCCGCGCGCCGCCCCGCGGCGCAATCTCCCCCGCCGCCCGGCGGACGGCCCGGATCCGCTCAACACACCGGGCGCGTCGGCAATTTGTGGAAACCCCCTGTCACCGCGAGCCGTCGCCGCTCTACCATCGGCTTATCCGTAGCAGGCTCCCCTCCGTTTCTGCCCGACGGCTCGTCGCCATGCGAGCCCCAAGCCCTACGGAGCATCGGGGGATGCACATGAACAGCGTTCCGCAGCACCTGCTGAGCGAGGACCGTCAGGACTACGAACGGATCCTCGATGAGGCGCTGCGCTCCGCAGCCCACCGTCCCGAACTGTCCGCCGCCGGCCGACGTCTCACCCTCGAACAGCTGCGCGCCATGGCGCTCAGCGCCACCTCCCTCATCACCGCCTCCGCCGCCACCGAGTACCAGCACTACGTCAAGGTGCGCGAGGAGCTGCGTCAGCCGGCCCCGGCCGCCGCCCTGACGGCCGAGCGCACGTCCGCGTCCGCCGACCCCGCCGGCGCCCCGATGGGACTCGCCGCCACCGTGGGCGAGATGGCCGAGAGCACGGGCGCGGGCGCCGTCGCCGTGGTCGCCGTCCTCGCCCCCGTCCTCTCCGGCACCGCCGCCGCGATATTCCTGCTGGTGGGTTACATCCTGAAGATGCTCGACCCCGAGCCGGCCTTCGCCCGGACCATGCTCACCGCCGGATGGGTCTTCGGCGCCCTGACGGCGGCCACGATCCTCGTCGCCACCGTGGGGCTGCTGCTCACGGCCCTGCGCAACCGCCCCTCGCTCGAGTCCGGCGCCCACGGTGAACCTCCGCAGGAGCTGACCCAGGCTCGTGACGCCTGGCACGAAGCCCTGCTGGAACGCGGCATCGTGCCGTTCCTGCGCGACGCCCTGGCCGAGCCCGGTACGAGCCCGGCGCACCCCGTGTCCCCGTCGGTGCCGTCCAGCCGCATCCCGCGCCTGGGCTACGACCGGCCGGGATTCACCAGCCCCGACGACGGCCCCGCCGCAGGCCCGCGCCCGAGTTTCACGAGCCCCGACTTCAGCAGCCCCGACTTCGGTGGCCCGGAGCACCAGCCGGAGTGAAGCGCCGGCGCACGCCCCGGAGAGGACGAGCGCACGCGGGGGCATCGGACGTCCGCCGCGAGCCGTCCAACGCCGGGCCCCCACGGGACAGTCCGCGTCACCCCGGGCCGCCCGGACCTGTCGAAGCGGTCCGGGCGGTCCGGGCGGTCCGGGCGGTGCGACTCAGTCCGCGATCGGCAGATACACGCGGTTGCCCGCCGCCGCGAATTCCCGCGACTTCTCCGCCATCCCGGCCTCGATCTCGGCCTTGCTGCCGCCGTGCTCACGGCGGATGTCCTGCGAGATCTTCATCGAGCAGAACTTCGGCCCGCACATCGAGCAGAAGTGGGCCGTCTTGGCGGGTTCCGCCGGCAGGGTCTCGTCGTGGAACTCCCGCGCCGTGTCCGGGTCCAGCGCGAGGTTGAACTGGTCCTCCCACCGGAACTCGAACCGGGCGTCGGACAGCGCGTCGTCCCACTCCTGCGCGCCCGGGTGCCCCTTGGCCAGATCGGCCGCGTGGGCGGCGATCTTGTAGGTGATGACACCGGTCTTGACGTCGTCCCGGTTGGGCAGGCCCAGGTGCTCCTTGGGCGTGACGTAGCAGAGCATCGCCGTGCCCCACCAGGCGATCATCGCGGCGCCGATGCCGGAGGTGATGTGGTCGTACGCCGGCGCGACGTCGGTGGTCAGCGGGCCGAGCGTATAGAACGGAGCTTCATCGCAGATCTCCTGCTGAAGGTCGATGTTCTCCTTGATCTTGTGCATCGGGACGTGTCCCGGGCCCTCGATCATGGTCTGTACGTGGAAACGCTTGGCGATCGTGTTGAGTTCCCCGAGCGTGCGGAGCTCCGCGAACTGCGCCTCGTCGTTGGCGTCCGCGATGGAGCCGGGCCGGAGACCGTCACCGAGGGAGTACGTCACGTCGTACGCGGCGAGGATCTCGCAGAGCTCCTCGAAGTTCTCGTACAGGAACGATTCCTTGTGGTGCGCCAGGCACCACGCGGCCATGATCGAACCACCGCGCGAGACGATGCCCGTCTTGCGGTTGGCGGTGAGCGGCACGTACGCCAGACGCACGCCCGCGTGGACCGTCATGTAGTCCACGCCCTGCTCGGCCTGCTCGATGACCGTGTCCTTGTAGATCTCCCAGGTCAGTTCCTCGGCCCTGCCGTCGACCTTCTCCAGCGCCTGGTAGAGCGGCACCGTGCCGATGGGGACGGGGGAGTTGCGCAGCACCCACTCGCGGGTGGTGTGGATGTTGCGTCCCGTGGACAGGTCCATGACCGTGTCGGCGCCCCAGCGGGTCGCCCAGGTCATCTTCTCGACCTCCTCCTCGATGGAAGAAGTCACTGCGGAGTTGCCGATGTTGGCGTTGACCTTCACCAGGAACCGCTTGCCGATGATCATCGGCTCGATCTCCGGGTGGTTGACGTTGGCCGGCAGCACGGCTCGGCCCGCCGCGATCTCCTCGCGGACCACCTCGGGCGAGACGTTCTCCCGAAGGGCCACGAACTCCATCTCGGGCGTGATCTCGCCCCGGCGGGCGTACGCGAGCTGCGTGACCGCCTGGCCGTCGCGGCCGCGGCGGGGCTGGCGCGGCCGCCCGGGGAAGACCGCGTCGAGATTGCGCAGGCCGCCGCGCGGCGAGGTGTGCTTGATCCCGTCGTCCTCCGGGCGGACGGGGCGGCCCGCGTACTCCTCGGTGTCGCCGCGGGCGATGATCCAGTTCTCCCGCAGGGGCGACAGGCCCCTGCGGACGTCGGTGTCGACAAGCGGATCGGTATACGGGCCGGACGTGTCGTAGAGCGTGACCGCCTTCCCGTTGGTGAGGTGCACCTGACGGACCGGCACCCGCAGGTCGGGGCGCGAACCCTCGACGTATGCCTTGTGCCAGCCGATGGACTTCCCGGCCTCCTGAGCCGACTCGCTCTGAACGGAGGCAGGCGTGCGTACGTCCTTGTTGGTCATGAGACCTACTCCCTACGCCGGCATTACCCGGTAACAGGTTCGGCGGTCGACGCAGCGGTCACCGTCTGCCGACATTTCGTGTGGAACGCCACATGTTCCACGTGAAACATCGCGAAGACGGAGGTCAGCGCCCTCTCAGCCCGGTGCTCCGAGCTCCCGCGTGTGCAAAGGTGCCTCCACGCTAGCGTCAATTCAGGCGCGATGAACAGGGGGCCCCTGCCGTTCTTGCGATGATCGGGCGGTGACCACCACACACCAGCCCCCGTATCCGCCGCCCGAGCCGCCGCACGGCCAGGGCCCGACCGGCCACGGCCAGGGCGCCGAGGACGGGCCGGAGCACGGGCACACGCCGGCAGCCGGGCACGGGTACGCCCCGGGCGCCGGGCACGGGCATCGGCACGCGTCCGGTGGCGGGCACGGACACGGTGCCGGGCACGCCGCGGGAAGCGGACACGGTGCCGCGCATTCCGCGGGCGGCGGGCACGGGCACTCGCACAGTCACGGGCCCGCCGCTCCCGTCTCCCGGCATCTGCGCAAGGTCATCGCGGCGATCCTCATCCCGTTCGCCGTGGCGGTGGTCGTCGGCCTCGGCGTGCTGTGGCCGGGCGGTGCCCCCTCCCACCAGCGCTCCGGTGTGGGCTTCGACCGGCAGACCCAGCAGGCCACGGTCACCCAGGTGGTCGAGGTGAGCTGCAAGTCCGTCAACGCCTCCGGTGGTACGCCGACCGGCGACACGTCCACCGCGCAGGGGTCCCCGACCCGGCAACAGGCCGACGGCGCCTGCAAGAAGGCCACCGTCCGCGTCGACTCCGGCAACGACAAGGGCCGGACGTTCACCGAGATCGTGCAGCCCGACCAGACACGGCAGCTGCACCAGGGCGAGAAGGTGGTGGTCGCCTACGAGCCCTCGGCACCGAAGGACCTTCAGTACTCCGTCACGGACGCCGACCGGCGCTTCCCGATGGCCCTGCTGGCCGGCATCTTCGCGCTCGCCGTCATCGTCGTGGGACGGATGCGCGGGGTGATGGCACTCGTCGCGCTGGCCATCAGCTTCCTGGTGCTGAACTTCTTCATCCTGCCGGCGGTACTGCAGGGCGAGAACCCGTTGGTCGTCGCCGTCGTGGGCTCCAGCGCGATCATGCTCATCGCCCTGTATCTGTGCCACGGGCTGTCGGCCCGGACGTCCGTGGCGGTGCTGGGCACACTGGTCTCCCTGCTGCTGATCGGCGTCCTCGGTTCGCTGTTCATCGGCTGGGCCGCGCTGACGGGCAACACGGACGACAGCACCGGCCTGATCCATGGCCTGTACCCGTCCATCGACATGAGCGGTCTGCTGCTCGCCGGCGTCATCATCGGATCCCTCGGCGTGCTCGACGACGTGACGGTCACCCAGACCTCCGCCGTCTGGGAGCTGCACGAGGCCAACCCGTCGATGGGCCGGCGCGGGCTGTACCGGGCCGGGATCCGGATCGGCCGCGACCACATCGCGTCCGTCGTCAACACCCTCGTCCTCGCCTACGCCGGTGCCGCGTTGCCCCTGCTGCTGCTCTTCTCCATCGCGCAGAGCAGCGTGGGCACGGTCGCCAACAGCGAACTGGTCGCGGAGGAGATCGTGCGCACGCTGGTGGGATCGATCGGCCTGGTCGCCTCGGTGCCGGTCACCACGGCGCTCGCGGCTCTGGTGGTGGCCGCCGACCGTCAGGGGCCGACAGCGGCCGGCCAGAGCGCCGCCGGTGGGACCGGCACCGGTACCGGCTCGATCCCGGTGCCCGCAGGCCGCGGCGGCCGGGGGCGCCGGCGCAAGCGCTGAAACGCCGGGTGCCGGCGCGAGCGCTGAGATGCCGGGCGACGGCGTAGCCGTACCGCCGGCCGCGCGACCGTACCGTCGCGCCCGTAGCCGCCCCGTCGACGGCGCCGCCGTACCCGACGGCCGACGGCGTCACCAGCGCGACGGTCACCGTGTCACCGCCCTGCAGAACCGTTCCTGCAAATCCCCGTCCCACAGCGGTGAACCGTTACGCCACCGTGGTGACGCGACGTGTCAGCCCGCGCTCTGCTCCTCGGCGAGGATACGGTCGAGCGCCTCCTCCAGATGGGCGTCGAAGTCGGCGAGCGCACCCTCCTGGCCGAGTGGCACCAGCTTGTCGGTGCGGTCCAGGAACGCCACGATCGGCGGGGCCGACGAACGGAACAGCGCCTGGTCGCCGCCGACCTGGAGCCGGATCAGCACCTCGCCCAACGTGTCCTCCTCGACCGGTGCGATCCGGACATCGCCCTCTCCGCACGGCCGCCCCACCCCGTCGAGCAGCAGCTCACGCCCGAACGCCCAGGTCACCGGCGCGTCCCCGGGAAGGTGGAAAGTCAGCCGTACGGCATAGGGATCACAGGTCTCGTACCGCAGTTCCACCGGGATGCGGAACGAGAGCTCCTCGGAGACGAGAAAGCTCATCATGACCTCTGCCTGCACTGCCTGCACGGACTCGCGCATTCGCCTACCCCGTCACTTGCCGTCGACTGGCCGGGAATGAACCCCTTGACACTGGAGGTATCTTGCTGAACGTGCACACGAGATCACAAGGAGTGAGTTTTCAGATACTGATAGACAGGGCCAGCGAGCCCAGCAGGCGCCCGATCTCGTCCTGGAGTTTCCGCGCCGCGGGCAGCAGCCGGTCGGCCTGGTGCACGGGCAGCGAGATCGCCATCGTGGCGGCCGTGGTGCCCACCGTGATCGGCACCGCGGCGCACACCGTCCCCAGGGCGTACTCCTGCCGCTCGATCACCGGCTCCATGCGCCGCATCTGCTCCAGCCGTCGCAGCAGCGCGTGGTTGTCACACACCGTGTAAGGCGTGATGGGCTGCGCCGGGTAGCGGGCCAGGTGGTCGCGGCGGGCGCCGTCGTCCAGCTGGGAGAGCAGGCACTGTCCAATGGCGTGTGCGTGTCCCGTCTCTCGGAAGTCGGCCCACTCCTCGACCGCCGGGTTGCCGGGCGTGTCCGAGACGCACATGACCTCGATCTCGCCCTCGCGGTACATCGCGTAATACACGGGCACACCGATGGAATCGCGCCATTGCGCGAGGGTGTCCACGATCGTGCTGCGACGTTTCTGCTCCGCTCCGCCGCTGCCCAGCCGTTCGGCCGACGCACCAAGGAAGAACAGGCCCTTCTCGCGGCGGAGATAGCCCTCGTGCACCAGGGTGCGCAGCAGGTGGTAGGCGGTGGGCAGGGCCAGACCGGTCTCCCGGGCCAGCTGTTTGGCGGGGGCGCCGTAGGGGTGTTCGGCGACGGCTTCCAGCAGACGCATCGCGCGCTGCACGGAGCTGATGAGAGTCGTCGCCGCAGGGGGCTGTTCGGTGGGTGCCGTGGGGGCCGGCCGCTGCAGCGGGGGTGCGGGCGAGCAGGTCCGCGTGGGGGGTGCGTGCGGCTCTGCGGGTGTGGTGTCAACCGTGGCCAAGGGTCACTCCCGAAGCGCGAGGGGAGCCCGTGCCGGAACACGGGTGCGGGGGTGTCCGCCCTGCGCGGGGGATCGGCCCCGCGTCGGATTCCGGACTCTAACCGTCCGCCGCCGTGGACAGAATGGCTGTCCGGAAAACTTCCCTCCCCCGAGGGAACCGGCGATTCCCCTTGGTGATCACCTCGGCGATCACCGGCCGTCCCCTACCAGTCGCTGCGCGAGGACGACCCGGCGGTGAACTTCCGCACGATGTAGATCAGGCCGCCGACCAGGGCCACGAAGACCAGCAGCTTGAAGAGCAGTCCGATCACAAAACCCACGACCGTGGCCAGCACGCTGCCGAACACGACGAGCGCGATGACCGGCACCGCGACCCACTTCACCCACCACGGCAGTCCCGCGACAATCTCTCGCATCGCCTTCGCCCTTTCCTCACCGGCCCGTTGACGGTGCCGGACCCTTCCGGATGTCCTGCACTCGATGCTAGGGCCGGCGAGGGCGCCCGCGGGCGCCTCGCATCCCCGGTCCTCCCCTGACCCGTCCCCTAGGGAACCCCGAGGCCGGTCTCAGCCCTCCGGCGGGGAGAACACCACGAGAACGCGCAGGTCCTCGCTGATGTGGTGGAACTTGTGGGCGACCCCGGCGGGCACGTACACGACGCTGCCGCGCGCCACCTCCGTCGTCTCCAGACCGACGGTGATCGCGGCGCGGCCGCTGACGACGAAGTACACCTCGTCCTGGTTGTGCGGCTTCTGCGGGTCGTGCTCTCCCGCGTTGAGCGCGTACAGGCCGACGGACATGTTCCGCTCACGCAGAAACTGCAGGTAGGCGCCTTCGTTGGCGGCGCGTTCCGCCTCCAGTTCGTCCAGCCGGAATGCCTTCATCGCCTTGTTCGCCCTCGCCTCTGCTCCTGGCCGTGTCCGTCTGCCACGATCAGACACATGAAGAATTTCGTAGTCAAGACGATCGCCAACGCCGGCGCCCTGCTGGTCGCCGTGTGGCTGCTTGACAAGATCACCCTGACCGGATCGAGCACCGGCAAGAAGGCCGGCACGCTGATCATCGTCGCCCTGGTCTTCGGCCTGGTCAACTTCCTGGTCAAGCCGCTCGTGAAGGTGCTGACCTTCCCCCTGTTCATCCTCACGCTCGGGTTGTTCACCCTGGTCGTCAACGCGCTCATGCTGCTGCTGACCTCGTGGGTGTGCGGCAAGCTCGACCTGAGCTTCCATGTCGAGGGCTTCTGGACGGCCGTCATCGGCGGCCTGATCATCTCGGTCGTGTCCTGGGCCCTGCACGTCGTCCTTCCCGACGAGGACTGAGGCGCCATGACCTACCGCGTCTGCTTCGTCTGCACCGGCAACATCTGCCGCTCCCCGATGGCCGAGTCGGTCTTCCGCGCCCGCGTCGAGGAGGCCGGTCTCGCGGATCTGGTCGAGGTCGACAGCGCCGGCACGGGCGGCTGGCACGAGGGCGACGGCGCGGACCCGCGCACGGTCGCCGTCCTCCGGGAGTCGGGGTACGGCAGCGAGCACACGGCGCGGCAGTTCCAGCCGTCCTGGTTCGCCCGGCTCGATCTCGTGATCGCGCTGGACGCCGGGCATCTGAAGGCACTGCGCCGCCTCGCGCCCACCGGCCAGGACGCGGCGAAGGTGCGGCTGTTGCGCTCCTACGACCCCGCGGCCGGGGACGACCTGGACGTGCCCGATCCCTACTACGGGGGCATGGAGGGCTTCGAGGAGTGCCTTGAGATGGTGGAGGCGGCGAGCGACGGACTGCTCGCCGCGGTACGCGAGCAGATGGAGGGACGGGCGGCATGAGCGACGCGGGCGAGGGTCGGGACGACGGCACGCGCGCGGTGCGCGACAGCCGGGGCGACGGCACGCGCGCGGTGCGGGAGAGCCGGGGCGACGGCACGCGCGCGGTGCGGGCGGGACTGCCCGAACCGGTCAAGCACGAACCGACGCTGCCGGGCCCGGTTTTCGCGGCCCACTTCCACCTGCCGGGCGACCCCACGGGGCCGTACACCTACGGCCGTGACGAGAACCCCACGTGGACGCTGCTGGAGCGGGCCATCGGCGAGCTGGAGGCGCCGGGCGAGGACGGCGTGGAGACGCTGGCGTTCGCCTCCGGGATGGCCGCGATCTCCGCCGTGCTGTTCTCCCAGCTGCGCTCCGGGGACGCGGTCGTGCTGCCCAGCGACGGCTACCAGGCGCTGCCCCTGGTCCGCGCGCAGCTGGAGGCGTTCGGCGTCGAGGTGCGCACCGCGCCGACCGGGGGTGACGCGCAGCTGGACGTGCTCGACGGCGCGCGGCTGCTGTGGATCGAGTCGCCGTCCAACCCCGGCCTCGACGTGTGCGACATCCGGCGGCTGGCCGAGGCGGCACACGCGCGTGGCGCTCTCGTCGCCGTCGACAACACGCTCGCCACGCCCCTCGGGCAGCGCCCGCTGGAGCTGGGCGCCGATTTCGCCGTGGCCAGCGGGACCAAGCAGCTCACCGGGCACGGCGACGTCCTGCTCGGCTACGTCACCGGTCGCGCCGGTGAGGCGATGACTGCGGTGCGGCGCTGGCGCAAGATCGTCGGTGCGATCCCCGGGCCGATGGAGGCCTGGCTGGCGCATCGGTCCCTGGCCACGCTGCAGCTGCGCGCCGACCGGCAGAACACCACGGCGCTGAGGGTGGCCGAGGCGCTGCGGGAGCACCCCGACGTCACCGGGCTGCGATATCCGGGGCTGCCCGACGATCCGTCGCACAAGGTCGCTGCCCAGCAGATGCGGCGCTTCGGGTGCGTGGTCTCCTTCACGCTGCCCACGCGTGCGCGTGCCGACCGTTTCCTGGACGCGCTGCGGCTGGTGGACGACGCCACCAGCTTCGGCGGTGTGCGCTCCACTGCCGAGCGGCGCGGCCGGTGGGGCGGTGACGCGGTGCCGGAGGGCTTCGTCCGGCTGTCGGTCGGTGCGGAGGACCCCGAGGACCTGGTGGCCGATCTGCTGCACGCGCTCGAGGAGTCCGCCGGCTGACCTGCGCACGGACGCCGGAAAGGTGTCCGGCTCAGGGCGACGGACGGTCCGAGCCTCCCCCCTCGTGGCTCGGACCGTCCGCGGTTCCGCAGTCCAAGAACCGCGCGAACCAGGCTAGTTGACTCCCTGTCAGTGTCCAATCACGGTAACGACAGAGACCTATCGACATATTTATAGTGGGGTGCGTGGCCGGGGACCCTGAACGGACGGCGAGAGGGGAAGGGCACGCCATGGATCTGGCCTTGCTGCGCACCTTCGTGACCGTGCACCGCGCCGGGTCCTTCACCCGGGCGGCTGCTCTGCTCGGCCTGTCCCAGCCCGCCGTGACCTCGCAGATCCGCACCCTGGAGCGGCAGCTCGGCCGCCCCTTGTTCCTGCGCCAAGCGCGTGGGGTGACCCCGACGAGCATCGGCGACGAGCTGGCCCACAAGGCGGCGCCGCATCTGGACGCCCTGGTGGAGATCGCCGAGACAGGGGTCGACGAGGAGACGTCGTTACGCAGCCTGCATCTGGCCGGGCCTCCGGAGTTCATCGCGGAGCGGGCCCTGCCGGCGTTGACGGAACCGGCCCGTGGCGACGGGCAGGGACTGACCTTGCGCGCGTCCTTCGGTACCGCAGAGGAGACGCTGGAAGGCCTGGCGGCCGGCCATCACGACCTGGCCATCAGCACCACCCGGCCCCGTGGCGCCCTGCTGACCGCGACCGCGCTGTGCGACGAGGAGCACGTCCTGGTGGCCGCCCCGCACCGGGCCGAACAGGTCCGCCGCGACGAACTGCGACGCGTGGGCGCCCGAGCCCTGGAAAGCCTCCCTGTCGTGGAGGTCCATGAGTCGCTCCCGTTCGTCTCCCGTTACTGGGCCTCCGTCTTCGACTCCCGTCCCGTGCCCTCCGGCGCGGTCATCGTCCCCGACCTGCGCGCGGTCCTCACCTGTACGGCGGCGGGGGCGGGGCTCGCCGTCCTGCCCCGCTATCTGTGCGCGGGCGCCCTGGAGCGCGGGGAGATCGTGGCGTTGCATCATCCGCCGGTGCCTCCGCTGCGGACGTACTTCCTGGTGGTACGCACGGGAACGCTGGCCATGCCGCACATCGCGCGGGCTCATGAACGGCTCCTGCGGGCAGCGGCCGACTGGTCCTGAGCGTGTCCCCGCCGCATCACGGAGCGAGTTCACTTGATGACGTTTCGCGATGTTTCACGTGAAACCAGCGGGGATGTTTCATGCGGAACGCGCCGGGCCACATTTCTCCCATGACCGTCCGACCCGTGGTCAAGCGCACCGCCCGCGCCGTCCTGCTGGACGGTGACGACCTCATCCTGATCAAGCGCACCAAGCCTGGCATGGACCCCTACTGGCTGACACCCGGCGGCGGGGTGGAGCCCGAGGATCCGACCGTGGTCGATGCTCTGCACCGCGAGGTGGATGAGGAGCTCGGCGCCAAGATCACTGACGTGGTGCCCTGTTTCGTGGACACCGTGGAGCACATCGGCGAGGACGGCGGTGCGACCGGCGTAAAGGTGCAGCACTTCTTCGTCTGCCGCCTGGAATCCATGGACCTCTCCCAGCGGCACGGTCCCGAGGTGGACGAACCGGCCGGTGAGTACGAGATCGTCCGCGTACCGTTCACCCGCGTCGGTATCGCCTCTGTGCACCTCGTTCCGCTGTCGTTGCGGCACTACCTGGACGGGAACATCGAGGGCGTCCGCGCCATGCACGCGCCGGACCTGGGCTGACGGGGTTCGGCGCCTGTTTCACGTGAAACGTCGCCCGTCTGTCCCAGAGCTGTCCGCCGGACCACGACATGGCCAAAAGCACGTACGTGTGCCGTGAAACAGGTGGACGCAGGGGCCTGCCGTCGGACAGCCTGACCTGCGTGCCGACTGTTTCCCTCGCCGCTCTGCCCATCCGCCGTCTGACGCTTCGCGATCTCAGCGCTTGCGCGGACCTGTCCGAGAACCGTGGCTGGCCCCGGGAGGAACACAAGTGGGGATTCCTCCTCACCGCGGGGACGGCCTACGGCATCGATGACCCCGACGGCGGCCTCGTCAGCGCCTGCGTCGTCACCGAGTACGGACCACGGGAGCGGCCCGCTCTCGCTGCCGTCGGGATGGTGCTGGTCGCCGACCGCCACGCCCGCCAGGGCGTCGGGCGCCGGATGATGCGCCACGTCCTCGCGGAGAGGGGCACCACGCCGCTCACCCTGCACGCCACGCCGAACGGCCGCCCGCTCTACGAGGAGCTGGGCTTCAAGACCACGGGCCGGGCGGAGATGGTGGTCGGTCGCCTGACTCCGGACGTCGCGGTGGACCCCGTGGCCACGCGGGCGGCTACGGCCGAGGACCTCCCGGCCATCCTCCGTCTCGACGAGGAGGTGTTCGGCGTCGACCGCACGCCCATCGTGACGCGACTGCCCGCCTTCGCCGACCAGCTGCGCGTCGCGGAGGACGGGGGCCGGATCACCGGCTACGCCGCCGCGTGGCCCAACATGGACACCCATGTCGTGGGCCCGCTCATCGCACGGGACACCGCGACGGCGAAGGCGCTGATGATCTCCCTCGCAGCGGGCACCGACCGTCCGCTGCGCACGGACATCGACGTCCGGCACGAGGAGCTGCTGTCCTGGGTCAAGGAGCGCGGCATGGAGTCCGTCGCCTTCAACTCCGTCATGTCTCACGGCATCACCGACCTGCCGGGTGACTGGAGCCGGCGGTTCGCGCCGGTGACGGTGGCAGCGGGCTGAGCCAGGCCGTAAGCGCACGACAGCGCCGGTCCCCTTGGGGACCGGCGCTGTGCTGTGAGGATGTTGCCGTTCAGGCGAGCGCCTCGACGGCCGCGGTGGCGAAGGCATGGTCCTGCTCGGGCGCGCCGCCGCCGACGCCGATCGCGCCGATCAGGCGTCCGCCGCGACGGACGGGCAGGCCACCCGCGATGAACAGCAGCGGCCGGTCGAGCGCGGTGGGCAGAGTGTGGAAGAGGCCGCCGGGCTGGACGGCGTCGACCAGGTCCGCGGTCGGGGCGTCGAGCTGGAGCGCGGTGTAGGCCTTGCGGGTGCTGGTCTCCCCCGAGATCAGGACGGCCCTGTCGTCCCTTCGGAAGGCGAGGAGGTGCCCGCCGGCGTCCAGCACGCTGATGCTCACGGTGGCACCGGCCGCCTCGGCGGCCCGGCGGGCGGCGGCGACGAGGATCTCGGCGTCCTGCGTGGTCAGGGGGGTCAGGGCGGTGGTGGTGCTCACGGGGTCTCCTTGGTGAGGGGATGTGCGGTGGTGCGGGAGAGCGGTGCACGGGGGTGCCGCTCCGGTGATGCCCGAGGGCCTTGCCCCAGGGCAGGTCCTGCCGGCGCCGGGACGGCCCTGGCCCGGCGCCGATGGTTCCGCGGGGATCAGTGGTGGACGACGGCGCGCTGCTCGGCGGCCGCTGAGCCGGCGACCACGGTGCTGGACGCTCCGGCCCGGCGCTCCAGTGCGGCGGAGAGCACGGCGAGGACGAGAGCGCCTGCGGCAAGGACGGCCCCCACCCAGTTGGGGGCGGTGTAGCCGAACCCGGCCGAGATCACGAGACCGCCGAGCCAGGCCGACAGGGCGTTGCCGAGGTTGAAGGCGCCGATGTTCACGGCCGAGGCCAGCGTGGGGGCGCCATGGGCCTGGTCGAGGACGCGCTTCTGCAGCGGCGGGACGGTGGCGAAGCCCAGCGCGCCGATCAGGGCGATGGTGACGGCCGCAAGGATCTTGTTGTGCGCGGTGAGCGTGAAGACCGCCAGGACGACGGCCAGGGCGCCCAGGGAGACGTACAGCATGGGCATCAGGGCACGGTCTGCGAACTTGCCGCCGACGAGGTTGCCGCCGACCATGCCGAGGCCGAACAGCACCAGCAGCCAGGTGACGGAGCCGTCCGCGAACCCGGCGACGTGCGTCATCATCGGCGCGATGTAGGTGATGGCCGCGAAGACGCCGCCGAAGCCGAGAACGGTCATCGCCATCGCGAGCAGCACCTGGACGTTCTTGAAGGCGGCCAGCTCGTGGCGCAGGTGCACGCCCTGCGGCTTGGGCATGTCGGGGACGAGCTTGGCGATGCCGAGCAGGCCGACGACGCCGAGGGCCGCGACGATGCCGAAGGTGACGCGCCAGCCGATGTGCTGGCCGACCAGGGTGCCGAGCGGCACACCGACGACGTTGGCGACGGTCAGGCCGGTGAACATCATCGCGATGGCGCCGGCCTTCTTGTCGGGGGCGACCAGTTCGGCGGCGACCACCGAGCCGATGCCGAAGAAGGCGCCGTGGGCGAGTGAGGCGACCACGCGGCCGATGAGCATGATCCCGAAGGCGGGAGCGAGGGCGGACAGCAGGTTGCCGGCGATGAACAGGGCCATCAGCAGCATCAGCATCCGCTTGCGGGGGACCTTGGTGCCGAGGACCGTCATCAGCGGGGCGCCGAACATGACACCGAGCGCGTAGCCGGTGACGAGGAAGCCGGCCGTCGGGATGGAGACCCCGAAGTCGCCCGCGACCTCGGGCAGCAAGCCCATGATCACGAACTCGGTCGTTCCGATTCCGAAGGCCCCGATCGCGAGGGCCAGAAGCGCGAGAGGCATGGAGGGGTACACCTTCCCAGACGATTGCAGGTGCGCTTTGCGTGCGTCCACAATAGTTGCAGACGCGGGTTACTTGCAAGCGCGCACTATTGCGCTGCTGCCCTATCCTGGTAGCAGCCGCTCCGGGACGGAGGAAGACACCGATGACAGCGACGGACCCCGCGCTCACCGCTCTCGCTCAGGGCTGGTGCGCACTCTCCCTGCTGCACGGGAGGATCGAGACGCACATCGAGCGCGCTCTGCAGGCTCGCCACGAGCTGAGCGTGCGCGAGTACTCGCTGCTCGACGTGCTCAGCCGGCAGCACGACGGCGACGGCGGACATCTGCAGATGAAGCAGGTCGCCGACGCGGTCGTCCTCAGCCAGAGCGCCACCACCCGCCTGGTCACCCGGCTCGAGGACCGCGGTCTGCTGGAGCGTTATCTGTGCCCCACCGACCGTCGCGGCATCTACACCAACGTCACCGACGCCGGACTGAAGCTTCTGGAGGAGGCCCGGCCCACCAACGACGCCGCACTGCGCGAGGCCCTCGACGAGGCGGCGAAAAACCCGGACCTCGCCCCGCTGGTCCACGTCGTGGAAACGCTGAAGGCACCCGTGCCCGCCTAGGGAGCGGGCATAGGGTGCGGGCATGGGAGATCTTGAGATACGGGCCGCCGTCCCCGACGACGTCCCGGCCATCGTGGCCATGCTCGCGGACGACCCCTTGGGTGCCCAGCGCGAGTCCCCCGACGACCTCGCGCCCTACCTGACCGCGTTCGAGCGCATCGCCGCGGACCCGAACCAGCACCTGGTCGTCGCCGTACGCGAGGGTCGCATCGTCGGCACCCTTCAGCTGACGCTGATTCCTGGTCTGTCCCGGCGAGGGGCCACCCGGTCGATCATCGAAGCGGTGCGGATCCACGCGGACGAGCGCGGCAGCGGACTGGGCACCCGGCTCATCGAGTGGGCGGTGGACGAATCCCGGCGCCTGGGCTGCCAGTTGGTGCAGCTGACCTCCGACAAGAGCCGCACCGACGCCCACCGGTTCTACGAGCGGCTCGGGTTCGAGGGCTCACACCTCGGTTTCAAGCTGCCGCTGTGACCGACGCGACCCGGGGGCCGTCCCACGCGTGTTTCACGTGAAACAGCCCCCGCGACCGGAACGACAACGCGTCAGCCGATGCCCCGCCACCCTTGCGGATCCACTCCCCCTGGTACCTCCGCGCCGGCGTCATACGGCTGCCGGGTGAAGGTGAACGACCCGAGGTCGAGGTGGTCGATGGAGCCGTCGGGCCGCCGTACGGCCCGCAGGACCTCGCCGGCGTAGTAGCCCTCCAACCCCGTCCATGTGCCGTCACCGTTCGGCCGGAAGCGGGAGCGCCGG
Source organism: Streptomyces sp. NPDC028635 (assembly GCF_040637635.1). Taxonomy (NCBI): domain Bacteria; kingdom Bacillati; phylum Actinomycetota; class Actinomycetes; order Kitasatosporales; family Streptomycetaceae; genus Streptomyces; species Streptomyces sp. NPDC028635. The sequence goes on along the minus strand of NZ_JBEZWX010000012.1, from coordinate 154,913 downwards.
CCGTTGCCCGTGAGGGGCTCCAGCGACGCCAGTCCGTCGGCCGTCAGCCGCACGGCGCACCCTTGCGTACCCCAGTACCAGGGCCCGGCCAGGTCCAGCGCCACCGCATCGGCCTCCCGCAGCGGACGCCAGGGCTCGGGGATACGCGGCTCGGCCTCGGCAACGATCCCCACGAGATCCGCGGCCACGGTGGCCACGGGCGGACCGGAGGTGCAGTTGGCGAGCACGACGGCGGCCACGTCGTCCTCCACGCTGAACTGGAGGCCGGCCAGGAACCCCGGAAGCGACCCGGAGTGCCCGGTCAGCAGCCGCCCGCCGTGGCGCCGGATCTCCAGGCCGAGCCCGTAGGCGTAGCCGTCGGCCACGTTCGCCGCCTCGGAGGGGGCCGTGGGTGTGCGCATCTCGTGCAGGGACTGCGCGCAGAGCACCCGGTCGTCTCCCTTGGCCAGGAAGGCGGCGAAGCGCGCCAGGTCGCCCGTGGTGGACCACAGCTGTCCCGCAGGGGCCATCCTCCCCAGGTCCTCCGCGGGTTCGGGCATCATCACGTCCGCCCATGGATGCACGGCCCAGCCTCCGGCGTGCGGCGCACTGGGACGCACATCCGTGCGGCGAAGGCCCAGGGGTTCGAGCACTTCGCGCCGCAGCACGTCCTCCCACGGCTCGCCCCGCACCTCCTCGACCAGGGCCCCGAGCAGCGTGTAACCGGGATTGGAGTAGTGGAACCGCTGTCCGACCGGGTGCCGGAAGGGTTCCTCTCCCAGAACGTCGGCGATTTCGGGCCGCAGTGTGCCCGGGGTGCGCTCCCACCACGGTGCCGGCGACTCGGCCGCCAGCCCGCCGGTGTGCGCCAGCAGATCACGGATCGTCACCTCGCCGACGCCGGTTCCGGGCAGGTGCTTCTCCAATGCGTCACCGAGGTCGAGCAGCCCCTCGTCCCGCAGCCGCAGGACCAGCACGGCCGTGAAGGTCTTGGTGATCGACCCGACCCTGTACTGCACGTTCTCGTCGGGCCCATGACCGTCGACCGAGGTGCGCGCACCGTGCCAGACGGTGCGTCCGCCGCGGACGACGGCCGCGACGAGCGACGGGGCCCTGCCGTCCGTCTGGGCCACGGCGATCCGGTGCAGCAACGCGCGCCGGGTGGCGGGCAGCAACTCTTCCTGAGATGTCGTCATGCGCCCAGTCCACCCGTCGCGGCAACCCACGTCGAGTCCATTTCGCCGGGCGCGGCACCGCCCGGCGGGGCCCGTGCCGGCCGAGTGCGCCGCGCTGAGCCCCGAGGGCCACCGGCGAGCCCGGATCGCGCACCGATGAGTTTCCCGGGCCACGCTGGTCTCCACGTCGGACACCCCCGCACGGAAGGCTGGGCCATGCGCAAACTGATCTACGGCATGAACCTGTCCCTGGACGGCTACATCGCCGCGCCCGGTGACGACATCGGCTGGAGCGGACCGCCGAGTGACGAGTTGTTCCAGTGGTGGCTCGACCAGGAGCAGGCGAGTGACCTGACGCTGTACGGGCGCAAGCTGTGGGAGACGATGAGCTCCTACTGGCCGACCGGCGACCAGCAGCCCCAGGCCACCCCGGCGGAGATCGAGTTCGCACGGAACTGGCGGGACACTCCGAAGGTGGTGTTCTCCTCGACGATCGACAAGGTCGACTGGAACACCCGCCTGGTCACCGGCGACGCGATCGCCGAGATCACCCGGCTCAAGGCCGGGGACGGCGGCCCCATGACCATCGGCGGCGCGACGCTCGCCGGGGCGGCCATGCGCGCCGGGCTGATCGACGAGTATGCGATCGCCACCCACCCGGTCCTGGTGGGCGGCGGCACACCGTTCTTCACCGCACTGGACAGCTGGGTGAACCTGAACCTGGTGGAGACACGGACGTTTCCCGGGGGCGTGGTCGTGACCAGGTACGAGACGCGGCACTGAGCAGCTTCCCGCTGCGTGCGGGCGGGCGCCTCAGGTCTGCGCCATGTCCACGAAGCGCGAGTAGTGGCCCTGGAAGGCGACCGTGATCGTGGCCGTCGGGCCGTTACGGTGCTTGGCCACGATCAGGTCGGCCTCGCCCGCGCGCGGTGACTCCTTCTCGTAGGCGTCCTCGCGGTGCAGCAGGATGACCATGTCGGCGTCCTGCTCGATCGAGCCGGACTCACGCAGGTCCGAGACCATCGGCTTCTTGTCCGTGCGCTGCTCGGGGCCACGGTTGAGCTGGGAGAGCGCGATCACGGGGACCTCCAGCTCCTTGGCGAGCAGCTTGAGGTTACGGGACATGTCCGAGACCTCCTGCTGACGGCTCTCGGCGCGCTTGGAGCCGCCGGACTGCATCAGCTGGAGGTAGTCGATGACGACCAGGCGGAGGTCGTTGCGCTGCTTCAGACGGCGGCACTTGGCGCGGATCTCCATCATCGACAGGTTCGGGGAGTCGTCGATGTAGAGCGGAGCCGCGGACACGTCGGGCATCCGGCGGGCCAGGCGCGTCCAGTCCTCGTCGGTCATCGTGCCGGAGCGCATGTGGTGCAGGGCGACCCGCGCCTCGGCGGACAGCAGGCGCATCGCGATCTCGTTGCGCCCCATCTCGAGGGAGAAGATCACGCTCGGCAGGTTGTGCTTGATCGCCGCGGCGCGCGCGAAGTCCAGCGCGAGGGTGGACTTACCCATGGCGGGACGGGCCGCGATGACGATCATCTGGCCGGGGTGCAGACCGTTGGTGAGCGAGTCGAAGTCGGTGAAGCCCGTGGGCACACCGGTCATCTCGCCGCTGCGTGAGCCGATCGCCTCGATCTCGTCGAGGGCGCCCTCCATGATGTCGCCGAGCGGCAGGTAGTCCTCGCTGGTGCGCTGCTCGGTGACGGCGTAGATCTCCGCCTGGGCGCGGTTGACGATCTCGTCGACGTCGTCGTCGGCCGCGTATCCCATCTGGGTGATCCGCGTGCCGGCCTCGACGAGACGGCGCAGGACCGCTCGCTCGTGCACGATCTCCGCGTAGTACTCGGCGTTGGCCGCCGTCGGGACCGTCTGGACGAGGGTGTGCAGATACGACGCGCCCCCGACCTTGTTGATCTCACCCCGCTTGGTGAGTTCGGCGGCGATGGTGATGGGGTCGGCCGGCTCGCCCCGGGCGTAGACGTCGAGGATCGCCTGGAAGATCGTCTCGTGCGCCGGCTTGTAGAAGTCGTGGCCCTTGAGGATCTCGACGACGTCGGCGATCGCGTCCTTCGACAGCAGCATGCCGCCGAGGACCGACTGCTCGGCCTCCAGGTCCTGGGGCGGTACCCGCTCGAAGGCCGAACCGGCGCCTTCCCAGCCGCCGCTGTCCCGCCCGCGGTCGTGCTGCTCCTCACGCGTCCGGACCCCGTCACCGCGTCGGCGGGAAGCGGGGAGGCGATCACTCGGACCGCTGTCGGCCCACGGATCGTCCAAGGGCTCGGAAATGCTCACCGAGCCACCTCCTCCCGTCCGCCGAGCGGACCTCGCCGTGCCCCTCTGTTCTAAGGGACGGCACTGACAAACCGAGAGACCCAACTCCACTTGCAACGCGTCGGTTTTGTGGCGGTTCTGCACACGGGCGGACGGAGCGGGCGCCGGACCACGGTAGGCCCCACGGGGGCGTCAGCCAATCTGGTTATCCACAGGCCATGTGGACGACGGCCCGGATGCTGTGGAGAACTCGGCGAAACCTGTGCACGAGCCGGTGGACAGCGCTGTGAACAAGCTCGCTCCTCCGTCAAAGCAACGCCTCTGACCTGCGGTTTCGACATCCACGGGCTGTGCAGAAGAAAAACTTCCCCGGTCGGCTCAAGATCACTTCGAACACTGCGCGAGAAGTCACTCACCGAACCGGCCAGTAAGGGTCTCTAGTCCATTGCATCTCTTACCTGTGGACGACTAGATTGGTGCTCATGACACAGGCTCCCGCGACCTCGAGGGTCACCCGCCGCCGCCACGACCGCGAGATCGTCGCCTTGGCCGTTCCGGCCTTCGGCGCCCTCGTCGCCGAGCCTCTTTTCCTCATGGCCGACAGCGCCATCGTGGGCCACCTCGGCACCGCCCAGCTCGCCGGACTCGGCGTCGCCTCCGCCCTGCTCACCACCGCCGTGAGCGTGTTCGTCTTCCTCGCCTACGCGACCACGGCCGCTGTGGCCCGTCGCGTCGGCGCCGGCGATCTCCCGGCCGCCATCCGCCAGGGCATGGACGGCATCTGGCTGGCGGTGCTGCTCGGCGCGGCCGTCATCGCCCTGGTCCTTCCGCTGGCTCCGGCGATCGTCGACCTCTTCGGCGCCTCGTCCACCGCGGCACCGTACGCCACCACCTACCTCCGGATCTCCTCGCTCGGCATACCCGCCATGCTCGTCGTGCTCGCCGCGACCGGTGTCCTGCGTGGGCTGCAGGACACGAAGACACCGCTCTACGTCGCCATCGGCGGCTTCGTCGCCAACGGCGCCCTGAACGCGGCCCTCGTCTACGGCGCCGGTCTCGGTATCGCAGGCTCGGCATGGGGAACGGTCATCGCGCAGTGCGCCATGGCCGCCGTCTATCTCACGGTGGTGATCCGCGGTGCCCGTCGGCACGGCGCCTCCCTGCGGCCCGACGCCGCGGGCATCCGCGCCTCCGCCCAGGCAGGCGTCCCCCTCCTGGTACGCACGCTGTCCCTGCGCGCCATCCTGATGATCGCCACCGCCGTCGCCGCACGTCTCGGTGACGCCGACATCGCCGCCCACCAGATCATCCTGTCGCTGTGGAGCCTGCTCGCCTTCGCCCTCGACGCCATCGCCATCGCGGGGCAAGCGATCATCGGCCGCTACCTGGGTGCGGGCGACAGCGACGGCGCCCGAGCCGCCTGCCGGCGCATGGTGGAGTGGGGCATCGCGGTCGGCATCGCCCTCGGCGTCCTGGTGGTGCTCACCCGTCCGCTCTTCCTGCCGCTGTTCACCAGCGACTCCTCGGTGACCGACACCGCGCTGCCCGCACTGCTGATCGTGGCCCTCTCCCAGCCGGTCTCCGGCGTCGTGTTCGTCCTGGACGGCGTACTCATGGGAGCCGGCGACGGACCGTATCTGGCCTGGGCGATGCTGCTCACGCTGGCGGTCTTCGCCCCGGCCGCACTGCTCGTCCCGACGCTGGGCGGCGGACTGACCGCATTGTGGGTGGCGATGACGCTGATGATGACCGTACGGCTCCTGACCCTCTGGCTGCGCGCCCGCTCGGGCCGCTGGCTGGTGACGGGCGCGACGCGCTGACGCGCCGACCGTTTCACGTGAAACAGCGCCACGACCCCCGGGGTCGTTTCACGTGAAACACCCCTGCGCGTCCCCGCCTCAGGACCAACTCCCGGCATGCGAAAGGGGCCGCACCTCACGGTGCGGCCCCTTTCACTGGCTCGAGCGAGCGCAGCGATCACGCGGTGATCAGCCCGCGACGACCTCGATGTTGACCTTGGCGGCAACCTCGGGGTGCAGACGCACGGACGTCTCGTGGGCGCCCAGGGTCTTGATCGGCGAACCGAGCTCGATGCGGCGCTTGTCGACCTCGGGGCCACCGGAAGCCTTGATCGCGGAAGCGATGTCGGCCGGGGTGACGGAGCCGAAGAGACGACCGGCGTCGCCGGAGCGGACGGCCAGACGGACCTTCACACCCTCGAGCTGGGCCTTGATCTGGTTGGCCTGCTCGATGGTCTGGATCTCGTGGATCTTGCGAGCACGACGGATCTGCTCGACGTCCTTCTCGCCACCCTTGGTCCAGCGGATCGCGAAGTTCCGCGGGATCAGGTAGTTGCGAGCGTAACCGTCCTTGACGTCGACGACATCGCCCGCGGCACCGAGGCCGGAGACCTCGTGGGTCAGGATGATCTTCATGATTCGGTCACCCTTCCCTTAGCGCGCGGTGGACGTGTAGGGCAGCAGCGCCATCTCACGGCTGTTCTTGACGGCCGTGGCGACGTCACGCTGGTGCTGCGTGCAGTTGCCGGTCACGCGGCGGGCACGGATCTTGCCGCGGTCGGAAATGAACTTCCGCAGCATGTTCGTGTCCTTGTAGTCCACGTACGTGACCTTGTCCTTGCAGAAAGCGCAGACCTTCTTCTTCGGCTTGCGCACAGGCGGCTTCGCCATGGTGATTCTCCTGTGTGATCAAGAAGTTTGGGTACGACCCGCCCTCGACCGGGACCGGCCCCGAAGGACCGGACCGAAGGCCTAGAAGGGGGGCTCGTCCGAGTAGCCGCCACCGCCGCCGGAGCCGCCGCCCCAGCCGCCGCCACCCTGGTTGCCACCGGCGGGAGCGCCGGTCGCCCAGGGGTCGTCGGCAGGAGCGCCGCCGCCCTGCTGGCCGCCACCGCCGGGGCCGCCGCCCCAGCCGGCGCCGCCCTGCTGGCCGCCACCGCCGCTGTAACCGCCCTGGCCACCGCGGCCGGCGGTCTTGGTGACCTTGGCCGTGGCGTTGCGCAGGCTGGGGCCGACCTCGTCGACGTCCAGCTCGAAGACCGTGCGCTTGACACCCTCACGGTCTTCGTACGACCGCTGCTTCAGCCGGCCCTGCACGATGACGCGCATGCCTCGCTGGAGCGACTCGGCGACGTTCTCCGCCGCCTGGCGCCAGACCGAGCAGGTCAGGAAGAGGCTCTCGCCGTCCTTCCACTCGTTGGTCTGACGGTCGAAGGTGCGGGGGGTGGACGCGACACGGAACTTCGCGACCGCCGCACCGGAAGGGGTGAAGCGCAGCTCGGGGTCGTCGACAAGATTGCCGATGACCGTGATGACGGTCTCGCCTGCCATGGGGGAACCTCTCGGCGGGTTTGCTGCTGGCTGCTTGTGGTGCTGCTCGGAATCCCGAGATCAGCTGAGCGGGAGGCTCAGTGGGTCTCGGGACGGAGGACCTTGGTCCGGAGGACCGACTCGTTCAGGTTCATCTGCCGGTCGAGCTCCTTGACGACCGCGGGCTCAGCCTGCAGGTCGATGACCGAGTAGATGCCCTCGGGCTTCTTCTTGATCTCGTACGCGAGACGACGACGGCCCCAGGTGTCGACCTTCTCGACCTTTCCGCCGCCATCACGGACGACAGAGAGGAAGTTCTCGATCAGCGGGGAGACAGCGCGCTCCTCGAGATCGGGGTCGAGGATGACCATCACCTCGTAGTGACGCATGTGGAACCCACCTCCTTTGGACTCAACGGCCACGGTCGTTCCGTGGCAGGAGGGTTGTGATGCGTACGCAACGGTATCGGCCGCCACTGACAATCGAGGTCGGCCGGCGGAATCGCCTGGACTGTTTCGACTGGGCCTGGGCAGACACCGGTGCAGACGGTACAGACTACCCGCACACCGGCTTCCGGTTGAAATCCGGCCGGGGAGCCCGTCAATCTGTACACATCGGGTGTGTATGGCGCTACGATGCGCCGTCTTCCGCAGGAGGTGCCCTATGGCACAGGTATTGCGACCCAAGACCCCCTCCGGCCTCCTGGCCACGGACGGAAAGTCCCATCCCCTCCAGGACACGCTGCTCGTCGTGACGCTGGTCCTCGGACTCCTGGCCTTCATCACCGGCCTGGTCGCCGACGATCTGCACCTGCTCAGCTCCTGGGCCGGACTGGTGGGCATCCTCACCGGTGCCTACGGCCAGTGGATCTCGGTGACCACGCGTGAGCGCTTCGGCATCATCGTGGGCCTGGGCGCATCCGGTGTCGGTTTCCTGCTCGGGATGGCGCACGGCGGCCTCTTCGGCGGCGTCTTCTGACCCAGCCCGCACCTCCCTCTCCAGCAGCACGCAACTCACCCGGCCGCCGCGCGGCCGGGCGAGATGTCCCGTGCGCCCAGCAGGGGCGCTCCGCGGGCGCAGTAGGCTTCGGCACCAGAGCCGGAGCCCCTGACCCATGGGGACACACCAGCCCGAGGAGCGCCCCGAATGACCCTGACCCTGAGGACCATCAGTCGCGAGCAGCATCTGGCCTTCATCCAGACCCTGCCGGCGGCGAGTCACATGCAGGTCCCGGCGTGGGCGGACGTGAAGGCGGAGTGGCGCTCCGAGAGCCTCGGCTGGTTCGACGACCGCACCGGTGAACTGGTCGGCGCGGGCCTGGTGCTCTACCGCCAGCTGCCGAAGATCAAGCGCTACCTCGCCTATCTGCCCGAAGGCCCGGTCATCAACTGGTTCGCGCCGAACCTGCAGGAGTGGATCGAGCCGATGCTCGCCCACCTGAAGCAGCAGGGCGCCTTCTCGGTGAAGATGGGCCCGCCGGTGGTCATCCGGCGCTGGAACGCCGACACCATCAAGAAGGGCATCCAGGACCAGGACGTCAAGCGCCTGCGCGACCTGGAGGCCGACTTCATCGAGCCGCGCGCCTTCGAGGTGGCCGACAAGCTGCGCCGTATGGGCTGGCAGCAGGGCGAGGACGGCGGCGCCGGCTTCGGTGACGTCCAGCCCCGCTACGTCTTCCAGGTGCCGCTGGCGAACCGTTCCCTGGAAGAGGTCCACAAGAACTTCAACCAGCTGTGGCGCCGCAACATCAAGAAGGCGGAGAAGGCCGGTGTCGAGGTCGTCCAGGGCGGCTACCACGACCTCGAGGAGTGGCAGCGGCTGTACGAGATCACGGCCGTGCGCGACCACTTCCGGCCGCGCCCGCTGTCGTACTTCCAGCGCATGTGGTCGGCCCTCAACAGCGAGGACCCCAACCGTATGCGGCTGTACTTCGCCCGCCACAACGGTGTGAACCTGGCGGCGGCCACGATGCTGATCGTCGGCGGCCACGTCTGGTACTCCTACGGCGCCTCCGACAACATCGGCCGCGAGGTGCGGCCCTCGAACGCGATGCAGTGGCGGATGCTGCGCGACGCCTACGCGCTCGGCGCGACCGTCTACGACCTGCGCGGCATCTCCGACTCGCTGGACGAGTCCGACCACCTCTTCGGCCTGATCCAGTTCAAGGTCGGCACCGGCGGCCAGGCCGCCGAGTACCTCGGCGAGTGGGACTTCCCGCTGAACAAGCTGCTGCACAAGGCGCTCGACATCTACATGTCGCGCCGCTGACGTCCCGTTCGGTGCTTCGATACCTCTGACAGACCGCTGCGACACCTCTGACACCCCGCAACCACGAGAAAGGTTCCAGGTCCGGCCATGGCGCTCACGCTCTACGTCGACACCGCGCGCTGGCGGGCGCACCACAAGCACGTGCAGGAGCAGTTCCCGGGGCTGGTCCCGGTCTGCAAGGGCAACGGCTACGGCTTTGGTCACGAGCGGCTGGCCGAGGAGGCCACGCGCCTGGGTGCGGACCTGCTCGCCGTCGGCACGACGTACGAGGCCGCCCGGATCAAGGACTTCTTCAGCGGTGACCTGCTGGTGCTGACCCCCTACCGGCGCGGCGAGGAGCCGGTGCCGCTGCCCGACCGGGTGGTGCGGTCGGTCTCCTCCATTGACGGCGTGTACGGCCTGGTCGGCGCCCGGGTGGTCATCGAGGTGATGTCCTCGATGAAGCGGCACGGCATCAGCGAGCAGGACCTGCCGCAGCTGCACGCCGCCATAGAGAACGTCCGGCTGGAGGGCTTCGCCATCCACCTGCCGCTGGACCGCACCGACGGCTCCGACGCCGTCGAGGAGGTCATCGGCTGGATGGACCGGCTGCGTGCGGCCCGGCTGCCGCTGCACACGATGTTCGTCAGCCACCTCAAGGCCGACGAACTCCAGCGGCTCCAGCAGCAGTTCCCGCAGACCCGGTTCCGCGCCCGCATCGGCACGCGGCTGTGGCTGGGCGACCACGAGGCCACCGAGTACCGCGGCGCGGTCCTGGACGTCACGCGCGTGTCCAAGGGCGACCGCTTCGGCTACCGGCAGCAGAAGGCGGCTTCCGACGGCTTCCTCGTCGTCGTGGCGGGGGGTACCTCGCACGGGGTGGGGCTGGAGGCCCCGAAGGCGATGCACGGCGTCATGCCGCGCGCCAAGGGCGTCGCACGCGCCGGGCTCGCCACGGTGAACCGGAACCTTTCTCCATTCGTCTGGGACGGCAAGCAGCGCTGGTTCGCCGAGCCGCCGCACATGCAGGTGTCCATCCTGTTCGTGCCCGCCGACGCGGCGGAGCCGAAGGTCGGTGACGAGCTGGTGGCCCATCTGCGGCACACCACGACGCAGTTCGACCGGCTCATGGACCGCTGAGCCGCACGGCGAACGCCGAAGGCCGTACACGGGAGCACCCGTGTACGGCCTTTGTCATACGCCCCCAGGGGATGTTCGCTCAGAGCGAACCCCCGGCCGGGTCGCGGCCGTTGCCCCACTCCACCTCCGGGGTGTCGAAGTGGGCGGCATGCCGCGGGGGATGGGCGGCGGGCCCCAGGACGAACACGTCCTCGGCGCCGTCGAGGACCCCGCCGGACGGGTCGTCGTCACCGGCGCGGCGCACCACGTCCCGCTCCGGCATGAGGATGTCGCGCACCACGACGGCGCACAGGTACAGCGTCCCCAGCAGGTGCACGCCGATCGCCCAGTGGTAGCCGTCGGTCGGCAGACCCTTGTGGGCGTCTCCGCTGGTGGTGTACGCGAGGTACATCCAGATGCCGAGGAAGTACGCCACCTCGCACGCCTGCCAGATCAGGAAGTCCCGCCACTTGGGCCGGGCCAGCACGGCCAGCGGCACCAGCCACAGGACGTACTGCGGCGAGTAGACCTTGTTCGTGACGATGAACGCGGCGACGATCAGGAACGCCAGCTGGGCGAACCGGGGGCGGCGCGGGGCGGTGAAGGTGAGCACCGCGATGCCCAGGCAGCACAGCAGCATCAGCGCTGTGGCGAGCGTGTTGACGGTGTCGGTGCTCAGCGGATGGCTGGAGTTCTGGGCCATGATCAGCCAGAACGAGCCGAAGTCGACGCCCCGCTCCTGGCTGAACCGGTAGAACTTCGACCAGCCCTCGAACGCGAAGAGCATCACCGGCAGGTTGACCACGAGCCAGGACACGGCCGCGCCGGCCACCGCCTGGGCGAAGTCGCGCCACTTGCCCGCGCGCCAGCACAGCACCAGCAGCGGGCCCAGCAGAAAGACCGGATAGAGCTTGGCGGCCGTGGCGAGCCCCAGCAGGACACCGAAGGCCACGGAGCGGCCACGGGACCACATCAGCATCGCGGCGGCCGTCAGGGCGACGGCGAGCAGGTCCCAGTTGATGGTGGCCGTCAGGAGGTAGGCGGGCGCCAGCGCGACGAGCAGGCCGTCCCAGGGCCGGCGGGCGTGGGTGCGTGAGACGCAGACGGCGATGACGGCCGCGCAGACCATCAGCATCCCGGCGTTGACCATCCAGTACCACTGCTCCTGGTGCTGGATGCTGCCGCTGCCGGGCGTCAGCCAGGCCGCCACCTCCATGAACACGCCGGTCAGCACCGGGTACTCGAGGTAGTCCATGTCCCCGGGCAGCTTGTCGAAGTACGGCACGAGCCCGTCGGCGAACCCGCGCCCCTGATACAGGTGCGGGATGTCGGAGTAGCAGGCGTGCGTGTACTGGGAGCTGGCTCCGAAGAACCAGGCGCCGTTGTAGCAGGGCGCCTTCTGCACCAGCCCGAGGGCGAACATACCGATCGCCACCAGGGCGACGATCCGGACGGGCGTCCACCACGAGGCCCCGGTCAGGGCGCGCCGTCCGAGGGGACCGCCGATCAGCTCGCTGCCGGCCGTGGCGATCTTGTCGTCCCGGGTCGGCCGGACGGTGTCCGGCTCGTGCACGCTCGTCGGCGTCGATTCTGCACTGGGCATGGGGCACATCCTGCCGTACGAGGCTGGGAAAACGCCGAGGGCCGCCGCACCTGAGTCGGTGCGGCGGCCCCTGTTTCACGTGAAACGTCGGGATGTTTCACGTGAAACACCCGCTTCGGGTGGTCGGTGGCTATCCGGCCGGGCCTCCGAAGAGGCCACCTCCGCCACCGTTCTGGTTGCCCCGCGGGTTTCCGGCGCTGTCCGAGGGCGACGGCGAGGTCGACGCACCGCCGTCCGTGCCGCCGGTGTCGGTGCCGCCGCCGGTCGCACCGCCGGTGGACGGGTCACAGGTCCAGTCCCAGGGCTTGCAGGACTCACTCGTCGACGGCGACGGACTCGGGGCGCTGTGACTGGGCGACGGTGTCGGCGACGGGCTCTCCGACTCCGATGCGGTCGCCGACGGAGTGGGCGACGGCGAGGGCTGCTCGTTGATGATCTCGCCGATGGGCTCGGGTGCCGGGAACGGCACGGACGGCTCGCCCTTCAGCGCCTCCGCCATGTAGTCGTGCCAGATCTGCGCCGGGAAGGAGGCACCGTGGATCTTCTTCTGGCCACCGGTACCGAACATCTCGAGGAAGGTCCGGTTCTTGTTGGACGCGTCGTCGTCGTACCGGAACATGGTGATCGCCGTGGACAGCTGCGGGGTGTAGCCCACGAACCAGGCGGACTTGTTGCCGTCGGTGGTGCCCGTCTTGCCGGCCACGTCGCGGCCGGGGAGCTTGGCGGCGGTACCGGTGCCCTTGTCGACCACGGTCTTCAGCACGTCGGTGACGTTGTCCGCGACCTTCGGGGTGAAGGCCGGGTTGGTCTTGGTCTTGTGCTCGAAGGTCACGCCGTCCTTGCTCACGACCTTCTCGACCGAGTACGGGTCGCGCTGCTTGCCGCTGGCGGCGAAGGTGCCGTACGCCCCGGCCATACGGATGGCACTGGGGTCGGAGGTACCGATGGAGAAGGACGGGTAGCTGGTGCCGGCCAGGCTGCTCTCCAGGAGGCCCGCGTCGACGGCGGCCTGCTTGACCTTGTCCAGGCCGACGTCCATGCCGAGCTGGACGAAGGGGGAGTTCACCGACTCCCGCATGGCCTCGCGCAGGTCGATGAGGTACTTGGGCGGGTCACCGTACGACTTCTGGCCGTCGTTGGTCTGGAGCCATTCCTCGCCCTTCTCGTTCGTCCAGACGTTGCCCTGGTAGTCCTTGATCTTCAGCTTGTTCTTGGCGTTGTACAGGCTCTTGGGCGAGACGATGGTGCGCTCGTCCTGGGCCTGGTCCGGCCCCAGCTCGGGGTTGCGCTTGCCCCACTGCATGGCCGCGGCCAGCACGAACGGCTTGAACGTCGAACCCACCTGGGCGCCGGTGGCGTCCGCGTTGTCGGTGAAGTGCTTGGTCGCGTCCTCACCGCCGTAGATCGCCTTGATGGCGCCGGTGCCCGGGTCGACGGAGGCCCCGCCGAACTGCACGTGGGTGTCGGTCTCGGGGCGCAGCTTCGGCTTGATGTTGGCCTTCTGCACCCTGGTGACGGAGGCCTCGAGCTCCTGGATCTTCTTCTTGTCGAAGGTGGTGTAGATCGACAGGCCGCCCTCACGCAGCTTCTGCTGGTCGACGTGGGTCTCGTCGCTGTGCGTGACCAGGTAGCTGTTCGCGAGGTCGACGAGGTAGCCGATCTGACCGCTCAGCCGGGTGTTGGAGCGCGGGTTCTGGACCGTGGGGAGGGTCCGGTACTTGTCGCGTTCCGCGGCGCTGAGATGGCCGTACTCGACCATCTTGTTCAGCGTGTCCTGCATCTGGTTGAAGGCACGCTTCCTGTTGGCGTCGGCGGTCGCCGCCGGGTCGATCGAGGTCGCACCGGCCGGGTCGTAGTAGGTGGCGCCCTTGAGCATCGCCGCCAGGAACGCGCACTCGCCGGGCTTCAGGTCGACGGCGTCCTTGTTGAAGTAGGCCCGCGCGGCCGCCTGGATGCCGTAGGCGTTGCGCCCGTAGTAGGCCGAGTTCAGGTAGCCGGCCATGATGTCGTCCTTCTTGACGGTGGCCCCTACCTTGATCGAGACGAAGATCTCCTTGAACTTGCGCGTCAGGGTCTGCGACTGGTCGTTGAGCATCGCGTTCTTGACGTACTGCTGGGTGATGGTGGAGCCACCCTGCGTCTCGCCGCCGCGCGCCATGTTCAGCACGGCCCGGGCGATGCCCTTGGGGTCGATGCCGCTGTCGGTGTAGAAGGTCTTGTTCTCCTGAGAGATCACGGCGAACTGCATCGCCTTGGGGATCTGCTCCAGGTTGATGATCTGGCGGTTGGTCTCACCGCCCGTGGCGACCATCTGGCTCTTGTCGGCCCAGTAGTAGACGTTGTTCTGCGAGGTCGCCGTCTTGGCCAGGTCCGGGACGCTCACCATGGCGTATCCGATGCCCGCCACGGCGACCAGGCTGCCGAGGAAGCACAGGAACAGACCGGAGACGAGCTTCCAGGACGGCATCCAGCGACGCCAGCCGTACTTGCCCGCGCGCGGGTAGTCGATGATCCGCTTCTTGCCGGGATCGGCCACTCGCCCGCGGCCCCGCCCCGGGCCGGCGGGCGCGGGGCGGCGCCCGCCACGGCCCGGATCGGCCGCTCGGCGCCGGCTTCCGCCCCTCTGCGCCGCTCTGCGGGCCTCGGCGCGGCCGCCGTAGGGCCGCTCCTCGCCTTCCGACCCGTAGGCGTCCGGCCCGTAGGCGTCGGACGGAGACCCGGTGGCGCCTCGCGGTGCCGCCCGGCGGCCGGAGGACGAACCGGACGTACCGCGTCGGCCCGCGGCACGACCGCCTCCCTGCGGCTGTGGCGGTTTGCGACGGTGCTCGCTCATCGAACGATTACTCCTAGGGCAGGCGCACCCGTGCGCGCCTGGAAACGGCGGCTGGTTTCCGGTCCCCCCGAAGTACGGATGTGGTCGGTTCCGCATTCACCCGTACTGCACCGAGGACGACGACGCCCTCAGGCGTCACTCGGTTCCCGGTGGGCTGCATGGCGCACAGACTACGCACCGTCAAAACCTGCCGAGCCACGAAGTTCACCCCAAATCAGGCAACTCAGTTGTGACGAATCAGTGATGTGATCCCGTTCACCGTCGCTCCTCTTGTCGCACCCGGAAGGTCGTTCTATCGTCGTGATGTATCGAGTCGATACATCAGCTCGACATAAAGACCGTCAACGGCACCCGTCACACGGGTCGCGGCAGAGAGGAGGCGACGATGAGCCGGCGTTCCGGGATCCTCGAGTTCGCCGTACTCGGCCTGCTCCGCGAATCTCCGATGCACGGCTATGAGCTGCGCAAACGACTCAATACGTCACTGGGTGTGTTCCGTGCGTTCAGCTACGGGACGCTCTACCCCTGCCTCAAGACGCTGGTCGCCAACGGCTGGTTGACGGAGGAGACGGGGCCGGGCACCGAGGACGCCCTGGCCGCTCCGCTCGCAGGGCGCCGCGCCAAGATCGTCTACCGGTTGACGGCGGAAGGTAAGGAGCACTTCGAGGAGCTCCTGTCGCAGACGGGGCCCGACGCGTACGAGGACGAGACCTTCGCCGCTCGCTTCGCCTTCTTCGGGCAGACCTCGCGCGACGTCCGTATGCGCGTCCTCGAAGGCCGCCGCAGCCGGCTGGAGGAGCGGCTGGAGAAGATGCGCGCCTCACTCGCGCGCACCCGGGAGCGCCTCGACGACTACACCCTCGAGCTCCAGCGCCACGGAATGGAGTCCGTGGAGCGCGAAGTGCGCTGGCTGAACGAGCTCATCGAGAGCGAGCGGGCCGGAAGGGACATGCGTTCCGCCGGGGGGGCCGCTCAGCAGGACAGGACATCTGGAGCGTCGGGCGGCCTGCCCCGTACCGGGGACACCCCCGGGACGGATACGCCCGACGACACCGCCACGTGAGCGCCCACCTCGGGCCTCACTCGTACACACAGGGAGCAACCGGAATGGGTTCGGTTCGCGTAGCCATCGTCGGCGTGGGCAACTGCGCCGCCTCGCTGGTGCAGGGAGTCGAGTACTACAAGGACGCCGACCCGGCGTCCAAGGTGCCGGGCCTGATGCACGTCCAGTTCGGCGACTACCACGTCAAGGACGTCGAGTTCGTCGCCGCCTTCGACGTCGACGCCAAGAAGGTCGGCCTCGACCTCTCGGACGCCATCGGCGCCTCCGAGAACAACACCATCAAGATCTGCGACGTGCCCACCACCGGTGTCACCGTCCAGCGCGGTCACACCCTCGACGGTCTCGGCAAGTACTACCGCCAGACCATCGAGGAGTCGGACGCCGAGCCCGTCGACGTCGTCCAGGTCCTCAAGGACAAGCAGGTCGACGTCCTGGTCTGCTACCTGCCCGTCGGTTCCGAGGACGCGGCGAAGTTCTACGCCCAGTGCGCCATCGACGCCAAGGTCGCCTTCGTCAACGCCCTGCCGGTCTTCATCGCCGGTACCAAGGAGTGGGCGGACAAGTTCACCGAGGCCGGCGTGCCGATCGTCGGTGACGACATCAAGTCCCAGGTCGGCGCCACCATCACGCACCGCGTCATGGCGAAGCTGTTCGAGGACCGCGGCGTCATCCTGGACCGCACGATGCAGCTGAACGTCGGCGGCAACATGGACTTCAAGAACATGCTCGAGCGCGAGCGCCTGGAGTCCAAGAAGATCTCCAAGACGCAGGCCGTCACCTCCCAGATCCCCGACCGGGACCTCGGCGAGAAGAACGTCCACATCGGCCCGTCCGACTACGTCGCCTGGCTCGACGACCGCAAGTGGGCCTACGTCCGCCTCGAGGGCCGCGCCTTCGGTGACGTCCCGCTGAACCTGGAGTACAAGCTCGAGGTCTGGGACTCCCCGAACTCCGCAGGTGTCATCATCGACGCCCTGCGCGCCGCGAAGATCGCCAAGGACCGCGGCATCGGTGGCCCGATCCTGTCGGCGTCGTCCTACTTCATGAAGTCCCCGCCGGTGCAGTACTTCGACGACGTCGCCCGCGAGAACGTCGAGAAGTTCATCCGCGGCGAGGTCGAGCGCTGAACTGAGCGCCGCTAGCTCCTGCCAGGGCCGGAAGGGTCCCTGGGGCACTGTGCCCCGGGGACCCTTGCGTGTGTGAGGCTGTGCCGCATGGCCGTCGTCCGTGATCTTCGCGTTCTGCTCCGCTTCAGGGACTTCGGGCGCCTGCTCACGGTACGGCTGCTCTCCCAGGGCGCGGACGGGGTCTACCAGGTCGGCCTCGCCACCTACGTCGTGTTCTCGCCGGAGAAGCAGACCTCGCCCGCGGCGATCGCTTCCGCCATGGCGATCCTGCTGCTGCCCTACTCCGTGGTCGGCCCCTTCGCCGGCGTCCTGCTGGACCGCTGGCGCCGTCGGCAGGTCCTCGTCCACGGCAACCTGCTGCGCGCCCTGATGGCCGCCGTGACGGCCACGCTGATGGTCGCTCACGTCCCCGACTGGCTCTTCTACGTCTCCGCGCTGTGCGTCACCGCCGTCAACCGGTTCGTGCTCGCCGGTCTGTCCGCCGCCCTGCCGCGTGTGGTCGACGCCGAGCGACTGGTGATGGCCAACTCCCTGTCGCCGACCGCCGGAACCCTCGCGGCGACCGCCGGCGGCGGACTGGCCTTCGCCGTGCGGCTGCTGGCCGCGGGCTCCGACGCGGCGGTGGTCCTGCTGGCCGCCGCTCTGTACCTGTGCTCCGCGCTCGCCTCCCTGCGCCTGGCCGTGGGGCTGCTGGGCCCCGACCGGGCGCTGGTGCGGACGCGGCTCACCAGGGCGGTCCAGGGCACCGCACGCGGGCTCGCGGCGGGCGCACGCCATCTGGCCGCGCCGCAACGCCGTGAGGCCGCCTGGGCGTTGACGGCGGTGACGCTGATGCGCTTCTGCTACGGCGCCCTGACCGTCACCGTGCTGATGCTGTGCCGGTACGCGTGGAGCTCCGACCCGGACCGGGGGCTGGCGCTGCTGGGGCTGGCCGTCGGCGTCTCGGGCGCGGGTTTCTTCGCGGCGGCCGTCGTGTCCCCGTCCGCGGTGGGCCAGCTCGGTCCGGTGCGCTGGATCCAGGTCTGCTCGGCCTGCGCGGCGGTGCTGGTGCCGGCGCTGGGGCTGACGTTCGCTCAGGGGCCCGTCCTGGTCGCGGCGTTCGTGCTGGGGCTGGTGACCCAGGCCGCGAAGATCGCGACCGACACCGTGGTGCAGTCCACGGTCGACGACGCCTTCCGCGGCCGGATCTTCTCGCTCTACGACGTGCTGTTCAACGTCGCGTTCGTGGGCGCGGCCGGCGTTGCCGCGCTGATGCTGCCGCCGGACGGGCGCTCGGTCCCGCTGGTGGTCACCGTGTCCCTGGTCTATGGGGCGGTTGCCTTGGCTATGACCCGTTTTAGGCGCCGGTAAGTGTCACATCCGAGCCACAGAGTGAACTCGGGAAAGCAAAGTGGCCACAAGGACCCAGTAATTTACGTGGGTCTTATCTCGCGCCCTGCGCACCCACGTTCGAGGGGGACCCCCAAAGTGACCACTCCGCCGCCCCACGGCCAGAACCCGTACGCCCAGACGCCTCCCCCGCCCGTGGGTCAGCAGCCTGGTCAGCCCGGCATCCCGCCGCAGGGTGCTCCCTACGCCCCGTTCCCGAACCAGGGCGCTCCCGGCGCCCCGGTCCCGCCGCCGGTTCCGGCCGCTCCGGCGAAGAAGGGCGGGAAGAAGGTGCTGAAGGTGATCTCCGGCGTTATCGTCGCGATCATCATCGCCCTGGTGAAGTTCGGCGGCGTCTTCGGCATCAGCTGGTTCATGAACCGCAACGACGCCGAGTCGACGTCGGTCGGCGCCTGCATGCACAACAAGGGCACGGACACCGACGCGAAGCTCGAGGAAGTCGACTGCTCCTCGACCGACGCGCAGTACAAGGTCGTGAAGAAGTTCGAGTTCTCCAGCGACGAGAACAAGTGCCAGGGCGTCGCCCCGGTCTGGTACGTCCAGTCGGGCGGCGCTCACGACGTGGTGCTCTGCCTCGACGAGGTCAAGAAGTAACGCGGCACGGACGCAAAGGGCGGTGTTTCACGTGAAACACCGCCCCTTCGACGTTCCCGGGGTCATGTTTCACGTGAAACATGACCCCGTTTCGTACGTTCAGCCCTGCTCGGACCACCAGTCCTTGAGGGCGGCCACTGCCTGGTCGTGCTCCATCGGACCGTGCTCCAGACGGAGTTCCAGCATGTGCTGGTAGGCCTGGCCGATCACCGGGCCGGGGCCGACGCCCAGGATCTCCATGATCTGGTTGCCGTCGAGGTCCGGGCGGATCGCGTCCAGCTCCTCCTGCTCCTGCAGCTGGGCGATGCGCTCCTCCAGTCCGTCGTAGGCACGGGACAGCGCGGCCGCCTTGCGCTTGTTGCGGGTGGTGCAGTCGGAGCGGGTCAGCTTGTGAAGGCGGCTCAGGAGGGGGCCGGCGTCACGGACGTAACGCCGCACCGCGGAGTCCGTCCACTCGCCGGTGCCGTAGCCGTGGAAGCGCAGGTGGAGCTCGACCAGCCGGGAGACATCCTTGACCAGCTCGTTGGAGTACTTCAGCGCCGTCAGCCGCTTCTTGGTCATCTTGGCGCCGACCACCTCGTGATGGTGGAAGGAGACCCGTCCGTCCTTCTCGAAGCGGCGCGTCCGCGGCTTGCCGATGTCATGCAGCAGCGCGGCCAGCCGGAGCGTCAGGTCGGGGCCGTCCTCCTCCAGCGCGATCGCCTGCTCCAGGACGATCAGCGTGTGGTCGTAGACGTCCTTGTGCCGGTGGTGCTCGTCGCTCTCCAGCCGCAGCGCCGGCAGCTCGGGCAGGACACGCTCGGCGATCCCGCTGTCCACCAGCAGGGCCAGGCCCTTGCGCGGGTGGGCGGAGAGGATGAGCTTGTTCAGCTCGTCCCGTACCCGCTCCGCGGAGACGATCTCGATCCGCTCGGCCATCTCCGTCATCGCCGTCACGACCTCGGGCGCGACCTCGAAGTCGAGCTGGGCGGCGAAGCGCGCGGCCCGCATCATGCGCAGCGGGTCGTCGGAGAACGACGCCTCCGGGGTGCCCGGGGTGCGCAGGACGCGCGCCGCCAGATCCACCAGACCACCGTGCGGGTCGATGAACTCCTTCTCCGGCAGCGCGACGGCCATCGCGTTCACCGTGAAGTCACGGCGGACGAGATCCTCCTCGATGGAGTCGCCGTAGGACACCTCCGGCTTGCGGGAGGTGCGGTCGTAGGCCTCGGAGCGATAGGTGGTGATCTCGATCTGGTAGCCGGACTTCTGCGCACCCACCGTGCCGAAGGCGATCCCGACCTCCCAGACGGCGTCCGCCCAGGGCCGCACGATCTTCAGGACGTCCTCGGGCCGGGCGTCAGTCGTGAAGTCCAGGTCGTTACCGAGCCGGCCGAGCAGCGCGTCCCGCACCGAGCCGCCGACCAGGGCGAGCGAGAAGCCCGCCTGCTGGAAACGGCGGGCGAGGTCGTCGGCGACAGGGGCCACCCGCAGCAGTTCGCTCACGGCGCGCTGCTGCGCCTGGCTCAGGGCAGTGGGAGTGTCTTCGTTGGCGTTCGGCACAACAGAACAGGGTACGTGCACCGGCGGGCCGCGCGGAGAAGCGCTCCTCTATATACGGATCCATGCTTATAGGGATCCATGTCGTGATCTGTGCCACGGGTGCGCCGCCGGGACGACGGCACCCTCCGTACGCTCGCCGTCACGGTCGCGTGAGCCCTGGCTGATCTTGCGGTCGCTGATCTTGTGGCGCGGACCGCGGCACTTCCACTCAGCGCGCATCGTTACCATGCGTGGACGCACATTCCGACGACCACTGACGACGACGAGGGACGGGCGAGCGCGTGGCCGAGGCGGCAGACATCCAGGGGACCAGTCCCTCACCTGCCCGCCGCTGGTTGCGGCGCACCGCCGCCCTGCTCATGGGAGTGCCCCTGCTGGCCGGCGCGCTGCAGCTGCCCGCCGCACCGTCCGCCCAGGCCGCACCGCCTGCCGCGCCCGACGCCTCGGGCTCGCGCTCGGTGTCCGTGGCCGTGGAATCGCTCACCCCCAGCGCGCTCTCCGACGGCGACACCCTGACGGTCTCCGGCACGGTGACGAACAACGGCCGGCAGGCGGTCACCGACGCCCATGTGGGGCTGCGGGTCGGTCCGGAGCTGTCCACCCGCTCCGAGATCGACGCCGCCGCCGAGCGCGGCGCCTACACGCCCGGCGCCGACGGCTCGGAGATCGGCGGCACGTACATCACCAAGTTCGCCAAGCTCACCCCCGGCGTCGCCGAGCACTTCAGCATCTCCGTACCGGTGGACAAGCTGGACCTCGGCAGTGACGGCGTCTACCAGCTCGGGGTCTCGCTGTCCGGCAAGACGGCCGCGCAGTCGTGGGAACAGGTCCTGGGCATCCAGCGCACCTTCCTGCCGTGGCAGCCCGACGAAGCCGACACCAAGACGAAGACGACCGTTCTGTGGCCGCTGATGTCATCGGTGCGGATGACGGCCGAGACGAGCCCCGGCGAGCAGCAGACGCCGGTCTTCCTCAACGACGATCTGGCCAAGGAGATCGCCCCGGGCGGCCGCCTGCAGCAGATGGTCGCCCTGGGCAGGAGCATCGACGTCACCTGGGTGATCGACCCCGATCTGCTGTCGTCCGTGGACGCGATGACGGGCAGCTACAAGGTCCGGGGCGCCGACGGCACCACGACCCCGGGCCGCAACCAGGCCGTCGCCAAGCAGTGGCTCGCCGAGCTCCAGCAGGCGGTGGCGGGCAAGGAGGTCGTCGCGCTGCCGTTCGGCGACCCGGACCTGGCTTCCCTGGCCCACAACGGCACCGGTGTGACCGGCTCGCTCAGCCAGCTGAAGGCGGCCACCGACGTCGCGACGCTCACGGTGCAGACCGTGCTCCACGTCACGCCGGCCACCGACTTCGCCTGGCCCGTGGCCGGTGCCGTCGACCCGTCGATCATGAAGGTCGCCACCTCTGCGGGAGCCGACAAGGTCATCGCGCGCAGCGACAGCTTCCGGGAGACCGCCGGGCTGCCCTACACCCCCTCCGCCGCCCGCCCCGTCGGCGGCGGTACCACGGCGGTCGTCGCCGACGCCCGGCTGTCCACGCAGTTCCAGGGCGACCTGACCACGGCCTCCGCCTCCTCGCTCGCGGTGCAGGAGTTCCTCGCGCAGAGCCTCGCGCTGAACCAGCAGTCCGACAAGGAACGCAGCATCGTGGTCGCCCCGCAGCGGATGCCGACCGCGAGCCAGGCGCAGGCGATGGCGGAAGCCGTGGCGGCGCTCCAGGGCAGCACGTGGTCGCAGCCGCAGCAGCTGACGGCGGCCGCGAAGGCCAAGCCCGACCCGGACGCCACCACGACCATCCCCTCGGGGTCGGCGTACCCGTGGTCCCTGCGCCGGCAGGAGCTGCCGCGGTCGGCCTTCGCACAGATCGCGGCCACGCAGGACAAGCTCGACAACTTCCAGGTGATCCTCACCGACCCGTCCCGGGTCGTGACCCCCTTCGGGCGGGCCATGAACCGCGAGATGGCCACGTCGTGGCGCGGCCAGGCCGGTCAGGCACGGGCGTTCCGCCGGGGCGTGGAGGACTACCTGGACACGCTCGCCCACCAGGTGAAGCTGGTCGACAAGTCCGACACCAAGCTGTCCGGGCGCAGCGCCACCATCCCGGTGTCCGTACAGAACAACCTGTTGCAGGGCTCCGACCACCTGGTGCTGCGCCTGACCTCCACCAACCCCACCCGCCTCAAGATCGGCGGCGGGGCCTTCGACGAGCAGCCGGTCACGGTCGCGGGCGGACACAGCCAGACGGTGAAGTTCACCACGTCCGCGAACGTCAACGGCCAGACCACGGTGATCGCCCAGCTGTTCACGGAGGACGGCCGCAAGTACGGCTCCCCCGTCTACTTCGACGTGAAGGTCACCGAGATCACCGCCACGGTGATGCTGGTCATCGGTGGCGGCGTCCTGCTGCTCGTCCTGGCAGGCTTCCGGATGTACACGCAGCGCAAGCGGGCCGCGGCCCGTGCCGCCGAGGACACCGGTCCCGAGCGCGACGGCGACGCCGCCGGCGAGCCCGGCGAGACGGCGGCCGCCGAGGCGAACCCGGACAGCCCCCAGGACCGTCTCACGCAGGAGTCCGCCCCCCAGCCGGGGGCAGACGGCACGCAGCCGAGTGACCCGACACCGGACACCGCAGCGGAAAACCCCGACCCGTCCGGGACGGGTGAGAGAGTGGACCGTTGAGGATGTCGTGGCCGGTGGGCCCGGGACGATGAGGTGGGGTAACCATGAACGCGCCGTACGACGGTGACCGCGGCCAGGCCGTGGGCGGCTCGGGCCACCCCGAGGGCCCGCCGCCGGAGAACGGCCCGGTACCGCCGCAGCACCCCGCGGACATGTACCTCCAGGACGCCTACGACCAGGACCCCTACCGCGGGCAGGATCTCTCCGCGCAGGACCCGGTCGCCGAGGCGCTCTACGACCGGGCCGCGCACCCGCCGCCCCCGCCGGGCACCTTCCCGCCGCCGCAGCAGCTGTACGCGCAGCCGCAGCAGTCGCCGTACGCCCCGGACCCGCACGTGTGGGCGCAGACGCCCGCGCCGGAGCCGGACGGCCCGACGCAGTACCTGCCGTTCGGCGACGATCCCCGCACCACCCAGTACGTCGGCGTGGACGACCTGGTCAGCCAGGCCGGCGAGGGGCGCCACGAGCCGGACGCCTTCGCCCACCTCTTCCGCGACCAGCAGCAGAGCGCCGGGCACCCGTCCTACGAGCAGCAGCCGTCGGTCCCGGGCCCGGCGGCCGCGCCGGGCACCGCCCAGGGACCGGCGGGCCCGCACCAGGCGCCACCCGCCCCCAGCGCCGAGCAGACGCTCCACCTGGGCGCCACCCCTGCCGCGCAGCCCGTCGCCGCGGACGCCTCGGCCGACGTGGAGGCTCCGGCGGCCGTCCCCGCCGCGCCGTCGAAGAAGGGCGGCCGTGCCGCCGGTCTGCTGAAGTCGAGCGCCGTGATGGCGGCGGGCACGATGGTCTCCCGCCTGACCGGCTTCGTCCGCTCCGCGCTGATCGCGTCCGCGCTGGGCATCGGTGTCCTCGGTGACACCTTCCAGGTCGCCTACCAGCTGCCGACGATGATCTACATCCTGACCGTCGGCGGCGGTCTGAACTCCGTCTTCGTGCCGCAGCTGGTGCGCTCGATGAAGGAGGACGAGGACGGCGGCGAGTCCTACGCCAACCGGCTGCTGACCCTGGTCATGGTGGCGCTCGGCCTGCTCACGGTCGCGGCGGTCTTCGCGGCGCCCCTGCTGATCCGGGTGCTGTCGGACTCGGTCGCCTCCGACCCCGCCTCCAACGAGGTCGGCATCACCTTCGTGCGCTACTTCCTGCCCTCGATCTTCTTCATGGGCATCCACGTCGTGATGGGCCAGATCCTGAACGCGCGCGGCAAGTTCGGCGCGATGATGTGGACGCCGGTCCTGAACAACATCGTCATCATCGTGACGCTGGCCATGTTCATCTGGGTCTACGGCACCGCCGAGCACTCCGGCATGAAGGTCACCAACATCCCGCCGGAGGGCCAGCGGCTGCTCGGTGTGGGCGTTCTGCTCGGCCTGGTCGTGCAGGCGCTGGCGATGATCCCCTACCTGCGGGAGACCGGGTTCCGGCTGCGGCTGCGCTTCGACTGGCGCGGTCACGGCCTGGGCAAGGCCGTCACCCTCGCCAAGTGGACCTTCCTCTTCGTTCTCGCCAACCAGGCCGGCGCGCTGGTCGTCTCCCAGCTGTCCACGTCGGCCGGCAAGGCCTCCCCGGTCGACGGCACCGGCTTCGCCGCCTACGCCAACGCCCAGCTGATCTGGGGCCTGCCGCAGGCCATCATCACGGTGTCGCTGATGGCCGCCCTGCTGCCGCGCATCTCGCGCTCGGCGGCCGAGGACGACACCGGCGCCGTCCGGGACGACATCTCGCAGGGCCTGCGCACCACGGCCGTCGCGATCGTGCCCATCGCCTTCGGGTTCCTCGCCCTGGGCATCCCGATGTGCACGCTGATCTTCGGCTCGTCGGGCACCAGCGAGGCCACCAACATGGGCTACATGCTGATGGCCTTCGGCCTCGGCTTGATCCCGTACTCCGTGCAGTACGTCGTCCTGCGCGCCTTCTACGCCTACGAGGACACCCGCACGCCCTTCTACAACACGGTCATCGTGGCGGCGGTCAACGCGGGTGCCTCGGCGCTGTGCTACTTCCTGCTGCCGGCCCGCTGGGCGGTGGTCGGCATGGCCGCCGCGTACGGCTTGGCCTACGCCATCGGTGTCGGTGTCGCCTGGTCCCGGCTCCGCAAGCGCCTCGGCGGGGACCTCGACGGAGCCCAGGTCCTGCGCACCTACGCGCGGCTGTGCATCGCCTCTGTCCCGGCCGCCGCGCTCAGTGGCGCCGCCTGCTACGGCATCGGGCACGTGCTCGGCCAGGGCGTGGCCGGCTCCTTCGCGGCCCTGCTGGCCGGCGGAATCGTCCTCCTCGGCGTCTTCTACGCGGCCGCCCGCCGTATGCGCATCGAGGAACTGAACTCGCTCGTCGGTATGGTGCGCGGACGACTGGGCCGCTGAGAGGGGGTAGGCGCACGAGGCGTACAACCAACGGACGCCACCGTGTGTCGTGCACAGCGGCGGACTGTGGGCACAATTGGTCACGGCGTCGGACGGCGCGCTCGTCGTCGCACGGCGCGCAAAAGATGGGGAGGCAGGAACGACGGTGGCGGAACGGAGCACGGCTGCCGTCGACGTGGCAGACAACAGCGACGACGAGTCGCTGACCGCACAGGCGGACCAGTCCACGGCCGACGGGGTGGCCCAGAACCGGGAGCGGGACACGGACATCGACGAGGCACAGGGGAGTGGCGGGACGGCGGAACGTCCCGGGAAGGTCTCACCGCCCGAGCTGCACAGCGGTCACAAACTGGCCAGACGCTACCGACTCGAGGAATGCGTCACCCGTCTGGACGGATTCAGCAGTTGGCGCGCGGTCGACGAGAAGCTGCGCCGCGCCGTCGGCATCCACGTCCTGCCGGCCGATCACGCGCGGGCCCGCTCCGTGCTGGCGGCGGCCCGCTCCTCCGCGCTGCTCGGTGACCCCCGCTTCGTGCAGGTCCTGGACGCCGTCGAGGAGAACGACCTCGTCTACGTCGTCCACGAGTGGCTGCCCGACGCCACCGAACTGACCACGCTGCTGTCCGGCGGCCCACTGGAGCCGCACGACGCCTACCAGATGGTCACTCAGATCGCTGCCGCCATGGCCGCCGCCCACCGCGAGGGCCTCGCCCATCTGCGTCTGAACCCCAACGCCGTCCTGCGCACCTCCACCGGTCAGTGGCGCATCCGCGGCCTGGCCGTCAACGCCGCGCTGCGCGGGATCAGCTCCGACACCCCGCAGCGCACCGACACCGAGGCGATCGGCGCTCTGCTGTACGCGGCGCTCACCCAGCGCTGGCCGTACGAGAACGACGCCTACGGCCTGTCCGGGCTGCCCAAGGACCTCGGTCTCATCCCGCCCGACCAGGTGCGGGCCGGCGTCCACCGCGGCCTGTCCGAGCTCGCCATGCGTGCCCTCGCCAACGACGGCGCCACCGCCTCCCGGCACGAGGCTCCCTGCACCACGCCGGAGGAGCTGGTCAAGGCGATCGGCGAGATGCCCCGCATCCGTCCTCCGGAGCCCGCGTTCACCGCGCCGCCCGAGTACCAGCGCACCACGTACCAGCAGGGCGCCTACGGCCGCCCCTCGCCGCACCCCGGTGTGACGCAGCCGGTGCCCACCCCGCCGCCCCCGCTGCAGAGCCGTACCGGCAAGGCGCTGAAGTGGGCGGTGTCCGCCCTGCTGATCGCCGCGCTGGGCCTCGGCAGCTGGCAGCTCGCGGACGCCCTGATGGACCGCGGCGGCTCGTCCGACCAGACCGACCAGACACAGACCACGGACGGCAACGGCAAGGGCGACGAGCAGACCCGACCGGTCAAGCCGATCGCCATCAAGCACGCCGAGGAGTACGTGGCGGAGGGCTCCCCCCAGGCCCCCGGCGACGTGGACAAGACCTACGACGGGGACAGCTCCTCGTACTGGCGCACCAAGCGCTACAACGAGGGACCGGTCCTCGCTCCGTACAAGCCGGGCGTGGGCATCGTCTACGACCTGGGCACGGAGCAGGACGTCCAGTCCGCGTCGATAGCGCTCCGGTACCCGGGCGACCACACCACCGTGCACCTGTACGCCACGGACTCACTGACGCCGTCCACGTCGGTCGACGGTATGAAGGAGATCGGCAAGGCCACCACGAGCGGCACCTCGCTCACGGTGAAGGCGTCGAAGAGGGTGAAGACGCAGTACGTCCTGCTGTGGATCACCGCAGTGCCGAACGCGCCCTCGGACGGCTACAGCAGCGCGGGCTGGAAGCAGGCCATCACCGATGTGACGTTCAAGGGCTGACATCTCACCGAGGGGGAGGGGGTCGGATGGCGGACGGCAGTGGATACGACGGTGTGAGCGATCAGGAGCTGCTCGACTGCCACGTCCAGGGAGACCCCGACGCCTTCGGTGAGCTCGTGCGGCGGCACCGGGACCGGCTGTGGGCCGTGGCCCTGCGGACGCTCGGGGACCGTGAGGAGGCCGCCGACGCGGTGCAGGACGCCCTCGTGTCCGCCTACCGGGCCGCCCACACCTTCCGCGGACAGTCGGCGGTCACGACGTGGCTGCACCGGATCACCGTGAACGCCTGCCTCGACCGCGCCCGCAAGGCGGCCTCCCGCAAGACCTCGCCGGTCGACGACACCGAGCGGCTGGAGCAGCTGCTCGAACCGCACGAGTCCGCCTCGGCCCCCGCGGAACGCAATGACCTGCACCGTCAGCTCCTGGAGGCGCTCGGCACCCTCCCGGCCGACCAGCGGGCCGCCCTGGTCCTGGTCGACATGCAGGGCTACCCCGTCGCCGAGGCCGCCCGCGTCCTCGATGTACCGACGGGGACGGTGAAGAGCCGCTGCGCCCGCGGCAGAGCCAGACTGGTTCCGCTGCTCACGCATCTTCGGCCCGAGAACACCTCCGACAGCGGAAAACCGGACGCGGGACGGAACCGGGTGCACGGGACATCCGTCCCACCGGCAGCGGAACCCCACGACCAGGGGTCCGACGACCAGGGGTCCGACGACCCGGGGTCTGGCGACCCGGGGTCCGACGAAGCAGGACCGAGCGACTCAGCTGCTGTGAAGGGCGGAGGTGGGCGAGCGTGACATCCACGACGGACATGGCCGGGCACCCGGATGTCGCCGAGATCTCCGACCTCGCCGAGGGACTGCTCCCGCCGGCGCGGACCACGGACGTCCGGCGGCATCTGGAGTCCTGTGAGCTGTGCGCGGACGTGTACGCCTCGCTGGAGGAGATCCGCGGGCTGCTCGGCACCCTGCCGGGCCCGCCGCGGATGCCGGCCGATGTCGCGGGCCGCATCGACGCCGCACTCGCCGCCGAAGCCCTGCTGAGCGCCACCACCCCGGACGAGCGCTCCGAGGAGGCGGCCCCTTCCTCGGTCGGCGAGGACGACGCTCATGTTTCACGTGAAACAACGACCGTCTCCGATCGCCCTGCCGGTCACGCCCGCACGGCCACCACCGGGCCCGGCCGCAAGCACCGCACGCGCCGCAGCCGCCGTACGGTCGCTTTCATCGGCGCCGCCTGTGCGGCCGCCGCGGTCGGGCTCGGAGCCCTCCTGGTGTCCTCTCTGACAGGCGGCACCTCAGGAACGACGGCACAGCAGCACCGGTCCACCGCCGCGGACACCTTCTCCGAGGCCAAGCTGGGACAGCAGGTCGACCGCCTGCTCGCCCAGCAGAAGGCCGCCGACGGCTCGCGCACGCCCCACAGCTTCGGCGCCGACTCCAGGACCGGCACCGAGCAGCCCAAGGTCTTCCGCTCCCAGCCCACCGTCCCCGCGTGTGTCCGCAAGGGCCTGGGCCGCGACGAGGCCGCCCTGGGCACCGAGACCGGTACCTTCCAGGGCAAGGACGCTCTGCTCGTGGTCGTGCCCGACGCCTCCGATGTGAACCGGGTCGACGCGTATCTCATGGACGCCACCTGCGTCACTCATCCCTCGGCCGGCCCCGCCAAGGTTCTGCTCCAGAACTCGTACACCCGTCCCTGAGGACAGCCCGCCCGTGTGCACGGACACGGCGGGAATGCACGCCCCTTAGGATCCGTTGGGTGGGGTGAGAGTCTGAACGGGGCTCCACCGGCCGTACGACGCAGTCCAGAGACGAGGAATCAAGCCGTGAGCGACGTCCGTAACGTGATCATCATCGGCTCCGGGCCCGCCGGCTACACGGCGGCGCTGTACACCGCGCGCGCGTCGCTGAAGCCCCTGGTGTTCGAGGGCGCCGTGACCGCGGGCGGTGCCCTGATGAACACCACCGAGGTGGAGAACTTCCCGGGCTTCCGCGACGGCATCATGGGTCCCGAGCTCATGGACAACATGCGCGCCCAGGCCGAGCGCTTCGGTGCCGAGCTGATCCCGGACGACATCGTCTCCGTCGACCTCACCGGTGAGATCAAGACCGTCACGGACACCGCGGGCACCGTCCACAAGGCCAAGGCCGTCATCGTCACCACCGGCTCGCAGCACCGCAAGCTCGGGCTGCCGAACGAGGACGCGCTCTCCGGCCGCGGTGTCTCCTGGTGCGCCACCTGCGACGGCTTCTTCTTCAAGGACCAGGACATCGCCGTGATCGGCGGCGGTGACACCGCGATGGAGGAGGCCACCTTCCTCTCGCGGTTCGCCAAGTCCGTGACCATCGTCCACCGCCGCGACACCCTGCGTGCCTCCAAGGCCATGCAGGAGCGTGCCTTCGCCGACCCGAAGATCAAGTTCGTCTGGGACAGCGAGGTGGCCGAGATCCAGGGCGAGCAGAAGCTGTCCGGTCTGAAGCTGCGTAACCTCAAGACCGGTGAGTTCTCGGACCTGCCGGTGACCGGTCTGTTCATCGCGATCGGCCACGACCCGCGCACCGAGCTGTTCAAGGGCCAGCTGGACCTGGACGAGGAGGGTTACCTCAAGGTCGCCGCGCCCTCCACGCGGACGAACCTCACTGGTGT
Organism: Streptomyces sp. NPDC028635; assembly: GCF_040637635.1. Taxonomy (NCBI): domain Bacteria; kingdom Bacillati; phylum Actinomycetota; class Actinomycetes; order Kitasatosporales; family Streptomycetaceae; genus Streptomyces; species Streptomyces sp. NPDC028635. The sequence goes on along the minus strand of NZ_JBEZWX010000012.1, from coordinate 125,079 downwards.
CTTCGGCGCCGGTGACGTGGTCGACCACACCTACCGCCAGGCGATCACCGCGGCCGGCACCGGCTGCTCCGCCGCCCTGGACGCCGAGCGCTTCCTCGCTGCCCTCGCCGACAACGAGCAGCAGGCCGAGCCCGAGAAGACCTCCGTCTGATCCCCCTTCCGCCCCACGCCTCAACGGATTAAGGAGAGCCCGCCGTGGCCGACCTGAAGAACGTGACCGACGACTCCTTCGAGCAGGACGTCCTCAAGAGCGACAAGCCTGTCCTGGTGGACTTCTGGGCCGCCTGGTGCGGTCCGTGCCGCCAGATCGCTCCGTCCCTCGCGGCGATCGCGGCCGAGTACGGCGACAAGATCGAGGTCGTCAAGCTCAACATCGACGAGAACCCGGCGACGGCCGCCAAGTACGGCGTGATGTCCATCCCGACGCTGAACGTCTACCAGAACGGCGAGGTCGCCAAGACCATCGTCGGCGCCAAGCCGAAGGCCGCCATCGTGCGCGACCTCGAGGACTTCATCGGCTGACGTTTCACGTGAAACATCAAGAGGCCGGCCCTCACGGGCCGGCCTCTTGCATGTTCCGGAGGATCACAGCGGTCGCAGCACCGGCTCCTTCTGCACCGCGCCCAGCAGCCTGTCCAGCGCCAGCTCCACGTCCTCTTTCCACGACAGCGTGGAGCGCAGCTCCAGCCGGAGACGCGGATGCGCCGGATGCTGGCGGACCGTCTTGAAGCCCACGGCCAGCAGATGGTCGGCGGGGAGCATGCAGGCCGGTTCCTTCCAGCGGGCGTCCCCGAACGCCTCGATGGCCTTGAAGCCGCGCCGCAGCAGATCCTTGGCGACCGTCTGGACCATCACCCGGCCGAGCCCCTGCCCCTGGTACCCCGGCAGGATGAATGCGGTGATCAGCTGTACGGCGTCTGGTGAGACCGGGCTGGTGGGGAAAGCCGTCGAGCGGGGAACGTACGCGGGCGGCGCGTAGAGCACATAGCCCACCGGCTTGTCGTCCACATAGACGACACGGCCGCAGGAGCCCCAGTCGAGCAGGACCGCGGAGATCCAGGCTTCCTTCTCCAGAGCCGGTGTGCCGGCCTTTACCGCGGCTTCGCCACTGACGGGATCGAGCTCCCAGAAGACACACGAACGACAACGCTTGGGAAGGTCCTGAAGGTTGTCCAGCGTGAGCGGTACGAGCCGACGCCCCATGAAGGCTGTTCCTCGCTTTCTTCGCCCGCCGAACCTCGGGCGGCTGTCAGAGCACTCCGTTCCCTGAGCAGGCTGCCGACAAATCCGCCGACCGCGCCCAGGCCCAGTCCCGCGCTCACCAGTCCGGTCCGGCTCATCGTTCGCACGGCTCCCTGCCTCCCACTGAAAGGTGCCTGCCAGGTGGATGCGCCATTCCCCAACGCATCGTATCCACGATGCGATTCCATCGATACCGGCAGAAAGCAAAGAGCGGGCCGTGTTCCGGGACACACCGGACACGGCCCGCTCCTGCCGGGCACTCAGACGTCGGACTCCTCCGCGCCGTCGTCCTCCTGGAGACCCCTGGGCAGGACCGGACCCTCGCCCGGGGCGAGCGTGCCCAGGATCCGCTCGAGGTCTTCCACCGAGGCGAACTCGACAGTGATCTTGCCCTTCTTCTGGCCCAGGTCGACCTTCACCCGCGTCTCGAAACGGTCCGAGAGCCGGCTCGCGAGATCGGACAGCGCCGGGGACAGCCGGCCACCGGCCCGCGGACCCTTGGCACGCTGAGCCTTCTGCGGGCGCGACCCCATGAGGGTCACGATCTCCTCCACCGAACGGACCGAGAGCCCTTCCGCGACGATGCGGTGAGCCAGCCGGTCCTGATCCTCATGGTCGTCGACACCGAGCAGCGCCCGCGCATGACCGGCGGAGAGCACACCCGCGGCCACCATGTTCTGCACCTTGGGCGACAGCTTCAGCAGACGCAGGGTGTTGGAGACCTGCGGGCGGGAACGGCCGATGCGGTCCGCCAGCTGGTCGTGCGTGCAGTTGAAGTCCTTGAGCAGCTGATCGTAGGCGGCCGCCTCTTCGATCGGGTTCAGCTGGGCCCGGTGCAGGTTCTCGAGCAGCGCGTCCAGGAGGAGCTTCTCGTCCTCCGTGGCCCGCACGATCGCCGGGATCGCGTCCAGGCCGGCTTCACGGCAGGCCCGCCAGCGGCGCTCGCCCATGATGAGTTCGTACTGGGCCGGGCCCACCTGCCGGACGACGACCGGCTGCAGCAGACCGACCTCCTTGATGGAGGTGATGAGCTCGGCCAGGGCCTCCTCGTCGAAGACCTTGCGGGGCTGTTCCGGGTTCGGCCGGATGGCGTCGAGAGGGATCTCCGCGAAGTGGGCGCCGAGGGGCGGCGCGGGCATCTCGGGAACGGATGCCGTCGGTTCCTCGGTTTCACGTGAAACAGCGGGAAGCGTGGCCAGCTTGGCGGCGGCCACCCCTCGTTCGCCCGTCAGCACCGGGACCGACGCCGGGGATGCCGACGCGCCACCTCCCAGGGCCGTCGCGGCAGGTGTCCTCTCGGTCGGGGCAGCAGGAATCAGCGCACCGAGTCCACGTCCCAGCCCCCTCCGTCGGTCGCTCACTGGATGCCCTCCACCATGTTCGGGTTGCTCTGGGCGCCGATGTGGGCGTGCGCAGCCTCATAACTGACGCCGACGCCCTTCAGCGCGATCTCTCGTGCCGCCTCAAGATAGGACAGCGCACCGCTCGACCCCGGATCGTAGGTCAGAACCGTCTGCCCGTAGCTCGGCGCCTCGGAGATACGGACCGAGCGCGGGATGCTCGTCCGCAGCACCTCGTCACCGAAGTGGGTGCGCACCTCTTCGGCGACCTGGGACGCCAGGCGCGTCCGGCCGTCGTACATGGTGAGCAGAATGGTCGACACGTGCAGCGTGGGGTTGAGGTGCCCCCGCACCAGATCGACGTTGCGCAGCAGTTGGCCCAGGCCCTCCAGTGCGTAGTACTCGCACTGAATCGGGATCAGGACCTCCTGGCCCGCGACGAGCGCGTTGACCGTCAGCAGGCCGAGCGAGGGCGGGCAGTCGATGAGGATGTAGTCCAGCGGCTGCTCGTAGGCCTGGATCGCCCGCTGCAGCCGGCTTTCGCGCGCCACGAGCGAGACCAACTCGATTTCCGCACCGGCCAGATCGATGGTGGCCGGGGCACAGAAGAGGCCCTCGACATCGGGGACCGGCTGTACGACTTCGGCGAGCGGCCTGCTGTCGACCAACACGTCGTAGATGGACGGAACTTCGGCGTGGTGGTCGATGCCCAGGGCCGTGGACGCATTGCCCTGCGGATCAAGGTCGATGACCAGCACCCGGCCGCCGTGCAGTGCCAGCGAGGCAGCGAGGTTGACGGTCGTCGTCGTCTTGCCGACGCCGCCCTTCTGGTTGGCGACCACGATCACACGGGTCTGCTCCGGTCGCGGCAGACCTTCACCGGCGCGGCCCAGAGCCTCCACCGCAAGCTGGGCAGCACGACCGATCGGAGTGTCGTCCATCGGGGGCGGTGTTTCACGTGAAACATCGTCCCCGATGGACTCAGTACGGGGACCGGGGACCGGATCGGTCATCGGTCCCGCGATGTTGGCGTCGGACCGCAAGGATTCACTCTCCTCGACTTCAGGCTCGCAATGAACAGAGCCTCGCATGTCTTCGGGGTCGTGAACCAGTGAGGTCTGGTCTTCTGTGGAGAAATCCACCTCTGTGGACAACTCCGTGCCCCCCACGGGGGACCCTGTCTCGTCGACAGAGGGCTCATCGAGTGAACCGAGGGGCTTACGGTCGCGGGGGTCGGCCGCAGCGCGGCCCCGACTGATGATGCCGTGCAGCAGTGAGCGACGTTTCACGTGAAACACGATGCAGCGCACGCCAGGCCGAACTGCCGCGACACTCCGTCAGGCGTACGCGGCGCAGCTTGTGTGGAGTACGTCTCGTCTGCGGAGGCGATCAACGCCGCCGACGCGTCCGACCCGTCCGTGCCGCCTTCGCACGCTTCGCCGCGAAGCGCACGCCGCCGGGGCTCTCACCGACCTCGACCCGCACCACGGTCGACAGGGGATCCACCACGCCCTCGCCGACATGCAGGATCGACGTCCCCACCGCGCCCAGCTTGCTCAGCGCGGTGGCCGCGCTCTTCAGCTCCTCCTCCGCGGTGTCGCCCTTGAGCGCGAGCATCTCGCCGTAGGGACGCAGCAGCGGGATGCCCCAGGTGGCCAGTCGGTCCAGCGGGGCGACCGCACGGGCCGTGACGACGTGGACGGGAGGCAGCTTGCCCATGACCTCCTCGGCGCGGCCGCGCACCACGGTCACATGGTCGAGTCCGAGCAGTTCCACGACCTCCGTGAGGAAGGTCGTGCGACGCAGCAGCGGCTCCAACAGAGTGATCTTGATGTCCTCGCGCACCAGCGCCAGCGGGATGCCGGGCAGGCCCGCACCGGAGCCCACGTCGCACACGGTCACGCCCTCGGGGACGACCTCCGAGAGCACCGCACAGTTCAGCAGGTGCCGCTCCCACAGGCGGGGCACCTCTCGCGGCCCGATGAGCCCACGCTGCACACCGGCCTCGGCGAGGAGCTCGGCGTATCGGACCGCATCCGTGAAGCGATCACCGAACACGTCGCGCGCCTGCTCGGGCGCAGGGGGGAGCTCCGCTGCCTCCGTCACGGGGACCGTCCTTCCGTACCGCATCAGCGCCGACGGGCGCCGATCACCAGACCTACAGGCTGACAAAGTCCGGCCCCGCCTGCGCATCAGACGGGGCCGGAGTGACGTACGTACCGACGTCAGTTGGGCAGGACGACGACGAAGCGCTGCGGCTCTTCGCCCTCTGACTCGCTGCGCAGGCCGGCGGCCTTCACCGCGTCATGGACGACCTTCCGCTCGAACGGGGTCATCGGCTTGAGCCGCTTGGCCTCACCGCTGCTCTTGACCTCGGCGGCGGCCTTGGCGCCCAGCTCCGACAGCTCGGAGCGCTTCTTGGCCCGGTGGCCGGCGACGTCCAGCATCAGCCGGCTGCGGTCCCCGGTCTCCCGGTGCACGGCCAGCCGGGTCAGCTCCTGCAGCGCCTCGAGCACCTCGCCATCGCGGCCGACGAGCTTCTGCAGATCGCGGCTGCCCGTGTCGCTGACGATCGACACGGAGGCCCGGTCGCCCTCGACGTCCATGTCGATGTCGCCGTCGAGGTCGGCGATGTCCAGCAGACCCTCGAGGTAGTCCGCCGCGATCTCGCCCTCCTGCTCAAGGCGGGAGAGGGTGTCTGCACCCTCGGCAGCGGCGGAGGTGGTGCCTTCCGTCACGGGATGGGCTCCTTCTTACTTCTTGGACGGGGACTTGGGCCGCTGCGGACCCTTGCGCTGGCCGGACTGGGCCTTGCTGCGGGTACCGGAGCCCTGCTTCGGGGCGGCCTTGCCGGCGGCACCGGCGGGCTTGGTGTCCTCCGGCTCCTCGGACTTGCTCAGCGACGGGCCGGTGGACGTGGGCTCATCGGCCGCCTTCGTCGTGCCCGACTGACGCTGGGCCTTGGACTGCCGCTTGGGCTGCTGCCGCTTGGGCTGGCCACCGGTGATGGGCGTGCCGTCCTCGGCCACCGTGTCGACCTGGCTCTCGCCGCGGATCACCGTGCCGTCGGTCTGGGCGGCCAGGCCGGCCTTGCTCAGGCCGTTGATGAACTTGCGCTCGAACTCGTTGCGGTCGCGGCCCTTGGCGACGATGGCCTTGATGATGGCCTTGTCCCTGCGCCGCCCGACCTTGCCGTGGTGCGTGACGTGCTTGTGAAGGCGCTCGAGGTAGGCGGCCTGCGCCTTGGAACCCGGGGTCGGGTTGTTGTGGATGACGTACATCTGCTGGCCCATGGTCCACACGTTGGTGGTCAGCCAGTAGACGAGGACACCGACCGGGAAGTTGATGCCGAAGACGGCGAACATGACCGGGAAGACGTACATCAGCATCTTCTGCTGCTGCATGAACGGCGTCTTCACCGTGGTGTCGACGTTCTTCGTCATCAGCTGGCGCTGCGTGTAGAACTGCGACGCCGACATCAGGACGATCATGATCGCGGTCACGACCCGGACGTCGGTCAGCGTCGCGCCGAGCGAGGCGACCTTGTCGGCGCTGTCCGTGAACTTCGCCGCGAGCGGGGCGCCGAAGATGTGCGCCTTACGGGCACTGGCGAGCAGCGGGTCGTTGATGACACCGATGGTCTTGCCCGTCGCGATGCCGTTGAGCACGTGGTACAGGGCGAAGAAGAACGGCGACTGAGCGAGGATGGGAAGGCACGAGGAGAGCGGGTTGGTACCCGTCTCCTTGTACAGCTTCATCATCTCTTCCGACTGGCGCTGCCGGTCGTTCTTGTAGCGCTCCTGGATCTTCTTCATCTCCGGCTGGAGCGTCTGCATCGCGCGCGTGGCCTTGATCTGCTTCACGAAGAGCGGGACCAGGCAGATGCGGATCAGAATCACCAGGGACACGATGGACAGGCCCCAGGCCCACCCGGTGTCAGGCCCGAAGATCGCCCCGTACACCTTGTGGAACTGGACGATGACCCAGGAGACGGGCCAGGTGATGAAACTGAAGAGGCTGGCAATCGTGTCCACTAATCATGCTCCTTGGGCATGGGGCGGGGTCTCTGCGGCCGGGCTCGAAGGGATCTCCCCGTCGGTGGCCGGTGCGGCGGCGGAGGTCCCGCCCCTGCGTGCACGCCAGGCGTCACGCAGCATTTCGTGCCACCGCGGGCGCTTGCGCGGCGGAACATGGTCCACTCCGCCCGGCGACCACGGATTGCACCGCAGAATGCGCCAGGCTGTGAGCGCTGTTCCCTTGATCGCACCGTGCCGGTCGATCGCCGTGTAGCCGTAGTGGGAGCACGACGGGTAGTACCTGCACACCGGCCCGAGCAGCGGACTGATCGTCCACTGGTAGAGCTTGATCAGGGCCAGCAGTGGGTACTTCATCGCGCGCCCCCTCCCAGCAGCCGCTGAAGGGCGGCGTCCAGGTCTCGGGCCAGCTGTGCATGGTCGGCGTCGCCCGCACCGGGCATCGCTCGTACGACTACCAGGCTACCGGGGGGCAGCTGGGTGACCCGGTCGCGCATCAGATGGCGAAGCCTGCGCTTCACCGTGTTGCGCACGACCGCGCCGCCGATGGCCTTGCTCACGACGAAACCCGCACGCGGCGGGGGAGCGCTCTCCCCTGGCGCGTGCGGGTCCGTGGCACCGCTGCGAAAATGGACGACGAGCGACGGGCGCGCTGCCCGACGACCTCGTCGTACCGCGGTCGCGAAGTCCTCGCGCCGCCTCAGCCGGTTCTCGGTGGGCAGCACGACGTCATGACCTGATCGGGATCAGGCGGACAGGCTGGCGCGACCCTTGCTGCGGCGGTTCGCGAGAATCGCGCGGCCGGCACGGGTGCGCATCCGCAGGCGGAAGCCGTGGGTCTTCGCGCGACGACGGTTGTTCGGCTGGAAGGTGCGCTTGCTCACTCGGGGGCTCCAGAAAGAATCGGGGTTGGCGGGGTGCCGTCCTGGCTGTCACCGTGCGCCCACGAGTAGCTCGCGTTACGCCCGAGTGCACCGCTGTCCGATCACCTTGTACGCGATCTGTGCCCATCGGAGGCAGGCGGCAGCAGCCATCGACAACTCGACCTGGTCACGGTACGCGGGACTACGCCATCCGGTCAAACCGACAGTCGCCGGGAGACACTTGTCCACAGCCTGGGGACAACAACTTGAACCGTACCGGCCGCGCTGACTACCGTGGCTTGACTCCGATTCGTTCCCTTGTCCCCTCAACCACCCGATTCACATCCCACCCGTCCCCGAACCACACGTTCGAGGGACTCTCTGAGAGAGCGTGCCCTGTGGCTGACGTACCTGCCGATCTTGCCGCAGTGTGGCCACGAGTGCTGGAGCAGCTCCTCGGCGAGGGACGCGATCAGGGGGTCGAGGGAAGGGACGAGCACTGGATCCGGCGCACCCAGCCGCTGGCGCTCGTCGCCGACACGGCCCTGCTCGCCGTACCGAACGAGTTCGCGAAGAACGTCCTCGAGGGGCGTCTGGCGCCGATCGTCAGCGAGACCCTGAGCCGCGAGTGCGGCCGGCCGATCCGGATCGCGATCACCGTCGACGACTCGGCGGGCGAGCCCCCGGCCCCCGCCGCACCCGCCGCCCCGCCGCAGTCGCGCTACGAGGAACCGCGGTACGAGGAATCGCGCTACGAGGAGCCCGAGCCGCCCGCCGCCCCGCAGTACGACCAGTACGAGGGGTACGGCCGGCACCGCGGCGAGTCCGGCGACCAGCTCCCCACGGCCCGCCCCGCCTACCCGTCCGAGTACCAGCGCCCCGAGCCCGGCGCCTGGCCGCGTCCCTCCCAGGACGATTACGGCTGGCAGCAGCAGCGGCTCGGCTTCCCGGAGCGGGATCTGTACGGCTCCGGGGGACACGGCGCGAAGGACCCGTACGGCTCCGGGCCGGGCGGCAAGGACCCGTACGCGTCGGGCGGCCCGGCGAAGGACCCGTACGCCTCCGCGTCGTCGGGCGGCAAGGATCCGTACGGCTCCGGGCCGGGCGGGAACGACCCGTACGCGTCGGGCGGCCCGGCGAAGGACCCGTACGCCTCCGCGTCGTCGGCGGACTACCGGCCGCCCGCCACGGAGCGGCCGTCCTACGACCAGCCCCGCGGTGAGTACGACCGCCGCGACACCCATGACACCCGGGACACCCGTCCGCAGCGCGACTACGACCGTGACTACGACCAGCGCGACGGCGGCCGCCGTGACCTGCCCGAGCCGCCGCCCGGCTCCGGGCACGTGCACCGCGGCGGCCCCGTGGGCCCGAACCTGCCCACCACCGGGGCGCCCGGACCGCTGGCGGCGAAGCCCGCGCCGGCCTCCGGCCCCGGGGAGCCGACCGCGCGGCTGAACCCGAAGTACCTGTTCGACACGTTCGTCATCGGCGCCTCCAACCGGTTCGCGCACGCGGCCGCGGTGGCCGTGGCGGAGGCACCGGCGAAGGCGTACAACCCGCTGTTCATCTACGGCGAGTCGGGCCTCGGCAAGACACACCTGCTGCACGCCATCGGGCACTACGCGCGCAGCCTGTACCCGGGTACGCGCGTGCGGTACGTGAGCTCGGAGGAGTTCACCAACGAGTTCATCAACTCCATCCGCGACGGCAAGGGCGACAGCTTCCGCAAGCGGTACCGGGAGATGGACATCCTGCTCGTCGACGACATCCAGTTCCTCGCGGACAAGGAGTCGACGCAGGAGGAGTTCTTCCACACCTTCAACACGCTGCACAACGCCAACAAGCAGATCGTGCTGTCCTCCGACCGGCCGCCGAAGCAGCTGGTCACGCTGGAGGACCGGCTGCGCAACCGGTTCGAGTGGGGGCTGATCACCGACGTCCAGCCGCCCGAGCTGGAGACGCGGATCGCGATCCTGCGCAAGAAGGCGGTGCAGGAGCAGCTGAACGCGCCGCCGGAGGTACTGGAGTTCATCGCCTCCCGGATCTCGCGGAACATCCGGGAGCTGGAGGGCGCGCTGATCCGGGTGACGGCGTTCGCGTCGCTCAACCGGCAGCCGGTGGACCTGGGCCTGACGGAGATCGTCCTCAAGGACCTGATCCCGGGCGGCGAGGACTCGGCACCGGAGATCACCTCCACGGCCATCATGAGCGCGACGGCGGACTACTTCGGCCTGACGGTCGAGGACCTGTGCGGCACGTCGCGCGGGCGCGCGCTGGTGACCGCCCGGCAGATCGCCATGTATCTGTGCCGTGAGCTGACGGATCTGTCGCTGCCGAAGATCGGTGCGCTGTTCGGCGGCCGGGACCACACCACGGTGATGCACGCGGACCGCAAGATCCGCAATCTGATGGCCGAGCGCCGCTCCATCTACAACCAGGTCACCGAGCTGACCAACCGCATCAAGAACGGCTGATCGCCGCGACGGCGACTCGTCCAGAGGGCGTCTCCGGGTTTCCGGGGGCGCCCTCCGACGCGTCCGGGGGGCCTCCGTCGTTTCCGGGGCGCCCTCCGACGTGCCCGGGGGCGCCCTCCGACGCATCCGGGGCCCGCAAGGGACCCTCGACACCCCCGGCAACGGCCTCGGGACGAGTTACGCCGGCCGTCCCCCCGACGTCCGACGGCCCCCGACGTCCGACAGCCTCCGACGCCCCGCGCCGACCTCCGCCGCCCCTCCGCCGCCCTCCGCCGCCCCTCCGCCGCCCTCCGCCGACCTCCGCCGCCCCTCCGACGGCTCCCATCACCGTCGCCCCTCTGTCATCTCTTGTTCGATTAACCGCCGGGTTACGGCCTCTCTCCACAGATTCGGGGACTTTTTCGCGTCCACATCCTGGGGACTGCCAAGTTGTCCAGATCGTGTCCACAGGGGAGCCTGGGGGAAAGCCATCGGCCCAGCTCAGGTGCCTGTGGATCCGTGGACGAAGAAGATCCACAGGGTGTGGACAAGTCGCCGGTCCACACCCTGTGCATGAAGTTGTCCACGGGTAACTCACAGGCTGAGGGCCGTTGTCCCCAGAGATCGCCCGCTTCTCCACATGTCTGTCCACTGTTCGGCAAGCCGACGCGCCCTCTCACCGACACGAGTGAAAGCCGTCACACGAAGCTGCCGGGTTGGGCTGTGGGAAACGTGGGTAAACCTGGGGACGCTTCTGGGGAGAACTCGCCGCTGCCTGTTGATGGCGTGTGCAGAACTTTCTGTTCTCCACAGAAGGCCCCGGTTGTCCACCGGCTCCGCCCACAGGCCCCGTGGACAAAATTTGGGTTCTGACCTGCGCAAACGAGGTTATCCACGGTATCCACAGGCCCTACTACTACCAACGACTAGAGAGAGCGAGGAAACCGTTTCGAAGTGGGACCTGTGCACAACTCGCTGCCGGTTGACCGGCTGCCCCTCGTCGCGACTTGACCCCGACGGGCACCTACTGTCAGTGCGGTGCGTCAGACTGGTCCCGGTGTCCTTCCCCCCGACGGGGCCCGTGACACCGAGACAGACGACGAAGGCGAAGCAGGGCGACAAGCGCCGGCAACAGCAGGAGGCGGCTTACCGTGAAGATCCGGGTGGAACGCGACGTACTCGCGGAGGCAGTGGCCTGGGCGGCCCGCAGCCTCCCGGCCCGTCCGCCGGCGCCTGTCCTCGCCGGCCTGCTGCTGAAGGCGGAGGACGGCCAGCTGAGCCTGTCCAGCTTCGACTACGAGGTCTCCGCTCGCGTGAGCGTCGAGGCCGAGGTCGAGGAGGAGGGCACGGTCCTGGTGTCCGGCCGCCTGCTCGCCGACATCTCCCGGGCGCTCCCCAACCGGCCCGTGGAGATTTCCACAGACGGTGTACGGGCGACGGTGGTCTGCGGGTCGTCCCGGTTCACCCTGCACACCCTGCCTGTGGAGGAGTACCCGGCGCTGCCGCAGATGCCGAACGCGACGGGCACGGTCCCCGGCGAGGTCTTCGCCGCCGCCGTCTCGCAGGTGGCCATCGCCGCCGGGCGGGACGACACGCTGCCCGTCCTCACCGGTGTGCGCATCGAGATCGAGGGCGACACGGTCACCCTGGCCTCCACCGACCGCTACCGCTTCGCGGTCCGCGAGTTCCTGTGGAAGCCGGAGAACCCGGACGTCTCCGCGGTCGCCCTGGTGCCCGCCAAGACGCTCCAGGACACCGCCAAGGCACTCACCAGCGGCGACAGCGTGATCCTGGCGCTGTCCGGCTCGGGTGCCGGTGAGGGCCTGATCGGCTTCGAGGGCGCGGGCCGCCGCACCACGACCCGTCTGCTCGAGGGCGACCTGCCGAAGTACCGCACGCTGTTCCCGACGGAGTTCAACTCCGTCGCCGTGATCGAGACCGCCCCCTTCGTGGAGGCCGTCAAGCGTGTGGCCCTGGTCGCCGAGCGCAACACCCCGGTGCGGCTGAGCTTCGAGCAGGGCGTGCTGATCCTGGAGGCCGGCTCCAGCGACGACGCACAGGCTGTGGAAAGGGTCGACGCCCAGCTCGAGGGCGACGACATCTCCATCGCCTTCAACCCGACGTTCCTGCTGGACGGCCTGAGCGCGATCGACTCGCCGGTGGCGCAGCTGTCGTTCACCACGTCCACCAAGCCCGCGCTGCTGAGCGGCAAGCCGGCCGTGGACGCCGAGGCGGACGACGCGTACAAGTACCTGATCATGCCGGTGCGGCTGAGCGGCTGATCGCGCCCCGACTCCGGAGCGAAGGCGCCCGGTGGTCCACAGCCTGTGGACCACCGGGCGCCGAAATCCCCAGGTGAGGGCCCACGTCTGAGCGCCTGTGCCCACAGCTGTGCGCGACCGTCCGGGACTAGGCTCGGACAGGGGGACGAGGGTGCCCCACGGGTGCCAATGCGCCCCGCACGCCACACAGCGACCTTAAGGAACACCACTGATGGAGCTCGGTCTCGTCGGCCTCGGCAAGATGGGCGGCAACATGCGCGAGCGGATCCGCCGCGCCGGCCACACCGTCATCGGATACGACCGCAACCCCGACGTCGCGGATGTCCACAGCCTTCAGGAGCTTGCGGGCAAGCTCTCCGGCCCGCGCGTGGTGTGGGTGATGGTCCCGGCGGGCGAGCCCACCCAGTCGACCATCGACCAGCTGGCCGAGCTGCTGCAGCCCGGTGACGTGGTGGTGGACGGCGGCAACTCCCGCTGGACGGACGACGAGAAGCACGCGCGGGAGCTGGCCGCCAAGGGCATCGGCTTCGTCGACTGCGGGGTCTCCGGCGGCGTCTGGGGCCTGGAGAACGGCTATGCCCTGATGTACGGCGGCGACGCCGAGAACGTCGCCAAGGTCCAGCCGGTCTTCGACGCGCTCAAGCCGGAGGGCGACTTCGGCGCGGTGCACGCCGGCAAGGTCGGAGCGGGCCACTTCGCGAAGATGGTCCACAACGGCATCGAGTACGCGATGATGCAGGCCTACGCCGAGGGCTGGGAGCTGCTGGAGAAGGTCGACTCCGTGGAGAACGTCCGCGAGGTCTTCCGCTCCTGGCAGGAGGGCACGGTCATCCGCTCCTGGCTGCTGGACCTCGCGGTGAACGCCCTCGACGAGGACGAGCACCTTCAGGGCCTGCGCGGTTACGCACAGGACTCCGGTGAGGGACGCTGGACTGTGGAGGCCGCGATCGACAACGCGGTGCCGCTGCCGGCGATCACCGCGTCGCTGTTCGCGCGGTTCGCCTCCCGCCAGGAGGACTCGCCGCAGATGAAGATGATCGCGGCGCTGCGCAATCAGTTCGGCGGCCACGCGGTCGAGAAGAAGTAGCGCGCCCGACAGGCGCGCCGGAAAACGCGCGCCGGCACGGCGCGCCGCGAGAAGCAGTACAAGCACTACCCGAAGGCTGGGGAGGTCGGCGAACGACCATGCACGTCACGCATCTGTCGCTGGCCGACTTCCGCTCCTACACCCGGGCCGAGGTCCCGCTGGAGGCCGGCGTCACCGCGTTCGTCGGCCCCAACGGGCAGGGCAAGACCAACCTGGTGGAGGCGGTCGGCTACCTCGCCACCCTCGGCAGCCACCGCGTCGCCTCCGACGCCCCGCTCGTGCGCATGGGCGCCGAGCGGGCCGTCGTACGCGCCCAGGTGCGGCAGGGTGAGCGGCAGCAGCTGGTCGAGCTGGAGCTGAATCCCGGCAAGGCCAACCGCGCCCGCATCAACCGCTCCTCGCAGGTGAGGCCGCGGGACATCCTCGGCATCGTGCGGACCGTGCTGTTCGCGCCGGAGGACCTCGCCCTGGTCAAGGGCGATCCGGGAGAGCGGCGGCGGTTCCTGGACGAGCTGATCACCGCGCGCTCCCCGCGCATGGCGGGCGTGCGCTCCGACTACGAGCGCGTGCTGAAGCAGCGCAACACCCTGCTCAAGACGGCCGCGCTGGCCCGCCGGCACGGCGGCCGCTCCATGGACCTGTCCACGCTCGACGTGTGGGACCAGCACCTCGCGCGCGCCGGTGCCGAACTGCTCGCCCAGCGCCTGGACCTGATCGCCGCGCTCCAGCCGCTGGCCGACAAGGCGTACGAGCAGCTGGCCCCGGGCGGCGGGCCGATCGCTCTGGAGTACAAGCCGTCCGCGCCCGGCGAGGCACACGCGCGTGAGGACCTCTACGCGCAGCTCATGGCGGCGCTCGCGGACGTCCGCAAGCAGGAGATCGAGCGGGGCGTCACCCTCGTCGGCCCGCACCGCGACGACCTGATGCTCAAGCTCGGCCAGCTGCCCGCCAAGGGCTACGCCTCGCACGGCGAGTCCTGGTCCTACGCCCTCGCCCTGCGCCTGGCCTCCTACGACCTGCTGCGCGCCGAGGGCAACGAGCCGGTGCTCGTCCTCGACGACGTCTTCGCGGAGCTGGACGCCCGCCGCCGGGAGCGGCTGGCGGAGCTGGTGGCGCCCGGCGAGCAGGTGCTCGTGACGGCGGCGGTCGACGACGACGTACCGCACGTGCTCAGCGGAGCGCGGTACGCGGTGGCGGACGGCGAGGTGACGCGCGTATGACCGCACAGCAGCCGGAGAACCGGCCGGAGAAGGCGCCCGAGCCGTCCGGTGTCGACCTCGCGCGCGTGGCGCTGCGCGCCGCGAAGGAGGCCGCACGCGCGCGTGGCGACGCGGCGCAGCAGAAGAAGCAGGCGCGCCGTGGTGGCCTGCGCTCCGGCGCGCGCGCCGACGGGCGCGACCCGATGGCGCTCGGTGCGGCGATCAACCGGCTGATCACCGAGCGGGGCTGGGAGACACCGGCCGCGGTGGGCGGTGTCATGGGCCGCTGGCCGCAGATCGTCGGCGAGGACGTGGCCAAGCACTGCGTGCCGGAGAAGTACGACGAGGACGAGCGCGTGCTGGTGGTGCGCTGCGACTCCACGGCCTGGGCGACCAACCTGCGGCTGCTGGCGCCGACGCTGGTCGCGCGGCTCAACGAGGACCTGGGGCAGGGCGCCGTCCGCATGATCAAGGTGCTGGGCCCGAGCGGCCCGGTGCGCCGCTACGGTCCCCTGCGCGCCCCCGGCAGCTCCGGGCCGGGCGACACCTACGGCTGAGTGCGCCCGCGGACCGCGCCGGCGTGCCCGAGTGAGGGACGTCACACCGAATCCACACCTCTCCGCGCGTGCGGGCCGGGCCCCGCGCGGTGCTGCCCACCCTCGCGTACGGAACGCACGCACGCGTGCACGGCAAGACACACAAAATCGCCGCATAAGCGTACGAAACGACATCTGACTCACGAGTAGCAAAGGGTTGACAGCCCGAGGCGCTGAGTGCCGCTGTGAGCCTCTTGGAGCCCCCTTCCGTATATCGGGAGTCGGAAGAGGCCGGTTCAGGGCGCCACATCGGGACTCAGGTACCGGCAAACCCCCATCGATGTCAGTGCTACCGGTAGACTGGAAGCCGATCCCGCCCCAACCACGGGGACCGTCCGGGAAACGCTGAGCAACGCTGATCAAGGCTTACCAACGCACCATGCCGCAGCCGCTCCGGCAACCCTCCTGCACAGGGGGAACCCCCAGGAGCCTGGCTTGTGCTGTGCCAGAAAGGGCGCTTCGTGGCCGATTCCGGCAACCCCAACGAGAACATCCCGTCCACCGACGCCGGCGCGGACAACGCGGCGAGCACCTCGAGCGGTGAGGTCACGGCCTCGTACGACGCCAGCGCCATCACCGTCCTCGAGGGTCTGGACGCGGTCCGCAAGCGACCCGGCATGTACATCGGCTCGACCGGCGAGCGCGGACTGCACCACCTCGTGTACGAGGTCGTCGACAACTCCGTCGACGAGGCGCTGGCCGGCCACGCGGACACGATCGACGTGACGATCCTCGCCGACGGCGGAGTGCGCGTCGTCGACAACGGCCGCGGCATCCCCGTGGGCATCGTGCCCTCCGAGGGCAAGCCGGCCGTCGAGGTCGTGCTGACGGTCCTGCACGCGGGCGGCAAGTTCGGCGGCGGCGGCTACGCGGTCTCCGGTGGTCTGCACGGCGTGGGCGTCTCCGTGGTGAACGCCCTCTCCAGCAAGGTCTCCGTCGAGGTCAGGACCGACGGGCACCGCTGGACGCAGGACTACAAGATGGGCGTCCCCACGGCGCCGCTGGCCCAGCACGAGGCGACGCAGGAGACCGGCACCTCGGTCACCTTCTGGGCCGACCCGGACATCTTCGAGACCACGGAGTACTCCTTCGAGACGCTGTCGCGGCGTTTCCAGGAGATGGCGTTCCTCAACAAGGGCCTGACGATCAAGCTCACCGACGAGCGTGAGTCGGCGAAGGCCACCGCCGGGGCGGACGAGGCGGGCGCCGACGAGAAGGACGAGGCGAAGACCGTCACGTACCACTACGAGGGCGGCATCGTCGACTTCGTGAAGTACCTCAACGCCCGCAAGGGCGAGGTGGTCCACCCCACCGTCATCGACCTGGAGGCCGAGGACAAGGACAAGAGCCTGTCCCTCGAGGTCGCGATGCAGTGGAACAGCGGCTACAGCGAGGGCGTGTACTCCTTCGCGAACATCATCCACACCCATGAGGGCGGCACCCACGAAGAGGGCTTCCGCGCCGCGCTGACGTCCCTGATCAACAAGTACGCGCGCGACAAGAAGCTGCTGCGCGAGAAGGACGACAACCTCACCGGTGACGACATCCGCGAGGGTCTGACCGCGATCATCTCGGTCAAGCTGAGCGAGCCGCAGTTCGAGGGGCAGACCAAGACCAAGCTCGGCAACACCGAGGCGAAGACCTTCGTGCAGAAGG
The DNA here is from genome assembly GCF_040637635.1 of Streptomyces sp. NPDC028635. Taxonomy (NCBI): domain Bacteria; kingdom Bacillati; phylum Actinomycetota; class Actinomycetes; order Kitasatosporales; family Streptomycetaceae; genus Streptomyces; species Streptomyces sp. NPDC028635. The sequence continues at coordinate 108,324 of NZ_JBEZWX010000012.1, read as the reverse complement.
CGGTCTACGAGCACCTCACCGACTGGCTCGACCGCAACCCGAACGAGGCCGCGGACATCATCCGCAAGGGCATCCAGGCCGCCACCGCGCGCGTGGCCGCGCGCAAGGCCCGTGACCTGACCCGCCGCAAGGGCCTGCTGGAGACGGCGTCCCTGCCCGGCAAGCTCTCCGACTGCCAGTCGAACGACCCCACCAAGTGCGAGATCTTCATCGTCGAGGGTGACTCCGCCGGCGGCTCGGCCAAGTCCGGCCGCAACCCGGAGTACCAGGCGATCCTCCCGATCCGCGGCAAGATCCTCAACGTCGAGAAGGCGCGGATCGACAAGATCCTGCAGAACCAGGAGATCCAGGCGCTGATCTCCGCCTTCGGCACGGGTGTGCACGAGGACTTCGACATCGAGAAGCTCCGCTATCACAAGATCATCCTGATGGCGGACGCCGACGTCGACGGCCAGCACATCAACACGCTGCTGCTGACCTTCCTGTTCCGCTTCATGCGGCCGCTGGTCGAGGCCGGGCACGTGTTCCTGTCCCGCCCGCCGCTCTACAAGATCAAGTGGGGCAAGGACGACATCGAGTACGCCTACTCCGACCGCGAGCGCGACGCGCTGCTGGAGATGGGCCGCCAGCGCGGCAAGCGGGTGCGCGAGGACTCGATCCAGCGCTTCAAGGGTCTCGGCGAGATGAACGCCGAGGAGCTGCGCGTGACCACCATGGACCAGGAGCACCGCGTTCTCGGCCAGGTCACCCTCGACGACGCCGCGCAGGCCGACGAGCTGTTCTCGGTGCTGATGGGCGAGGACGTCGAGGCACGCCGGCAGTTCATCCAGCGCAACGCCAAGGACGTCCGCTTCCTCGACATCTGAGTCGGTCTCAGCTGACCGCACCAGGAAGGATCTTCACCAGCAATGGCCGACGAGAACACCCCCGTCACCCCCGAAGGTGACGGCGTCATCGCCCAGCGTGTCGAGCCCGTCGGGCTCGAGACGGAGATGCAGCGCTCGTACCTCGACTACGCGATGTCCGTCATCGTCTCGCGTGCGCTGCCCGACGTCCGGGACGGCCTCAAGCCCGTCCACCGCCGCGTGCTGTACGCGATGTACGACGGCGGCTACCGTCCCGAGCGCGGCTTCTACAAGTGCGCCCGTGTCGTCGGCGACGTCATGGGCAACTACCACCCGCACGGCGACTCCTCGATCTACGACGCCCTGGTCCGCCTGGCCCAGCCGTGGTCGATGCGGATGCCGCTGGTCGACTCCAACGGCAACTTCGGCTCGCCGGGCAACGACCCGGCCGCGGCGATGCGCTACACCGAGTGCAAGATGGCGCCGCTGTCGATGGAGATGGTCCGCGACATCGACGAGGAGACCGTCGACTTCACGGACAACTACGACGGCCGCTCCCAGGAGCCGACCGTCCTGCCCTCCCGCTTCCCGAACCTGCTGATCAACGGCTCCGCCGGCATCGCGGTCGGCATGGCGACCAACATCCCGCCGCACAACCTGCGCGAGGTCGCCGCCGGTGCCCAGTGGTACCTGGAGAACCCCGAGGCCTCGCACGAGGAGCTGCTGGACGCGCTGATCGAGCGCATCAAGGGCCCCGACTTCCCGACCGGCGCGCTCGTCGTGGGCCGCAAGGGCATCGAGGAGGCCTACCGCACCGGCCGCGGTTCGATCACCATGCGCGCGGTGATCGAGGTCGAGGAGATCCAGAACCGGCAGTGCCTGGTCGTCACCGAGCTGCCGTACCAGGTGAACCCCGACAACCTGGCGCAGAAGATCGCCGACCTGGTGAAGGACGGCAAGATCGGCGGCATCGCCGACGTCCGCGACGAGACGTCCTCGCGCACCGGCCAGCGCCTGGTCATCGTGCTCAAGCGGGACGCGGTCGCCAAGGTCGTCCTGAACAACCTGTACAAGCACACCGACCTGCAGACGAACTTCGGCGCGAACATGCTCGCGCTGGTCGACGGCGTACCGCGCACGCTGTCGCTGGACGCGTTCATCCGCCACTGGGTGACGCACCAGATCGAGGTCATCGTCCGCCGTACGCGCTTCCGGCTGCGCAAGGCGGAGGAACGCGCGCACATCCTGCGCGGTCTGCTCAAGGCGCTCGACGCCATCGACGAGGTCATCGCGCTGATCCGGCGCAGTGAGACCGTCGACGTCGCCCGCCACGGCCTGATGGACCTGCTGGAGATCGACGAGATCCAGGCCAACGCGATCCTCGAGATGCAGCTGCGGCGCCTGGCGGCCCTGGAGCGGCAGAAGATCGTCCAGGAGCACGACGAGCTCCAGGCGAAGATCACCGAGTACAACGCGATCCTCGCCTCGCCGGTCCGTCAGCGCGGCATCGTCAGCGAGGAGCTGGCCGCGATCGTCGAGAAGTACGGCGACGACCGCAAGACGAAGCTGATCCCCTACGAGGGCGACATGTCCATCGAGGACCTGATCGCCGAAGAGGACATCGTCGTCACCGTCACCCGCGGCGGCTACATCAAGCGGACCAAGACCGACGACTACCGGGCGCAGAAGCGCGGCGGCAAGGGCGTACGGGGCACGAAGCTGAAGGAAGACGACATCGTCGACCACTTCTTCGTCTCCACCACGCACCACTGGCTGCTGTTCTTCACCAACAAGGGCCGCGTCTACCGCATCAAGGGCTACGAGCTGCCCGAGGCCGGCCGGGACGCGCGCGGCCAGCACGTGGCGAACCTGCTCGCCTTCCAGCCGGACGAGGCGATCGCCGAGATCCTCGCCATCCGCGACTACGAGGCGGTGCCGTACCTGGTGCTGGCCACCAAGTCCGGCCTGGTGAAGAAGACTCCGCTGAAGGACTACGACTCGCCGCGCTCGGGCGGTGTCATCGCCATCAACCTCCGTGAGCGCGAGGAGGGCGGCGACGACGAGCTGATCGGCGCGGAGCTGGTCTCGGCCGACGACGACCTGCTGCTGATCAGCAAGAAGGCGCAGTCGATCAGGTTCACCGCCTCGGACGACACGCTGCGTCCGATGGGCCGTGCGACCTCGGGCGTCAAGGGCATGAGTTTCCGTGAGGGAGACGAACTGCTCTCGATGAATGTGGTGCGACCCGGTACGTTCGTGTTCACTGCCACTGACGGTGGGTACGCGAAGCGGACCCGCGTCGACGAGTACCGCGTCCAGGGCCGCGGCGGCCTCGGCATCAAGGCCGCCAAGATCGTGGAGGACCGCGGTTCGCTGGCCGGCGCGCTGGTGGTCGAGGAGACCGACGAGATCCTCGCCATCACCCTCTCGGGCGGTGTGATTCGTACGCGAGTCAACGAGATCAGGGAGACGGGCCGTGACACCATGGGCGTCCAACTGATCAACCTGGGCAAGCGCGATGCCGTGGTCGGCATCGCCCGTAACGCCGAGGCGGGGCGTGAGGCGGAGGAAGTCGACGGCGACGTGGCCGTGGACGAGATCGCCGACGACGCCGCGACCACCGGCACGGACGAGGGTGAGTCGCCCTCGGCCGAGTAGCACGAGGAGTGAGCAGCGTGAGCGGAGCCACGGGCGCCGGACCGACCGGTACCAGTACGGGAACGGACGGCGGCGGCCGTGGCTCCGCCGCGCACGCCTCAGCCGGTAACGGCCCTGCGCACGACCCGCAGACCACCAACCTCCAGGCGATCAAGGCGCCCGCCAAGGGCGCGCCCTCTTCCGACACCCAGGGATCCCAGGGGGGAACCGTGACGGACACCCGAGGCCAGCAGCCGGCCTCGCCGCTGCCCGACGAGCGCCAGGGGCAGCAGAGCGGCGACCCCTACCACCCGCCGCAGGCCTACCAGTCGGACGCCGTACGCCGCCCGCGCACCGGAGTCCGTACGACGCCCCGGGTGCGCAAGGCACGGCTGCGGGTGGCCAAGGCCGACCCCTGGTCGGTGATGAAGGTCAGCTTCCTGCTCTCCATCGCCCTCGGCATCTGCACGGTCGTGGCCGCCGCGGTGCTGTGGATGGTGATGGACGCGATGGGCGTGTTCTCCACGGTCGGCGGCACGATCTCGGAGGCGACCGGCTCCAACGAGTCGAACGGCTTCGACCTGCAGTCCTTCCTGTCGCTCCCCCATGTGCTGATGTTCGCGACGATCATCGCGGTCATCGACGTGGTCCTCGCGACGGCGCTCGCGACCCTCGGCGCGTTCATCTACAACCTCTCCGCGGGCTTCGTCGGCGGCGTCGAGCTGACGCTCGCCGAGGACGAGTGAGCAGGTCGCGGACAACCGATTTTGGGACTGCGCCCCTCGTGCGCTAATCTTCAGGAGTCAGCGCGCGGGACATACACCGCAGAGCGCGGCGGGGCTATAGCTCAGTTGGTTAGAGCGCATCCCTGATAAGGATGAGGCCACAGGTTCAAATCCTGTTAGCCCCACCAGACACGAAGACCCCCAGCCGGTGAAGGCTGGGGGTCTTCGGCATTTCTGGCCGACATCAGCCGATGCTCGGGAACGTTCTCCGGCTAGGATCGGAGGTCTTTCCGCATGGCGGGTCACATGGGGTGTCATCTGGGGGGCGTGTGATCGCGATAGGTGTTCTCTTCGGGCTGCTCGGCGGCGTGGTCGGCACGCTGATCGTCGTGCTGCTGCGCCGGCGCAACAGCGGTACGCACAACGCCGACGGGCTGCGCATCGAGCAGACCCGCCGGCTCCAGGCCCGCGACGACCGGGTGTCCTTCAACGCCCTCACGCTCCACGGCCAGGCGCCGAACATGACCGACCAGTACCGGCATCACTGACGTCCCGGTCCTGGCCGTACACACGGCGAGGCCCGGCGGCTCTTGCGAGCGGCCGGGCCGGTGTTGCGCGTGCGGTTGTACGCGAATCGCCGTCACGTCAAAGGTGCTGGTGGGAGCACGGCGTGGGCGCCGTGCGCGGCGCTGTCAGCGCTGCAGGGGGATCATGGGGCGCTGCTGTGCGGGGATGGCGGCCCGTTCCGGGACGTCGGCGCTGTCGCACTGTTCGTCGGTCGCCGCCGTGTCGTCGAGCGGCCGGTGGCGGCAGCTGGGGGACTTCCCGTGGGCCTCGGCCCGGATGCGCTGCTTCATCGTCGGGGGAAGGGACCGGGCGTGGAGCCAGGACCAGGTGGGCAGTGGCGGTGCCGCCGCTTCGGGGGCGGTCGCCGCGTCGTCGCTGCTGCTGTTGCGCGGCGCCTCGCTCTGCGGTACCGCCGCGGCGGCGGTCGTGGTGACGAGTCCGAGCGCCGTGAACAGCGCGAGGAAGGCGGTCACGATGACCGTCCACAGCTGCTTGACCTGGTTCTGGGCCATGATCCCCTCACTTTCGGGTTGGGCGATTTGCGTACTTTCCTCATGATGTGTATGGGGATCGCGAAGTGGTGGACCGACGCCCGTGGCGCGTCGATGTTCCGATGAACACCACTCGGATGGACGTACCGACCGCGCGGGGCCCCGTGCGGGGCCTCGACGAGCGCCGCGACGGGAACGGTGGTAATGCGGGGCGGTACGGCGGGTCGGCGGGTCCATGGGACGCCGGGGTGGTGGGTCGGCGGGGCGCCGGGGCGCCGGGCCGGGATCCGCTTCCATCGCGCCGCTTCGTATGGCCAGTTGGTGCCCCGACGCAGGTCACCGATCGGTATCGGCCGGTGTGTATAGTCGGGCGCCAGAGGTCCCTTACGTCAACGAAAGACGAGGTTGCGCGGTGAAGAAGCTGCTCCTGGTCGCACTGGCCGCCATCGGCGGGCTCCTCGTGTACCGCCAGATTCAGGCGGATCGCGCTGAGCAGGACCTGTGGACGGAGGCGACCGACTCCGTGCCCACGGGTTCCTGACCACCCGACACCGAATTCAGCAGACCCCGGCCGCCCGAGCGGTCGGGGTTTTGTGCTGCCGGGGCCGGGCGGCGCGAATTGCGCGATACCCCGGATGGGCGCGGGAGTGCCGGGGCAGGATGGGCACGGTCCGGTTGCGGAACGGGGAGAGGGCGCGTATGGGAGGGCGTACGGCGGCTGCGCTGCTGGTCCTGGGCATGGGGCTGGCGACGGCCCCACCCGTACAGGCGGCGCCCGCCCCTCCGGTACCGGGCTCCTACGCGTACGACCCCGGGGCCCGTACCGTCGCCGCCGCGCAGGGCACCGGGGAGGCCGCCGGCCTGGCGCCGGGACGCAGCTACCGCTCCACGCTGACCGGCAGGGGCCCGGTCTACTTCCGGCTCGACCTGGACGGCTCGTCGAACGCGTACGTCTCCGCCACGGCCGTCCCACCGGGGGACGCCGAGGTCTCCGCCTCGGACGGCCTCAAGGTGTCCGTCCAGGACGCCGACGGGCGCGCCTGCTCCTATGACACGCAGTTGTTCGGCGCGTCCCGCAGCCCGCGTCCCGTGACGGCCTGGGGCGCACGGGAGACCGGCACCTCCGGCCGGTCGGCGTGCCGCGGCGCCGGGGCGTACTACGTCGTCGTGGAACGGGCCGGCCGGTCCGCCGCCACCGCGTCCTCGCCTCAGCCGTGGGCCCTGGAGCTGACCGCCGCCACCGAGCCGCCCCTCGCCCGGCCCGGCCCCACCGACGCCCCCACGGCCTGGAACTCGGCGTCCGCCGCACCCCCGTCGGGGACCCCGGCGAGCCGCCCGGCGGGCGCCGGGTTCGCCACGGCGCCGCTCGTCGGCGAGGGCGTCTGGCAGACCGCCGTACGCCCCGGGCAGTCCCTCTACTACAAGGTGCCCGTGGAGTGGGGGCAGCGGCTGTCCGCCGGCGCCGAGCTGGGCAGCACCGCCGAGCGGGGCGGCTACACCGTCGGCGCTCTGGAGCTGGCGCTGTTCAACCCGGTGCGCGGCCACGTCACCGACGTCGGCGTGGGCTACGACGGCGCCCAGAAGTCGGCGGCCCTGCCGCCCGTGCCGCCGGTCGCCTACCGCAACCGGTACTCCGTGCGGGACACGGTCGGCGCGATGCGGTTCGCCGGGTCGTACTACCTGGTGGTGCACCTGGCGGCGCGCGTGGCCGACCGGCTCGGCCCGGGAGCGCTGCCGCTGACGCTCAGGGTGCGCGTGGACGGTGAGCCGCAGGCGGGGCCGGACTACGCGGGGCGGCCGTCACCGGGGGACGTCTTCGGGGCCACGGGCGGAGCCGGGGGCGGCGGCACGTCCGGTGACCCCGTGCTCAGAGCCGTCGCCGTGGCCGGCATCGGCACCGGGACCCTGCTGCTGGCGGTGCTCGGCGGCTGGACGGTGCTGGCGCGGCGCCGGGCCGGTCAGACGCGGGCCAGCGCCCAGAACCCGACGGCGTAGCAGACGAGGGCGAGCAGCAGCAGCGGCACGGCGACCCGGGCGGGCGGCCCGGGGCGGCGCCGGCGGCGCGTGGCCGGGGCCGGGGCCGGGGTGTCCACAGCCCTGGGGGAGCTCCGGGGTTCCTGTGTGGTGTACGACGCGGTGGCGGGGTCGGCGCGGTACCGGACGACGGGCAGGACGTGGGTGGGCGTGTCGACAGTGGGTGCGTCGCCGGGCTGCTGCCCTGAGACGGCCTGGGCTCCTGACACGGCCTGCGCCCCGGAAACGGCCTGTGCCCCTGGGGCCGCCTGCGCGTCCGGGGCCATCTGCGCTCCCGGGGCGACCTGCGCTCCCGGGGCGGTCTGTGCCCCTGAGGCGGGCTGCTCCCATGAGACGCCCTGGCCCCGGGACAGGGCCTCCCCCCGGGACAGGGTCTCTCCCCTCGACACGGTCTGCTCCCGGGCCAGGGCCTGCTCCTGGGCCAGGACCTGCGCCCGGGAGACGGTCTGCTCCGGAAACGCGGCCTGTGCAGGACGCGGCGGTACGACGGTCACGTCCCGCGGATCGGCGAGCGGGCCGTGCGGTCCGAACCCCGGCGGCAGGGGACCGACTTGGTCGAAGATCTCGATCAGCTCGTCGTCGGGCCCCGGTTCCGGCAGGAGCTCGACGGCCGCGGCCAGCGCCTTGCGCGCCCCCGTCGCCGTGCGGAAACGTGCCTGCGGGTCGGGTTGCAGCAGCGCGGCCACGACCTGCCAGAGCGGCTCGGGAACGCCCTTGGGCGCACCGGGGGTGCCGTGTTCGGTGAAGTACTGCACGAGCGCCTTGGCGTCTGGCTTGGCGCCCTCCAGCAGATACAGCGCCACCAGACCGACGGCGAACAGATCGGCCGGAAAGTCCGGCTCGGCGCCCAGCAACTGCTCGGGCGCGAGGTAACCGGGCGTTCCCACCACGAGGTTCGTCTCCGTCAGCCGCGGCTCGCCCAGCCGCATCGCGATGCCGAAGTCCGACAGGCGCAGCCGGGGCCGGCCGGTGCCGGTGGCTTCCAGCAGGACGTTGGCGGGCTTGACGTCCCGGTGGACCACCCCCTCGGCGTGCACCGCGGCCAGACCCGACAGCAGCTGATCGAGCAGCGTGCAGACGAAGGCCGGGGGGAGGGGGCCGTAGTCGCCGACGATATGGACCAGCGAGCCGCCCGTGACCAGGTCCATGGTGAACAGGACCTGGTCGTCGTCGGCTGCCCAGCTGGTGGGCGCCAGCACGTGCGGGTGATCGATCCGCAGCGCCTGCTCCCGCACGAACCGCAGCAGCGCGTGCGCGTCGCGCTGCTGGAGCACCTTGGCGGCCGCGTAGCGACGGCGACGGTGGTCCCAGACCCGCCATACGGCGCCGACGCCGCCCCGTCCGATCGGATCGACCAGCTCGTACCGCCCGGCGAAGACCTCACCCATCGCTGCGCGCCGCTCCTCCCCCTCGGGTCACCCCCGTTGCATCCCCCGCGACCGGCCGCCGAACCCCCTCGGCGACCGACCGGCGAACCCCCGTGACCGGCCGTCGCTCCCGTTCGGTGACGGGCCGGGAGGGTCAGTTCTGGTGGGACTGGTAGTGCGCGACCGCGTCGGAGGTGCGGCCGGCGCCGTAGACCCGGAGGAATTCGGCCAGTTCCGGGTGGGTCGTGGACAGGGTGTCCGCGGCCTCGATGATGTCCCCGGCGGCGGCCACGGAACGCAGCAGCGACTGGATCTCGCGGACCACCCGCTTGACCGTCGGCGCGCCCGAAGTGCTGGTCGTCTGCGTGGTGTTGTTGAGCACCGAGCCCCCCTGCGACTTCTTGATCTCCTCCATGCGCTCGGTGGCCTCGGCGGCGCTGACGCTGCCGTCCGCCGCCTGCGCCGCCAGCTCCTGCAGCAGCTGCACCCGCTGGACGACCGCCGGATTACCGATCTTCGCCCGCTGGCCGCTCATCAGCTGGGACAACATCGGCGCCGACAGTCCCAGCACCCCCGCGAGCCGGGCCTGGTTCAGACCCAGGTCGTCTATGAGCCTACGGAAGAGCGCCCCCAACGGCTCCCCGTACCAGTTCCGCTGCAGTTCCCGCGCTCTTGCGGTGGCTTCCTGCTGTGCGGCGTCCATTGCGTCTCCCCATCGCTTCCCCAAAACGGCGGTTCGCTGCCGCGAACCACGCCGAGCATCTTACGGAGCGTGGTCGACTACGGGGACCCCCCAATCTTTTTGCGAGATCCCCGGGTGGACCCGGTACTCTGGTCTGCGGCGCCCACCGGATCGCGGTTCTTCCGGCCGGACGCTTCTTTTGAGGGGCCTTAGCTCAGTTGGTAGAGCGCCGTCTTTGCATGGCGGATGTCAGGGGTTCGACTCCCCTAGGCTCCACCTGGAAACGCCCCCCGACCTGCGGTGACGCAGATCGGGGGGCGTTTTTTCGTGCCTCCGCCGGGCGGGACGGAGCGCGGCCGGGCGCGCGGGGTTGCTCGGGCCGTCGTGCGGCCGGTCAGGGGGGCAGCCGGTCCCGCCGGGGCAACACTGCGGGGCAGGTGACCTCGTCCTGCAAGTCGCCTGCCCCGTCGGGTTGTTCCGTCGTGCTGTTCCGTCGTGCGGTGTCTCAGCCCTCGTCGTCGCGGCGGGCCGCTTCCTCCTCGGCCTCCTTGGCCTGGACCTCCGGGTCGAGCGCGCTGTCGCCGCTGCCGTCGACCGAGGTCAGACGGCCCGACTCGGGCACCTCGGTCGCGGCGGGCGGCTCGACCAGCCAGTCCGGGTTGGCCTGCTTGTCCCACCACTTCCATGCCGCGAACGCCCCGCCCGCCACGGCGCCGGCCACCGCCAGCACCTTCGCGATCCGGCCGGCCCGGGCCCGGCGCCGGTGCTTGCGGGCCAGCTTCTGGATCTCCTTGGGCGAGACCTGTCCGCGCAGTGCGGCCAGCGCGGCGGCGCCCCGGGCGGCGGCCTCGTCGCGGACGGGGCCGGCCGCGGCGACCGCCTGCTCGATCATCGGCCGGGAGTAGTCGGCGGCCTGACGGGCAGCCTTGCGGGTGCGTACGGCGGCCTCCTGGGCCGCCTGGTCCACCCTCGGCGGCACATGCGTCATGGCCTGCACGCGGGCCTGCTCGATTCGGGGCGCCAGATGGACGCCGTACTGGGCGCGGGCCTGCTCGGCGGCCAGCGTCACCTTGGGCGCGAGCCGTACGCGTGCCTCGTGCGCGTAGTGCGCGGCCCTCTCCTTGGCGGTGTCGGCGTAGGGCGCCACCACTTCCGCGGCGTGCAGCACGCTGTCCTTCGCCGAACCGGTCGCGGCGCGCACGCTGTCGATGCGGGTCACGGGTTCCTCCTCCTCGGTGGCGTACGGTAAATCGACTTTCCACCCTTTTGCGGATCATGCCTGCCCGTGTGCTCTCCGGCATGCGGGGACGCGCATCCGGGTGCCGAAGAACGCGATCGCGGGCGAATAGCGGACGAACGGGATTCAACGGAGCTTGTCGTCGACAATGCCACGGATCGGCCCGGCGCGCTCCCGTCCCGCAGGACTCGCTCGCCGGGGTGGTGGGCCCGTGGCCGAAATCCCTGCTTCCGCTCGGGAAGGCGACGCGCGGGACGGACCGTGCGAGGATCGGGTAGTCACAGAAAGACAACGGAAGGCACATCGTGGCTGAGCAGCTCTACGCCACCCTGAAGACCAACCACGGCGACATCGAGATCCGGCTTTTCAAGGACCAGGCGCCGGCCACGGTCAGGAACTTCGTCGAACTCGCCACCGGCGAGCGTGAGTGGGTCCACCCGGAGACCGGTCAGAAGACCAAGGCCAGGCTCTACGACGGGACGATCTTCCACCGGGTGATCAGCGGCTTCATGATCCAGGGCGGCGACCCGCTGGGCAACGGCACCGGTGGCCCGGGGTACCAGTTCGCGGACGAGTTCCACCCCGACCTGCGCTTCGACCGTCCCTACCTGCTGGCCATGGCCAACGCCGGCCCGGGCACCAACGGCTCGCAGTTCTTCATCACCGTCGCCCCGACGGCGTGGCTGACCCGCAAGCACACCATCTTCGGCGAGGTCACCGGCCAGGCCGGGCAGAAGGTGGTCGACGCGATCGCCGGGGCCCAGACCAACCCGCGCACCGACCGTCCGCTCCAGGACGTCGTCATCGAGTCGGTCGTCGTGGAGTCCCGCGAAGGCTGAGCAGGGCTCCGGCAGGAGGACGCGCCGGAGGTCCGGCAGCTCCCGAAGGGAACCAATCGCCCTGCTCGTCCGTAAGGATGAGCAGGGCGGTTCCTTTTGTACCCGAGTGGCACCGGATGCGTACCCGACGACCGAGGGGATCTCATGGACCAGGCGCCGAGCAGCCCGCAGGACGCGCGCAGCAGCCTGCCGACCTGCTATCGGCATCCCGAGCGCGAGACCGGCATCCGGTGCACCCGCTGCGAGCGGCCGATCTGCCCGGATTGCATGGTCGACGCCTCGGTCGGTTTCCAGTGCCCCGACTGCGTCCGCGGCTCCTCCGCCCGCGAGGGCCGCGCGGCCACGGCGGCGTCCCGCCCGCGCACGCTCGCCGGTGGCACGGTCACCGCGGACCCCCGCCTGGTCACCAAGATCCTCATCGGGCTCTGCCTCGCCGTCTTCCTGGTGCAGCAGGCCGTCGGTGCCGCCTTCGAGGACCGCTTCTTCCTCCTGGGCCGGGCCTACGTCCCGGAACTCGGCGGGGTGGAGGGCGTCGCCGAGGGGCAGTGGTACCGGATGCTGACGGCGATGTTCCTGCACGGCAGCTATGTCCACATCCTGTTCAACATGCTCAGCCTGTGGTGGATCGGCGGCCCCCTGGAGGCGGCCCTCGGCCGGGCACGCTATGTCGCGCTGTACTTCGTCTCCGGGCTGGCCGGCAGCGCGCTCACCTATCTCGTCGCCGACCCGGCCCAGCCGTCACTGGGTGCCTCCGGAGCGATCTTCGGACTGTTCGGGGCGACGGCTGTACTGATGCGCCACCTCAAGTACGACATGCGGCCGGTGCTCGCGCTGCTGGCGATCAACCTGGTCATCACCTTCGGGGTCGGGGGCATCGCCTGGCAGGCCCACATCGGCGGCCTGGTCGCCGGTGTCCTCGTCGGGTACGCCATGGTGCACGCGCCCCGGGAGCGGCGGGCGCTGGTGCAGTACGGCAGCTGTGCGGTGGTGCTCGCCGCCGTCGTGGTGATGACCCTGTTGAGAACGTCCCAGCTCACCTGAGCGACTGGTTGTCCACAACTAGTGCCCGATCTTGTGCACAGCGTGCCAGAACAGCTGTGCCCCCTGTCACCGACCCGGGTTTGCGCAGGTCAGGAAGGGGGCGAACAGGTGTGCGGCAAGCAGTGTGTCAGTCGTACCAGCGTCAAGCCGCGAGGAGTTATCCACAGATCGTCGTTTCTTTTCCCCAGGCCGGGTGTGGATAAATGCACGACCTGTGGATAACTCAGCGGATAGCCGTGGGCAGAGCTGAGTTCACCGGCCCGTGGCCGTCACTTCCACTGCGTGGAGACGCCGAACCCGGCGGCGATGAAGCCGAAACCGACCACGATGTTCCAGTTGTCCAGGCTGTCGATCGGCAGCGAGCCGTCCGTCACGTAAAAGACGACAATCCAGGCCAGGCCGATCAGGAACATCGCCAGCATGACCGGTGCGACCCAGCCCCGGGTGCCCAGCTTGATGTTCGTCGCCTGCTTCGCCGGAGGCGGCGTGAAGTCGGCCTTCTTGCGGATACGTGACTTCGGCACGAGGGTCTCTCCTGTCGATGCGCTGCGTGGCCGCGCAGGGAACGGGTCGGGCTCGGGGCAGCGTAACTGGGGACACTGAGTGCTCCCCCGGGCGTCCGTTAGCGTAGTGCTTCCGCGGCGCCGAAGGAGATAAGGGTACGTTGAGCAATTCTGCCGACTCTCCCCCGACGGGATCCAGCCCTGCCCGCGGGCCCCGTTTCCGGCCCGTGCGGGTGCTCACGATCGCCGTTTTCGCCCTCGCCGGGCTCCTGTTCATCACGAGTTTCAACACGGCCAAGGGCACCAATATCCGGACGGACACGTCCTTGCTGAAGCTGTCCGACCTCATCCAGGAGCGCAGCCGCAAGAACAAGGAGCTGGACGACGCCAACGCGGCGCTGCGCGGTGACGTGGAGGCGCTGGCCGAGCGGGACGACGGCAGCACCAAGGCCCAGGACGACAAGCTCGCGGGGCTGGAGAAGCGCGCGGGCACCCAGAAGGTCACCGGTAAGGCGATCACCGTCACGCTGAACGACGCCCCGCCGAACGCCACCGCCAAGCTGCCCGGCTATCCCGAGCCGCAGCCGGACTACCTGGTGATCCACCAGCAGGACCTGCAGGCGGTGGTGAACGCCCTGTGGCAGGGCGGCGCCAAGGGCATCAAGGTGATGGACCAGCGGCTGATCTCCACCAGCGCCGTGCGCTGCGTGGGCAACACCCTGATCCTCCAGGGCCGCGTCTACTCGCCGCCGTACAAGATCACCGCGGTCGGGGATCCCGACAAGCTGCAGAAGGCGCTCGCCGAGTCGCCGGCGATCCAGAACTACATGGTCTATGTGAACGTCTACGGCCTCGGCTGGAAGGTCGCCGAGGACGGGACGGTGACGCTGCCGGGCTACTCGGGCACCGTGGACCTCCACTACGCCAAGCCCGTGGAGCCGTAAGGGCCCCTCTCGCCTCGGTTTCACGTGAAACCGAGGCACCACCGGCACGCCTCGCGCGGGTACCTTGCGGACGCACGGGATCCGGGGGCGCCGCGCCGTTAGTCTGGTTCCGGTACGGCGTGAGTGACGGTGCCGTGGGGAAACGGAAGGGACGGCATGTACGGCTGGATCTGGCGGCATCTGCCGGGCAACGCGTGGGTGCGGGCGCTGATCTCGATCGTGCTCGTCGTGGCCGTGGTCTATCTCCTGTTCCAGTACGTCTTCCCGTGGGCCGAACCGCTGCTTCCCTTCAACGATGTGACGGTGGACAACCAGTGAGCGCGCGCATTCTCGTCGTCGACAACTACGACAGCTTCGTCTTCAACCTGGTCCAGTACCTCTACCAGCTGGGCGCCGAGTGCGAGGTGCTGCGCAACGACGAGGTGGCGACCTCCCACGCCCAGGACGGTTTCGACGGCGTGCTGCTGTCGCCGGGCCCGGGCAAGCCGGAGGAGGCCGGCGTCTGCATCGAGATGGTCCGGCACTGCGCCGCGACCGGTGTCCCCGTCTTCGGCGTCTGCCTGGGCATGCAGTCGATGCAGGTCGCGTACGGCGGCGTGGTGGACCGGGCGCCCGAGCTGCTGCACGGCAAGACCTCGCTGGTCGAGCACGAGGGCCGCGGCGTCTTCGCCGGGCTGCCCTCCCCGTTCACCGCGACCCGCTACCACTCGCTGGCGGCCGAGCCGCCGACGGTGCCGGCCGAGTTGGAGGTCACGGCCCGCACCCAGGACGGGATCATCATGGGCCTGCGGCACCGCGAACTGCCCGTCGAGGGCGTGCAGTTCCACCCGGAGTCGGTGCTCACCGAGCACGGGCACCGGATGCTGGCCAACTGGCTGGTGGAGTGCGGCGACGAAGGCGCGGTGGCGAGGTCGGCGGGGCTCGCCCCGGTGGTGGGCAGGGCCACGGCGTGACCGCGCTGCGCCCCGAGCGCAAGGACTCGTACGGCTCCGCGCCGCACGAGCCCTACGGCACGTCGCCGTACGGGGCGCAGGACGGGACGTACGGGGACGAGCTGTACGGGAACGAGAGGTACGGGAACGGGGGGCACCCAGCCGAGCCGTATCCCTCCACGGCGTACGGGCCCGGGGCCGACGGAGCCGAGGCCTACGGGCCCGAGCCCCACGGGGCCGAGGCCGACGGGGCCGATGCCAACGGATCCGCGGCGTACGAGAGGTACGGGTCCGAGGCGTACGAACCCTCCGGGGTGCCTTTCGACGACGAGACGGTGGCGCTACGGGTGGCGCAGCCGCCGGGGCGTGGGCGCGAACGGGGCCCCATATCGGCCTCTGAGGGCTCATCTGCCTCTGGAGCCACCGGAGTCACACCCGGCGGGCGCGCGGCCCGCAGGAAGGCCGCCAAGCGGCGTCGCGGGGGCCGGCACGGCTCCGCCGCGACCGGGCAGGACGCTCCGCAGGACGGGCAGGGCCCCGCTCCCCGCTCCCGCGTCGAGGCGAGGCGGCTCGCCAGGGCCCGCAAACCCAGCCCCGGTGTCATCGCGAGCCGGGTGATCGGGGAGCTGTTCATCACGACCGGCGTGCTGATGCTGCTGTTCGTCACCTACCAGCTGTGGTGGACGAACGTGCGCGCCCACGCGCAGGCCGGCCAGGAGGCGAACAGCCTCCAGCAGGACTGGGCGAACGGCAAACGCAGCCCGGGTGTCTTCGAGCCCGGACAGGGCTTCGCCATCCTGCACATCCCCAAGCTGGACGTGGTCGTCCCGATCGCCGAGGGCGTCAGCACCAAGCGGGTGCTCGACAAGGGCATGGTCGGCCACTACGGCGAGGAGCCGCTGAAAACGGCGATGCCGGGGGACAGGACCGGCAACTTCGGACTGGCCGGCCACCGCAACACGCACGGCGAGCCGTTCCGCTACATCAACCGGCTCCAGCCCGGCGACGAGGTCGTCGTCGAGACGCAGGACACCTACTACGTGTACAAGATGACGTCGACGCTGCCGGTGACGTCGCCCAGCAACACCAAGGTGCTCGATCCCGTACCGCCGGGCTCGGGCTTCACCGCACCCGGCCGCTACATCACCCTCACGACATGCACGCCGGAGTTCACGAGCAAGTACCGGCTGATCGTCTGGGGCAAGATGGTCGAGGAACGGCCGCGCAGCAAGGGCAAGCCGGATGCGCTCGTCAGTTAGGGCTAGGGACAGTGGCAGCGACCGCAGAGGACACCGGGACGTCGTCCCCTCGACCGGCGGGGCGTCGCCGGGGCACCGGCCGGATCGCCATGGCGGTGAGCGTCTTCGGTGAACTCCTCATCACGGCGGGCCTGGTGCTCGGCCTGTTCGTCGTCTACTCGCTGTGGTGGACCAACGTCGTGGCCGACCGGGCGGCCGGCCGGCAGGCCGACAAGGTCCGCGAGCACTGGGCCCGGAAGGACACCGGGCCCGGGGCGCTCGACACCAAGGACGGCATCGGCTTCCTGCACGTGCCCGCGATGAGGAACGGCGAGGTGCTGGTCGAGAAGGGCACCACCACGGACGTCCTCAACGACGGTGTCGCCGGCTACTACATCGACCCGGTCAAGGCGACGCTGCCGACGACCGGCAAGGACGGCAACTTCACCCTCGCCGCGCACCGCGACGGGCACGGCGCGAAGTTCCACAACATCGACAAGCTGAAGAAGGGCGACCCGATCGTCTTCGAGACGAAGGACAAGTGGTTCGTCTACAAGGTGTACGCCGTCCTTCCCGAGACGTCGAAGTACAACGTCGAGGTCCTCGGCCAGGTCCCCAAGGAGTCCGGCAAAACCAAGCCGGGCCACTACATCACCCTGACGACCTGCACTCCCGTCTACACCTCCCGCTACCGCTACGTGGTGTGGGGCGAACTGGTCCGCGTCGACAAGGTCGACAGCGCCCGCACCCCTCCGAAGGAACTGGCGGGCTGACGGTACGACGAAGCCCCGGCACCCTCCGCGTGAGGGGGCCGGGGCTTTCGTCGTGCCGGTGTTGGTGCCGGTGGGACGGCCGGTGGCGTGTGGGCTAGCCCGTCACTCCGCCGAAGAACTGGGTGCCGCCACCGTTGTTGCCGCCGTTGTTGCCTCCGCCGCCGAAGGTGGTCAGGTTGACCGGAGTGTCCCGGTTGACCGTGCTGCCGGGGGGCGGGTCGGAGCTGATGACCACGGCGTTGTCGTCGGAGGAGTTTTGGATGTTGCCGACCTGCAGACCGGCGTCCTTCAGGGCCTTCTTGACGTCCTTCAGGCGCTGGCCCTGGATCGGCGGAACCTGGGTCTGCTGGTTCTGCTGGGCCTTGCCGATGACGATCTGGACCGTGGAGCCCTTGCTGATCTCCTGGCCGGGGCCCGGCGTGGTCGAGATGACCTTGCCGACCTGGTTCGGGTCCTGGGTCTCCTGCTCGGTGCAGTTGCCGGTCAGGTTGTTGGCCTGCATCTGGGCCTTGGCGGCGTCACAGGACTGGCCGGTGACGTCCGGGACCGTCGCCTTCTCCTCGGCCTTGGCGACCGTGAGGGTGATCGTGGTGCCCTTCTCGACCTCGTCACCCAGGCCCGGGTCCTGCCGGAGGACCGTGCCCGGGTCCTCGGCCGAGATTTCGGTCTTCTTCTCGACCTTGAACTGGTACTGGTCGCCCTCCAGCAGCGCCTTCGCGTCGTCGAAGCTCTTGCCGAGCACGCTGGGCACCGCCACCTTCGGGGCGCCCGTCGAGACCACGATGTTGACCGTGGTGTTCTTGTCCACCTCGGTCTTGGCCGCCGGGTCCTGCGAGCAGATGTTGCCCTTGGCCTGGTCGGCGCAGGGTTTCTCGGTCGCGGCCAGCTTGAGGTCCGAGTTCTCGGCGATCTTCTGCGCCTGGGCCTGCGACATCCCGATGAACTGCGGCACCGGCACCTGGTCGTTGCCGACGCCCTTGCCGGTGAAGATGTACTTGCCGATCAGGATCGCGCCGACAAGGACCAGGATCGCCGCGACGACCAGCAGGATCGTGGACGTGTTGGACTTCTTCTGGCGGCGCCGGTCCGGACGGTCGTCGTAGCCGTAGCCGCCGTCGTCCGGGTTCATGGGCGGCAGCATCGTCGTCGCCCCGGCGGGGCCGCCGTCGGAGCGCAGCGCGGTCGTGTGCTGGTCGTCGGGGTAGCCGCCGTAGGCCACCGAGCCCATGGCGGCGGTGGCGGCGACCGGCTGGCCGTCGAGGCACGCCTCGATGTCGGCGCGCATCTCGTCGGCCGACTGGTAGCGGTAGTTCGGGTCCTTGACCAGGGCCTTCAGGACGATCGCGTCCATCTCCGGCGTGATCTCGGGGTCGAAGACCGACGGGGCCTGCGGCTCTTCCCGTACGTGCTGGTAGGCCACTGCCACGGGCGAGTCGCCGACGAACGGCGGCCGTACCGTGAGCAGCTCGTACAGCAGGCAGCCCGTCGAGTACAGGTCGGAGCGGGCGTCGACCTGCTCGCCCTTCGCCTGCTCCGGCGACAGGTACTGCGCGGTGCCGATGACCGCCGCGGTCTGCGTCATCGTCATGCCGGAGTCGCCCATGGCGCGGGCGATGCCGAAGTCCATCACCTTGACCTGGCCGGTGCGCGTCAGCATGACGTTGGCCGGCTTGATGTCGCGGTGGACGATGCCCGCCCGGTGCGAGTACTCCAGGGCCTGGAGAATGCCGATGGTCATCTCCAGCGTCCGCTCCGGCAGCAGCTTGCGGCCGGAGTGAAGCAGCTCACGGAGCGTGGAGCCGTCGACGTACTCCATGACGATGTACGGGATCGAGACCCCGTCGATGTAGTCCTCGCCCGTGTCGTAGACCGCGACGATCGCGGGATGGTTGAGCGAGGCGGCCGACTGGGCCTCCCGGCGGAAACGGGCCTGGAAGGACGGGTCACGCGCGAGATCCGCGCGCAGCGTCTTCACCGCCACCGTGCGGCCGAGGCGGGTGTCCTGCGCGAGGTAGACCTCCGCCATGCCACCACGGCCGAGCACCTGGCCCAGCTCGTACCGGCCGCCGAGGCGACGCGGCTCTTCCATAGCTACCTACCAGCCCTCTCCATCGGTCCCGACCGGCACGCCCGTGCGGCCGGAGGCTGTCGTCCGGGCCTACCGTACCCGGATCGGTTTGTGTGACCTGGCCAAGCCCGTCACCCGATACAGGACCGGTATCGCAACGTGCGGCAATGTGCAGACGACGTGATCCGGTTCACTTCTTGTTGTTGATGACCGCCTCCATCACGCTCTTCGCGATGGGGGCGGCGAGACCGCCACCGGAGATGTCGTCCCGGTTGGCGTTCTCGTCCTCCACGACCACGGCGACGGCGACCGGGGAGCTGCCGTCGGCGAGCTTGGCGTAGGAGATGAACCAGGCGTAGGGGTTCGCGCTGTTCTCCACACCGTGCTGGGCGGTACCGGTCTTGCCGCCGACGGTGACGCCGTCGATCTGCGCGTTCTTACCGGTGCCGTCCTTGACGACGGTCTCCATCATCGACTGCAGGACCTGCGCGTTCTTCGGCGACAGCGGCCGGCTCAGCTCCTGCGGGTCGGTCTGCTCGATCGGGTCGAGGTTCGACGTCTGGAGCTGGTCGACCATGTACGGCTTCATCAGCTTGCCGTCGTTGGCGACGGCGGAGGCGACCATGGCCATCTGCAGCGGGGTGGCCGCGGTGTTGAACTGGCCGATGGAGGACAGCGCGGTCTGCGACTTGTTCATGTCGTCGGAGAAGACCGAGGCGCTGGAGCGCACCGGCGTGAACTGCTCCGCGTCGAAGCCGAACTTCTTCGCCTCCGCCAGCATCTTGTCGTTGCCGAGGTCGGCGCCGATCTTGCCGAAGACGCTGTTGCAGGAGACCCGCAGGGCCTCGCGCATGGTGGCGTTCTCGCAGGGGATGTTGCCCTCGTTCTTCAGCGGGGTCGTGGTGCCCGGCATGATCCACGGCAGCGGCGAGTTGGTCTTGGTGTCCGCGTCCGGGTAGAGCCCGTTCTCCAGCGCGGCCGCCGCGGTGACCACCTTGAACGTGGAGCCCGGCGGGTAGGTCTCGCGCAGCGCCCGGTTCAGCATCGGGTCGGCGGCGTTCTCCTTCTTCTGCAGCTTCTGCCAGGCCTTGGCGTCGTCGTCGGAGTTGCCGGCGAAGGCCGACGGGTCGTACGACGGGTAGGAGGCGAGCGCGAGGATCTTGCCGGTGGCCGGGTCCAGCGCGACGACGGCGCCCTTGCCGCCCTGCTTCTTCAGGCCGTTGAACGCGGCCTTCTGCGCGGCGGCGTTGAGCGTGGTGACGACGTTGCCGCCCTGCTTCTCCTTGCCGGTGACCATGTCGAGGGTGTTGCGGAAGAACAGCCGGTCGTCGGTGCCGGTGAGGATGCCGTCCTCCAGGGACTCCAGCTGGTTGGCGCCGAAGGCCTGCGAGGCGTACCCGGTGACCGGCGCCCACATGGGGCCGTTCTTGTAGGTGCGCTTGAACTTCAGGTCGTTCAGCCCGCTGGTGCTGGTCTTCGCCGAGCCGGTGATCGCCTCCCCGCCGCCGACGATGATGTCGCCGCGCGGGGTGGAGTAGCGGGCGATGGTGACGCGGCGGTTGTCCTTGTCGGTGGCGAGCGAGTCGGCCTTGACGTACTGCAGCCAGTTGTCCCGGATCAGCAGGGTGAGGACCAGGAGGCCGCAGAAGATCGCGATGCGGCGCAGGGGCTTGTTCACGGACGGACCACCTGGGTCATCTCGGCGTCGGGGTTGCTGGCGGGCGCGGGGGCCGGGCGGCGCGCGGTGTCGCTGATCCGGATCAGGATCCCGATCAGGGCCCAGTTGGCGATGACGGAGGAACCGCCGTACGCCAGGAAGGGCATCGTCATACCGGTCAGCGGGATGAGGCCCATCACACCGCCGGCCACGACGAACACCTGCAGCGCGAACGCGCCGGACAGGCCGATGGCGAGCAGCTTGCCGAACGGGTCGCGGGCGGCGAGGGCGGTGCGCACGCCGCGCTCCACGATCAGGCCGTAGATCAGCAGCAGCGCCATCAGGCCGGCCAGGCCCAGCTCCTCGCCGAACGTGGCGAGGATGAAGTCGGAGTTGGCGGCGAACCGGATCAGGTCGCTGTGGCCCTGGCCGAGGCCGGAGCCGAGGGTGCCGCCGGAGCCGAACGCCCACAGCGCCTGCATCGCCTGCTCGGAGTGGCCGGCGACGCCCTGCCGGGAGAGCGTGTACTCCTTCATCGGGTCGAGCCAGGCCTGGACACGCTGCTGGACGTGCGGCTCGAAGCTCGCGACGCCGACCGCGCCGGCACCGGACATCAGCAGACCGAAGACGATCCAGCTGGTCCGCTCGGTGGCGACGTACAGCATGATCACGAACATGCCGAAGAACAGCAGGGAGGTACCGAGGTCGGTCTCGAAGACCAGGATGAGGATGGAGATGAACCAGACCACCAGGATCGGGCCGAGGTCACGGCCGCGCGGCAGGTACAGGCCCATGAAGCGGCGGCTGGCGAGCGCGAGCGCGTCCCTCTTCACCATCAGATAGCCGGCGAAGAACACCGCCAGCACGATCTTGGCGAACTCACCGGGCTGGATGGAGAAACCGGCCACGGAGATCCAGATCTTCGCGCCGTAGATGTTCTGCCCGAGACCCGGCACCAGCGGCAGCAGCAGCAGGAACAGCGCGCCGACCATGGAGATGTAGGTGTAGCGCTGCAGGACGCGGTGGTCCTTGAGGAAGATCAGCACGACGATGAACAGCGCGATGCCCATCGCGGTGTACATCAGCTGCCGCGGCGCCGCGGTGCCGGCCTGCTTGATGGACTGCAGCAGCTTCGACTGGTCCAGCCGCCAGATGACGACCAGTCCCAGGCCGTTGAGCAGCGTGGCCAGCGGCAGCAGCAGCGGATCCGCGTACGGCGCGAACTTTCGGACGACGAGATGGGCGACGCCGGCCAGCAGGCCGAGGCCCAGGCCGTAGCTCAGCAGACCGGCGGGCACCTTGTCGTTGATCGCGAGCCCGACGTTGGCGTAGGCGAACACCGGGATGGCGACCGCGAAGACCAGCAGCGCGAGCTCGGTGTTGCGCCGGCTCGGCGCGCCGATGGCGCCGATCGTGGACGTGTGGTGCGACGACGTGTTGGTAGTACTGCTCATCGTGTGACAGGGCCTCTCACGGCTTGCCTACTGCTTACCGCACAGCGAGACGACCTTCTGCTCTTCCTCCGAGAGGCTGGGGCCGGGGCTGGGATGGGCGGTGGGGGTCGGTGAGGTGGACGGGGTCGACGGGGTCTTCGTGCCCGGTTTTCCTGTGGCCGAAGGGGTCGGTGTGACCTTGGACGTGAAGGAGGCGGGAGTGGTTCCCGTGGTGCCTCCGGCCTCGCCCTGACCCGTCTTCGCGTTGTGCTCGTTCTCGGCGGCGTTGCGCTCGGCCTGCTTCTTGCAGGCGGAGGCCTGCACGGCGAGCTCGTCGACCTTCTTGCGGGCACCGGCGAGGTCGCCCTCCGCGATCGTGTTCTTGACCTGCTTCTGCTGGTAGGGCGGCAGGTACTTGAGTTCGATCTCGGGGTGGTCCGTCTCCACCTTCGACAGCGACACCCACGCCAGGTCCTGGCTGATGCCGCGGTACAGCGCGACGTGCTCGTCCTTGGCGCCGACGTAGTACTGGGTCTGGGTCCAGCGCCAGCCGCCGTACAGGCCGCCGCCGATGACGGCCAGCGCCAGCACCGAGTACAGGGATCTCTTGATCCACCTGCGGCTCTTGCGCGGCTTGGCGAAGTCGTCCTCGTCCCAGTCGCCGAAGCTGCCGGCCGGGATGAAGCCGGTGGTGTCGCCCGAGCCGGGCGGCCCGAACTCACCGCCGCCACCACCGGGCGCGGCGTGCCGGCCCAGCCCGGAGGCGCGGCCGGCGGGCGTCTGCATGATGCCGTTGTCGTGGTGGTGGTGCTGGTTCTCGGCGACCGCGCCGACCACGACCGGCGTGTCGGACAGCTGCCCGGCGAGCGTGTCACCGGTGTCCAGGTCCAGGACGTCGGCGACGATCACGGTGATGTTGTCGGGGCCGCCGCCGCGCAGCGCCAGCTCGATCAGCTGCTGCACGGTCTCCTGCGGGCCCTGGTAGCTGGCGAGGGTGTCCTCCATCGTCTGGTGGGAGACGACTCCGGACAGCCCGTCGGAGCAGATCAGATAGCGGTCGCCGGCCCGCACCTCGCGGATCGACAGGTCCGGATCGACGTGGTCGCCGCTGCCGAGGGCGCGCATCAGCAGCGAGCGCTGCGGGTGGGTGGTGGCCTCTTCCTCGGTGATCCTGCCCTCGTCGACCAGACGCTGCACCCAGGTGTGGTCCTGCGTGATCTGCGTGAGGACGCCGTCGCGCAGCAGGTAGGCGCGGGAGTCGCCGACGTGCACCAGGCCGAGGCGCTGGCCCGTCCACAGCAGGGCGGTGAGCGTGGTGCCCATGCCCTCCAGCGAGGGGTCCTCCTCGACCATCTGCCGCAGCTGGTCGTTGGCGCGCTGCACGGCGGCGCCGAGCGCGGTGAGGATGTCGGAACCGGGGATGTCGTCGTCGAGGGCGACGATGGTGGAGATCACCTCGGAGGAGGCGACCTCACCGGCCGCCTGCCCGCCCATGCCGTCGGCGATCGCGAGCAGCCGGGGACCGGCGTACCCGGAGTCCTCGTTGCCCTCGCGGATCATGCCTTTGTGCGATCCGGCGGCGAAGCGCAGTGACAGACTCATGCCCACCTCGCCCGTCGGCTCCGCATGCAGCCGGTCGTGTCGAGCCACACTGCCCACCCTCCGGTCGGGAGCGCGCCGGGGTCCGGGGTGTGAACCGCCGCTGCGTGCTCGCTCCGCTCGCGCTCATTCATGACGTAGCACTACTTCCGCAGCTCGATGACGGTCTTGCCGATGCGGATCGGCGCGCCCGGCTGGATCGGCGTCGGGGTCGTCAGCCGCGTCCGGTCGAGGTACGTGCCGTTGGTGGAGCCCAGGTCCTCGACGATCCACTGACCGTTCTGGTCCGGGTAGATCCTGGCATGGCGGCTGGAGGCGTAGTCGTCGTCCAGCACGATCGTCGAGTCGTGCGCCCGGCCCAGGGTGATGGTCTGGCCCTGCAGCGCGACGGTGGTGCCGGTGAGCGTGCCCTCGGTCACGACGAGTTTGGTGGGGGCGTTACGGCGCTGGCGGCCGCCGCCCTGCTGCTGGCGCTGCTGCGGTGGCGCCTGGCGCTGGGCCTGCTGCGGCCGGCCGGCGTCCCGCCGGGCGGCGCGCTGTGTGACGCGCGTTCCGAACAGGTCGCTGCGGATGACCTGCACGGCCACGATCACGAACAGCCACAGGACGGCCAGGAAACCCAGCCGCATGACCGTGAGGGTCAGCTCTGACATTGCCCCCGCTTCACCCTTCGGCTTGCCTATAGATAACGGTGGTGCTGCCCACGACGATCCGCGAGCCGTCGCGGAGCGTAGCGCGGGTGGTGTGCTGCCCGTCCACCACGATGCCGTTGGTGGATCCGAGATCCTGGATCGTCGAGGGCGTTCCGGTCCGGATCTCGCAGTGCCTGCGGCTCACGCCGGGGTCGTCGATCCGCACATCGGCGTCGGTGCTGCGACCCAGCACCAGCGTCGGGCGGGAGATCTGGTGGCGGGTGCCGTTGATCTCGATCCAGTAGCGGGTGCGTCCGCCGGACGCCGGCGCGGTGGCCGGGGGCCGCTGGGGGCTCGCCGGCTGCGGGTAGCCGTACCCGCCGGGGCGGCCGCCGGGCGGCGGGGCTGACGGCATGGGGGGCGCTGCGGCGGGCGCGCCGGGCGCTCCGTGCGCGGCCGGCCGTCCGGGCTGCGGGTAGCCGTAGCCGCCCTGCTGCCCCGCCGCGGGCGCGCCGGGCGCCTGCTGGCTGGAGGACGAGGCGAGCGTGCGGCTGCGCACCCGGTACAGACCGGTGTCGAGGTCGTCGGCCTTCTCCAGGTGGACCTTGATCGGGCCCATGAAGGTGTAGCGCTGCTGCTTGGCGTAGTCGCGCACCATCCCGGCGAGTTCGTCGCCGAGCTGTCCGGAGTAGGGGCTCAGCCGCTCGTAGTCCGGGGT
Organism: Streptomyces sp. NPDC028635; assembly: GCF_040637635.1. Lineage (NCBI taxonomy): Bacteria > Bacillati > Actinomycetota > Actinomycetes > Kitasatosporales > Streptomycetaceae > Streptomyces > Streptomyces sp. NPDC028635. The sequence goes on along the minus strand of NZ_JBEZWX010000012.1, from coordinate 83,362 downwards.
GGAGAGCTCGACGATGAAGTCGTTGGGGACCACCGTGCGGTCGCGGTTCCAGATGGTCGCGTTGTTGTCGCACTCACGCTGGAGCGCACCGGCGATCTCCACGGGCTGGACCTCGGACTTGAAGACCTTGGCGAAGGTGCCGTTGACCAGACCTTCGAGGCGCTGCTCGAACTTCTTCAGGACTCCCATGGGGCACCTCCTCCGTCGATCCTGCCGTCCTGCTGCCCGCCGTGCGGGTACTGCCCTACCTGGTACTGCTTACTGATCGTATCCACGCGCCGGTCGATCGGCTGGTTCCCCCTGTCGGCCCGGTCGACTGGGTGTCGACACCTCGGTGAGTCCTTGATGCCTCGTACCCCTTGCGGGGTACTTCTGCCCAGGATCGTAGAGGCGGCCGCAAACCAGTGTCCCGCACCCGGCTGTGCGCTCCCTCCGCCTGAAGGGGGACGGCCGGGACCGGTACGAGGTTGATACGTGCCGGGGGTGCGGCCGAGACCTGAGGGGCGCGGGGGGTTGCGCGGAGGGTGTGGGGCTGTCGGGGCGCCGCGGGCGGTTGCGCGGGGCATGAGGCTGCTGGGGGCCGTTGCGCGGGGCGCCCGGCGTGCCGGCGGCCGTTGCGCGGGGCTCCCAGGGTGCCGGGGCGCTGCCCGGGGTGCGGCACCGGACGCGCTGTTCAGGGGGTGCGGGCGCCGGGCCGCGCTGGTCGCGGGGCGGGGGCGGGGGCCGGCGGGAAGGGATGTGAATCCACCCCGGACGACGTGCTAATGTTCTGGGTGTCGGAAGGCGCCGGGCCGAAAGGAACGGAGCCGGAGGACACACGCAATGCGCGGGTGGCGGAATAGGCAGACGCGCTGGATTCAGGTTCCAGTGCCCGCAAGGGCGTGGGGGTTCAACTCCCCCCTCGCGCACAACAGGCGAGAGGCCGGTCGTTCAACGACCGGCCTCTCGTCGTTTTCATGGCCGGGTGCGGCCGTGGATCCGGCCGGGTCCGCTGTGAGGAAGGTCTCAGCGGTCGTCCAGGATCTGGTGCAGGACGTAACGGGCGTTGGCGGAGATCACCGGATTGGTGTGCCGGTAGTACGGCAGTTGGGTCGCCGCCATGGACAGGGCCCAGCCGCGGCCCCGCGCCCAGGTGGCGTCGTCGGTGTCGGCACCGTCGCGGAAGACGCGGCGGGTGCCGGGCGTGAGCAGGTTCCACGCCGGGATGAGATCGACGGCCGGGTCGCCCACGCCGGCCGTGCCGAAGTCGAGGACGCCGGCCAGCCGGCCGCCGGCGCCCAGCAGATTGCCTGGCATGAGGTCGGAGTGCGTCCAGCAGGGGGCTGCCGTCCAGTCCGGCGCCTGAAGCGCGGTGTCCCAGGCGGCGAGGAGCGCGTCCGCGTCGAAGGGCTCGTCCGTGCGGCGCAGTTCCTCGATCGCCGCGCGGGTCCCGTCGTCGACCGTGCGCAGGGGGGCGCCCCGGTAGGCCCGGGGGCCGTCGGCGAGGGCGGTGTGGGCGGCGGTGTGGGAGGGGTCGGCGGCGGTGTGGGCGGGGCCGTCGGCGGTGTGGGCGGGGCCGTCGGCGGTGTGGGCGGGGCCGTCGGCGAGGGCGGAGTCGGCGGTGTGGGCGGTGTGGGCGGGGTCGGCGGCTCGGCGCAGGGTGGTGACGAAGGCCGCCAGGTCGCGGGCCAGGTCGTCGGACGCCTCGCCTTCGTGGAGGACCTCGCCGTCCAGCCAGCGGTGGATCGCCCACCGGTGCGGGTAGCCCTCGGCGGGCTCGCCCAGGGCGACCACCTCGGGGATCGGCACCGGCAGCAGCGGGGCGAGCCGCGGCAGCCAGCGCGCCTCGTCGTCGAGGTCCTCGGCGCCGCCCGCGAGCAGCGGCAGCCGGACGGTCAGCTCGTCGCCGAGGCGGTAGATCGCGTTCACCGTCCCCCCGGAGGCGAGGCGGGTGACGGGCAGGTGCGCCCACCGCGGGAACTGGTCGCGCAGGAGGCGGCGGACGAGGGCGGGATCGGTGGAGGCCTCGCCCTCGTGCATCGGGGGTGGCGGCTCCTGGAGCGTCGTCTTGTCCGAGGTCGTCATCGCCCCCATCTCTACACCGCCGGGCGGTGTCCGGGCACCGGGATTTCCCGGCGGCCCGGTGGCTGGAAAGGGGGCCCGGGTTGTCCACAACCGCCGAGTCGTCCCCAGGTCTGACGGGATCCGGCCACCGGCTGTACGGTCTCCACGCGTTGGTGGTCGCGCGGCTGGTGCCGCGCGGCTCTGGTTCGGTCGGTTGATGTCCGGTCGGTTGATGTCCGGTCGGTTGATGTCCGATCGGTTGATGTCCCGTCGGTTGATGTTCGGGGGAGGCGGTCGCGGTGACCGAGATCGGTGCGGTGGTGTCCGAGGTGCAGGGAGGGCCGAAGGCGTCCACGCGGGCGGAGGGGACGGCGACGGCCGCCCTGCGGCGGCTTCCCCGGGTACGGGGCTTCGCCGAGTGGCCCGGGGCGGGCTCGCCGAAGGAGGAGGGCAAGGCGCTGCGCCGCCGGGTGCCGCGCCGGGCGCACGCCGAGCTGGATCTCGACGCCGGCCGTCCGGACGCGGTGAGCGCGGTGGAGGAGTCGAGCCAGGGCCGGCTGCCCGAACTGACGCCGATCCGGGTCGGCCGGATGGCGGCCACACCGTTCGCGTTCCTGCGCGGATCCGCCGGCCTGATGGCATACGACCTCGCACGCACGCCGATGACCCGGATCACCGCGCAGATCTGCGGGGACGCGCACGCCGCGAACTTCGGCCTGTACGGCGACGCGCGCGGCGGACTGGTCATCGACCTGAACGACTTCGACGAGACCGTGCCGGGACCCTGGGAGTGGGACCTGAAGCGGCTCGCCGCCTCGCTGGTGCTCGCAGGACGCGAGGCCGGCGCCGACGAGGACGTCTGCCGCCAGGCCGCCTTCGACGCGGTGGGTGCCTACCGGCGCACCATGCGGCTGCTGGCGAAGCTGCCGGTGCTGGACGCGTGGAACGCCATCGCCGACGAGGAACTGGTCTCCCACACCGACGCCCACGATCTGCTCGGCACGCTGGAGCGCGTCTCGGAGAAGGCGCGGGCCAACACCAGCGGCCGTTTCGCGGCGAAGTCGACGGAGCCGGCCGAGGACGGCGGGCGCCGGTTCGTGCCCGCGCCGCCGGTGCTGCGGGCGGTACCCGACGCCGAGGCGGCGGCGGTGGCCGCGTCGCTGGAGTCCTATCTCTCCACCCTCTCCGAGGACCGTCTGCCGCTGCTGGCCCGGCACGCGGTGCACGACGTCGCCTTCCGCGTCGTCGGTACGGGCAGCGTGGGCACGCGGTCGTACGTCGTGCTGCTCCTCGACCACCGGGGCGAACCGCTGGTGCTGCAGGTGAAGGAGGCCCGGCCGTCCGCCCTGGTGCCCCATCTGGCCGCCGCCGGCTTCGCGGTGCCGGACGTGGAGCACGAGGGTCGCCGGGTGGTGCTGGGGCAGAAGCGCATGCAGGTCGTCAGCGACATCCTGCTGGGCTGGACGACGGTGCAGGGCCGCCCCTTCCAGGTCCGGCAGTTCCGCAACCGCAAGGGCAGTGTCGACCCGGCCGCCCTCGCCGCCGACCAGGTCGACGACTACGGCCGCATGACCGGCGCGCTGCTGGCCCGCGCCCACTCGCACAGCGCCGACCCGCGCGTCATCGCCGGCTACTGCGGCAAGAACGAGGAACTGGACGAGGCGATCGCCACGTTCGCCCTGGCCTACGCCGACCGCACGGAGGCGGACCACACGGACCTGGTGGCGGCGATCAGGACGGGGAGGATCGCGGCGGAGACGGGGGTGTGAGTCACGGTGGGGGGAGCAACGCCATGAGGGCGGTGTGAGTCGCCGTGGGGGAGGCAACGCCGTGGCGGGGGTGTGAGTCACGGTGGGGGACGCCACACCACGACGGCGGTGGCCGGGGCGTGTGTGACGGTGACCACAGCGTGGAGAAGCCGGTCATAAGCGGCACCAAAACCCTCGTCACCGGCGCGGGCCCGGCACAGCGCATACGCTGGCCGGGTGACGACCCCGGAAGCTGAGCAGTCGCGGCCCGAGGAGCGGCTGGAGCGGGCCGTGCGGGCCGCCGAGCAGGCGCTGATCGAGTACGAGATCGCGGTGGAGACGTTCCGGGTGGAGGTCGAGAACTTCTCCCGCCTCCACCACCAGCGGCTCGGCCCGATGTACGCCCGTATCGAGGAGCTGGACGCCAGGATCGCCGAGGCCCGGGCGGAGCGCACCGGCGACCCCGAGGACCAGCGCCGCGCGCGGGAGCTGCGGGCCCGGCTGGAACCGATCCCCGGGGTCGAGGACCTGATGCACGGCTGGATGGACGAGTCCGGGCTGTTCCCGGAAGCGGCCGCGATGCTCACCGAGCAGCAGGTCAGGCCGCCGCAGCGGGTGCGGCCCAGCGAGGAGGCGCGCCGGCTGTACCGGGAGCTGGCCCGCAAGGCCCACCCCGACCTGGCCCAGGAGGAGAGCGAGCGCGTGCGGCGCGAGGAGTTCATCACCCGGGTCAACGCCGCCTACGCCCGTGGCGACGAGACCGAGCTGCGCGAGCTGGTCGCGGAGTGGGCGGCCGGCCCGGTGCCGCCGGAGCGCCGGCCCAGCCCCAGCGAGGAGCTGTACGCCCGCCTGGAGTGGCTCGCCCAGCGCAAGGACCTGCTCACGGTGCTCCAGCGGGAACTGGAGGAGAGCGCGATCGGCTCCATGCTGCGCCTCGCCCCGGACGACCCCGACCAGCTGCTCGTGGAGATCGCCGGGCAGTTGCAGAGCGACATCACCGCCCGTGAGACGGAACTGGCGGCGCTGGTCGGGCAGCAGCCGTAGGACCGTCGCCCGCGTCCGGTAGCGTCGGGTGCATGAGTTTTGGAGCTGGTGTTCCCACGGTCGAGGCCAAGGACGTCAAGGACGGCGACTTCCTGCTGGACGTCCGTGAGCACGACGAATGGCAGGCGGGCCACGCCGAGGGCGCCCTGCACATCCCGATCAGCGAGTTCGTGGTCCGCTACGGCGAGCTGACCGAGGCCGCGCCGCAGGACGGCCGCGTCCACGTCATCTGCCGCTCGGGCGCGCGGTCCGCCCAGGTCACGATGTACCTGGCCCAGCAGGGCATCGACGCGGTGAACGTCGACGGCGGCATGCAGGTGTGGGCCGCCACCGGCCGCCCCGTGATCACCGACGAGGGCAAGCCCGGGCACGTCCTGTAGGGACCGGCCTGTCGTCCTGACGCCGTCCCGGTGTTGTTCGGACGTCGTCCCGACGCCTTCCGCACGGTCCGCCCTGCCGACGGCAGCCCCACCGACGGGCCGCCCCACCGACGGGCCAGCCCGCCGACGGGGCCGCCGTCGGCCGGGGCCGCCGTCCGCAAGCTGTCTCACAGCGGTCGGGGCCGTCTCAGCCGTCGAGGCCGTCTCAGCGGTCGAAGTCCAGCTCCACCCGTTCCGTCACGGGATGCGACTGGCACGCGAGGACGTAGCCGGCCTCCGTCTCCTCCGGCTCCAGTGCGAAGTTGCGGTCCATGCGCACCTCACCGGAGACCAGGAAGGCCCGGCACGTGCCGCACACGCCGCCCTTGCAGGCGTAGGGCGCGTCGGGCCGGTTGCGCAGCACCGTCTCCAGCAGCGTCTCGCCCTCCTGGACCGGCCAGGTGCCACCGCGTCCGTCGAGGCGGGCGGTGACGGCGCTGTGCGCCGGGGCGCCGGAGGCCGGTGTGGGGGAGGCCGCGTCCACGTGGAAGATCTCCTCGTGGATCCGGGCCCGGGCCACGCCCAGCTCGCGCAGTGCCCGCTCCGCCTGCTGCACCAGCCCGAACGGCCCGCACAGGAACCACCCCGCGACCTCACCGACCGGCAGCAGCGCCGGCAGCAGACCGGTCAGCCGCTCCTGGTCGAGGCGTCCGGACGGCAGCCCCGCCTGCTGCTCCTCCCGGGACAGCACGGTCACCAGCTGCAGCCGGTCCGGGTAGCGGTCCTTCAGGTCGGCGACCTCTTCGAGGAACATCGTCGAGGCGGACGTCCGGTCGCTGCGTACCAGGCAGAAACGGGCCCGCGGCTCGCGTGCCAGCACGGTGGCCGCGATCGACAGCACCGGGGTGATGCCACTGCCGCCGACGACCGCCGCGTACAGCCCGGGCGCCGGGTCGAGGGTGAAGCGCCCCGCCGGGGTCATCACCTCCACCTCGTCCCCGACGTTGATCTCCTTCAGCGCATACGTGGAGAACGCCCCGCCCTCCACCAGCCGCACACCGATCCGCAGGGTGCGCGGGCCCGGTCCGTCCGGCGCGGGCGCCGGGGAGCAGATGGAGTACGTCCGGCGTATCTCCGTGCCGTCGGCGATCCGGCGCAGGGCGAGGTGCTGCCCCGCCGCATGCCGGAACTCCTCGCGCAGTTCCTCGGGGACGGCGAAGGTCAGCGCGACGGAGTCGTCGGTGAGCCGGTCGACCTCGGCCACGGGGAGCCGGTGGAAGCGGGCCATCACAACTCCTTGAAGTGGTCGAAGGGTTCGCGGCAGGCGAGGCAGCGACGCAGTGCCTTGCACGCGGTGGAGGAGAAACGGCTGAGCAGCTCGGTGTCGGCGCAGCCGCAGTGGGGGCAGCGGACCGGGTCCGCTTCCTCGCCGCCCGAGGTGCGTGTCGGCCCCAGCGCGACCGTGACCGGTCCGCCCTCCCGCCGGACGCGCGGCGGCGCGATGCCGAACTCGCGCAGTTTGCGGCGCCCTTCGTCACTGATGTCGTCCGTGGACCAGGCCGGTGAGAGCACGGTGCGGACGGTGACCTCGCGCACGCCGTGCGCGTGCAGCGCCCGCTCTATGTCGGTGCTCATGGTCTCCAGCGCCGGGCAGCCCGTGTACGTCGGCGTCAGCTCGACCTCGACCGCGTCCGCGCCGCGCATCCGTACCGCCCGCACGACCCCCAGCTCCTCCAGGGTGAGCACGGGCAGCTCTGGGTCGGGAACCGCACCGGCGATCCTGAGCAGTTCCTCCTCGAGCGGGGTGGTCGTCACCATGACGCCCCCGGGTGGCTGCGGTGCAGGTGCTGCATCTCGGCGAGCATCCGGCCGAACGACTCGGTGTGCAGCCCCTCCCGGCCGGCTCCGGCCGTCCACGCCCCGGACTGCGGGCCCTCGGGCAGGGTCAGGGTCGCGCGGGCGAGCACCTCCCCGACCGAGGCGAGCCAGCTCTCGCGCAGCGCGTCACGGTCCACGCCGTCCAGGCCCTCGACGGGCTGGAACATCTCGCCGGTGAAGCGCCACAGCGTCTCGCAGGCGCGCTGCATGCGGGCGTGGCTCTCCTCCGTGCCGTCGCCCAGGCGCAGCGTCCACTGCTCGGCGTGGTCGCGGTGGTAGGCGGTCTCCTTCACGGCTTTCGCGGCGAGCGGGGCGAACGGGCCGTCGCCGGTGGCCAGTTGGCCGTACAGCAGGTGCTGGTAGGTGGAGAAGTACAGCTGCCGGGCGATGGTGTGCGCGAAGTCGCCGTTGGGCTGCTCCACCAGCTGGAGGTTGGTGAAGGCGCGTTCCTCGCGCAGATAGGCCAGGTCGTCCTCGTCGCCGGCCATCGACAGCAGCACCCGGGCCTGGCCGAGCAGGTCGAGGGCGATGTTGGCGAGGGCGACCTCCTCCTCCAGCACGGGGGCGTGCCCCATCCACTCCCCGAGGCGGTGGGAGAGCACCAGCGCGTCGTCGCCCAGCGCGAGGGCCGCCGTGGCGGGAACCGTCGTGGTCACAGGTGCTTCACCCCGTCCGGGATCTCGTAGAAGGTCGGATGCCGGTACGGCTTGTCGGCGGCCGGCTCGAAGAACGGGTCCTTCTCGTCGGGCGAGGACGCGGTGATCGCCGCGGAGGGGACCACCCAGATGGACACGCCTTCACCGCGCCGGGTGTACAGATCGCGGGCGTTGCGCAGGGCGAGCTCCGCGTCGGGCGCGTGCAGGCTGCCGGCGTGGGTGTGGGCGAGGCCCCGGCGCGAGCGCACGAAGACCTCCCACAGCGGCCAGTCGGTGTTCGTCATGCCTGCTCCACTCCCCTGATGCCGGTGTGCGTCCCGGCGCCGGTGCCGGTGTGCTTCGCCGCGTGGGCCGCGGCCGCCTCGCGCACCCACGCGCCCTCCTCGTGGGCGCGTCGGCGCTGGGTGATGCGCTGGTCGTTGCACGGGCCGTTGCCCTTGAGGACGTCCCGGAACTCCGACCAGTCGATCGCCCCGAAGTCGTAGTGACCCCGCTCCTCGTTCCACGTCAGCTCCGGGTCGGGGAGCGTCAGACCGAGGCTCTCGGCCTGCGGGACGCAGATGTCCACGAAGCGCTGGCGCAGCTCGTCGTTGGAGTGGCGCTTGATCTTCCAGGCCATCGACTGGGCCGAGTGCGCCGACTCGTCGTCGGGCGGGCCGAACATCATCAGCGACGGCCACCACCAGCGGTTCACCGCGTCCTGCGCCATCGCGTGCTGCTCCGGCGTGCCCTTGCTCAGGGTGAGCAGCAGCTCGTAGCCCTGGCGCTGGTGGAAGGACTCCTCCTTGCAGATACGGACCATCGCGCGTGCGTAGGGTCCGTAGGAGCAGCGGCACAGCGGGACCTGGTTGGTGATCGCGGCGCCGTCCACCAGCCAGCCGATCGCGCCGACGTCCGCCCAGGTCAGCGTCGGGTAGTTGAAGATCGAGGAGTACTTCTGGCGGCCGGTGTGCAGCTTGTCGAGCAGCTCGTCGCGGCCGGTGCCGAGGGTCTCGGCCGCGCTGTAGAGATACAGGCCGTGGCCGGCTTCGTCCTGGACCTTGGCCATCAGGATCGCCTTGCGGCGCAGTGAGGGCGCGCGCGTGATCCAGTTGGCTTCCGGCTGCATGCCGATGATCTCGGAGTGCGCGTGCTGTGCGATCTGGCGGACCAGCGTCGCGCGGTAGGCGTCCGGCATCCAGTCGCGCGGCTCGATGCGCTCGTCGGCGGCCACGGCGGCGTCGAAGGCACGCTCGTATCCGGCCTCGGCGCCGTCCTGGGCGCCGGGCGCCGTGGTGCGGCTCGTGTCGTGCGCGGCTGCTGTCGCCATCTGGTCCCCCTCGACCTTGGGTGCTGACCCGGCATGCTCCCGACCGATCGTTCGGTCCGTGCGATTCCATGGTGGGACGGGCGTCGTAAGGTGTCAACCGCTGTGGACAACCTGCGGCCGGCCCTGTGGAAAACCTCGCGCGAAGGCCGCGCCCGGCGCGGAAGGACGAGCGGCCGGCGCTCGGGTCCTGTGTCCGTGCCGGTCCGGTGGGTTCTCCGTCCGTGCCGGGCCGGTGGGACCGCCGTGCGGGGTGGGGCTGTGCGGGGCCGCTGGGGCTGAGTACCGTTCCGTGCGGGCGCGCCGCGGCCGTATCCCCGCAGGCGCCGGGGCAGGGGCCGCGGGCGGGCACGGCAGGGCCGGACATCAGGACATCGAAAGACGGGGCGGAATGGACACGTACGGCGGGAACGACGCGTACGGCGGCGGCAGCGCGCCGCCGGGATCGGACGACCGCCCGGCGGACCGGGAGCGGCCGCCCGTGCCGCAGGTACCACCGGCCGACTACGCCCGGACGGCCGACGCGCAGACAGCCGGCCCGCAGACGGCCGACCCGCAGGCCACCGACGCCCGGACGGCCGACGCCCGGACGACCGAGGCGTCCCCCGCACCCCCGCGCACCGGCGTCGCCGCGCTCTCCCCCCGCTACCAGGTGGGGGCCGCGCTGGCGCTCGCCGTCGTGGCGGTGGCGGTGTGCGTGCAGATAGGCATGGTGTTCCTGCACGTCGCGCCCGCCAACACGGTCAGCCGCAAGCACGGCACGGCAGTCGACGAGTGGATCTACCCGGAGTTCGAGCAGAACTGGAAGCTGTTCGCGCCCAACCCCCTCCAGCAGAACATCGCCGTCGAGGTCCGCGCCGAGATCCGCACCGCGGGCGGCGACCTGCGCACCACCGGCTGGTACGGGCTGTCCGCGCAGGACGGCCGGGCCATCGAGCACAACCCGCTGCCGAGCCACACCCAGCAGAACGAGCTGCGGCGCGCCTGGGACTTCTTCACCGCCAGCCACACCGGCGACAGCCGCCCCGTGGGGCTGCGCGGCACGCTGTCCGAGACGTACCTGCGCCGCATCGCGGTGCTGCGCCTGGACCGGTCGGGCGTGGCCGGTGCCGGCGCAACCGTCGAGCGCGTGCAGTTCCGCTCCCGTACGACCGCCGTGGCCCCGCCGCGGTGGAGCAGTGAGAAGGTCTCCCAGAAGCCGGTGTTCCGGGTGCTGCCCTGGTGGACGGTGGCGCAGGACGACACCCCCGGAGGTGCCCGGTGAACCGCCTCGCCCTGTCGGTGTCCGGCGCGATCGCCCGCGTCACCGAAGCCGCCCACGGCCCGTACCAGACCGCGCTGATCCGGATCGGCTTCGCCTCGACCTGGCTGCTGTTCCTGCTGCGGGAGTTCCCCCACCGCGCCGAGCTGTACGGCCCCGACGGCCCGTGGAGCTGGGACCTGGCCCAGCAGCTGATCGGCACCAACGGCGCGTTCACCGTGCTGATGTGGTCCGACAGCCGGATGTGGTTCGAGATCGTCTACGTGCTCGCCGTGGTCGCCTCGGCACTGCTGGCCCTCGGCTGGCGCACCCGCACCATGTCGCTGCTGTTCATGGTCGGCGTGCTGTCGCTGCAGAACCGCAGCGTCTTCATGGGTGACGGCGGCGACAACGTGCTGCACCTGATGTCGATCTACCTCGTGTTCACGCGGTGCGGCCAGGTGTGGTCGCTGGACGCGCGCCGGGAGCGGCGGGCCGAGCAGGCACACGCGCGTGGCGAGCGGGTGGCGGACCGTGTGGGGCCCGCGCTGTGGGCGGTGCTCGGCGTGGTGCTGGTCATGGCGACCGCGGGCGGCCGGTTCGGCTCCCAGGAGTGGGAGATACCGGCCCTGCTGTGGGCGGCCTGGCTGGCGCACGGCCTGCGGTGGCTCGTCGGGGGGCGCTCGCGCGGCGGTGAACCGCGCGTCCTGCTCGACGTGATCGCCAACCTGCTGCACAACGGCGCCCTCGTGGTGATCATGGCCGAGGCCTGTCTGATCTACGCCACGGCCGGCTGGTACAAGATCCAGGGCTCGCGCTGGCAGGACGGCACCGCCGTCTACTACCCGCTCCACCTGGACTACTTCACGCCCTGGCCGTGGCTGGCCGATCTGATGTCCTCCAGCGGCACGATGATGCTGATCGTGACCTACGGGACCGTGATCGTGCAGGTCGCCTTCCCGTTCACCCTGTTCAACCGGCGGGTGAAGAACGTGCTGCTGGCCGCCATGATGACCGAGCACGCCGTGATCGCCGTCGTCCTCGGCCTGCCGTTCTTCTCGCTCGCGATGATCGTCGCGGACTCCGTCTTCCTGCCCACGTCGTTCCTGCGCCGGCTGGAGAGGCCGGCGGCACGCGTGCGTGACCGTGTGTTCGCGCGCGGGGCGAGGGGCGAGCTTCCGCGGCCGCGCACGGCGGAGGCCGCGGAGCAGCCGCACGTAGGCTCTACGGCATGACCGATCCGCTGGCCGACTGGCGGCGCCTGGCCGACTCGGCGGTGCTCCTCGACGGCTTCCACGCCCTCAAGCACGCCCTGCGCTTCGGGGCGGGCGTCCCGGTGGCGGTCGCCACCGACCGCGGCGCCGCCCTCGCGCTGGCCGACGAGCTGGCCCCGGACGTGCGGCGGACGCTGCGGGAGCTGCTGACCGAGGTGCCGGAAGCGACGTACGCCTCGCTGGTGCCGCGCCCGCACCCCACGGGCGTGGCCGCGCTGGCCGTGCGGCCGGCGCGGGAGGCACAGTTGCGGACGCTGGCGCGTCTGCCCCGGCGGGCACCGGTCGTCGTGCTGGACAACCCGCGCAACCTGGGCAACGCCGGGGCCGTGATCCGGCTGGCCGCCGGTTTCGGGGCGACCGGCGTGGTCACCACCGGCACCCTGGACCCCTGGCATCCCACGGTGGTGCGTGGCGGCGCGGGGCTGCACTTCGCGACCGCCGTGGAGCGGCTGGACGTCGAGGAGCTGCCGCCCGGTCCGGTGTTCGCGCTGGACCCCGAGGGCGAGGACATCCGGGGCGTGAAACTCCCCGACGACGCCGTCCTCGCCTTCGGCTCCGAGCGCAGCGGGCTGTCCGCCGCCCTGCGCGCGCGTGCGGACCAGTTGCTGGCGCTGCCGATGCGCCCCCAGGTCTCCAGCTACAACCTGGCCACCAGCGTGGCCATGACGCTGTACCACTGGAGCGTCACCGGGGGCGCGCCCCGCTAGGCGCACGCCCCCGTGAGGGGCATCTGCTGGGAGTGTGCCTGCGTCCCCGGGGCACACCCGCCGGACCTACGCCTCCCGGCGCACCTCGACCACGCGGAAGCGGTTCGCGACGAACGCACCGTCGGTCAGTGCGGCGTTGGCCGCGGGGTTGCCGCCCGAGCCGTGGAAGTCGGAGAACGCCGCCGTCTGGTTCACGTACACCCCGCCGGTGAGGTTGAAGGACAGCTGTGCGGCCTCCTCCAGGCAGACCTCCTCGATCTGCTGCGCGGCCTCGCTGTCGGTGGTGTACGCCCCGACGGTCATCGCGCCCTTCTCGCGGACCGTGCGCCGCAGCAGCTCGACGGCGTCGGTGAGCGAGTCGACCGCGACGGCGAAGGAGACCGGCCCGAAGCACTCGCTCATGTAGGCGGCCTCGTCGTCCGGCTTGGCACCGTCCAGCTTGACGATCACCGGGGTGCGCACGACCGCGCCGGGGAACTCCGGGTTGACGATCTCACGGGAGGCGAGGGCGACCTCGCCCAGCCCGGCCGCGGCCTCCAGACGGGCCTTGACGTCGGGGTTGACGATCGCGCCGAGCAGGGCGTTCGCCCGGGCGTCGTCGCCGAGCAGGCCATCCACCGCCTGCGCGAGGTCGGCGACCACCTCGTCGTAGGACTTGGGGCCCGCGTCGGTGTGGATGCCCTCGCGCGGGATGAGCAGGTTCTGCGGGGTGGTGCACATCTGGCCGCTGTACAGGGACAGCGAGAACGCCAGGTTGGCGAGCATCCCCTTGTAGTTGTCCGTGGAGTGGACGATCACCGTGTTGACGCCGGCCTTCTCGGTGTAGACCTGCGCCTGTCGGGCGTGGGCCTCCAGCCAGTCGCCGAAGGAGGTCGAGCCGGTGTAGTCGATGATCCGGATCTCGGGGCGCGTGGCGAGCGTCTTGGCGATGCCCTCGCCGGGCCGCTCGGCGGCCAGCGCCACCAGGTTGGCGTCGAAACCGGCCTCGGTGAGCACCTGGCGCGCGATCTGCACGGTGAGAGCCAGCGGCAGCACCGCGCGCGGGTGCGGCTTGACCAGCACGGCGTTGCCGGTGGCCAGGGACGCGAACAGGCCAGGGAAGCCGTTCCAGGTCGGGAAGGTGTTGCAGCCGATGACCAGGCCGATGCCGCGCGGGACCGGCGTGAACTCCTTGGTCAGGGTCAGCGGGTCGCGCTTGCCCTGCGGCTTGGACCACTCGGCGGCCTCGGGCGTGCGGGTCTGCTCCGCGTACGCGTAGGCCACCGCCTCCAGACCGCGGTCCTGGGCGTGCGGGCCGCCCGCCTGGAACGCCATCATGAACGCCTGGCCGGAGGTGTGCATGACCGCGTGCGCGAACTCGTGCGTCCGGTCGCTGATCCGCTTGAGGATCTCCACGCAGACCGCCGCGCGCACCTGCGGGCCCGCGTCCCGCCAGGCGCGCTGCCCGGCCTTCATCGCGGGCAGCAGCACGTCGAGGTCCGCGTGCGGGTACGTCACACCCAGCTCGATGCCGTACGGGGAGACCTCGCCGCCGACCCAGTCGTCGGTGCCGGGCTGGTCGAGGTCGAGGCGGCTGCCCAGCAGGGCGTCGAAGGCGGCCTTGCCCGCCGCCGCGTCCAGGCTGCCGTGCTCCTCGCCGTAGGCCTTGGGGTGCTCGGGGTGCGGGGACCAGTACGCGCGCGTGCGGATGGCCTCGAGCGCCTGGTCGAGGGTGGGCCGGTGCCTGGCGATCAGGTCGTGCGCGGTCAGTTCGGCGGCCATGCGGGACCAACTCCTGTCTCGAGAACTCTTCGTCGAGTTCATGACCTGGGCGAAACCATGGGCGGGAACAGCAGGACAGAGTTAGAGTAACCGAACGATCGGTCGGGACAAGGGGGCCTGCCGCATCTGTGGAAAACCCCGTGCGGGAGGATCGCGCACATGACAGCACTCGACCTCAGCAGCCCCGTGGCCGTCGTCGGCACCGGCACCATGGGCCAGGGCATCGCCCAGGTCGCGCTGGTCGCGGGCCACCCCGTGCGGCTGTACGACGCCGCGCCGGGACGCGCCCGTCAAGCGGCCGAAGCGATCGGCGCCCGCCTCGACCGGCTCGTCGAGAAGGACCGCCTCTCCGCCGCCGCCCGCGACGCGGCCCGCGCCCGGCTCACTCCCGCCGACTCCCTCACCGACCTGGCCGACTGCGCGCTCGTCGTCGAGGCGGTCCTGGAGCGGCTGGACGTCAAACAGCAGCTGTTCCGGGACCTGGAGGACGTCGTCGGCGAGGACTGCCTGCTCGCCACCAACACCTCCTCCCTGTCGGTCACCGCGATCGGCGGCGCCCTGCGCCGGCCCGGCCGGTTCGTCGGCCTGCACTTCTTCAACCCCGCGCCGCTGCTGCCGCTGGTCGAGGTCGTCTCCGGGTACGCCACCGACGTCACCTCCGCCACGCGCGCGTACGAGACCGCCCGGACCTGGGGGAAGACGCCGGTCGCCTGCGCCGACACCCCCGGCTTCATCGTCAACCGCATCGCGCGGCCCTTCTACGCCGAGGCGTTCGCCGTCCTGGAGTACCAGGGCGCCGATCCGGCCACCATCGACGCCGTCCTGCGCGAGTCCGGCGGCTTCAGGATGGGCGCCTTCGAACTGACCGACCTGATCGGCCAGGACGTCAACGAGTCGGTCACGCAGTCGGTGTGGCAGTCCTTCTTCCAGGACGTGCGCTTCACCCCGTCCCTCGCCCAGCGCCGCCTGGTGGAGTCCGGCCGGCTCGGCCGCAAGAGCGGCCAGGGCTGGTACGACTACCGCGAGGGCGCCGAGCGGCCCGAGCCGCACACCGCCGAGCCGCACAAGGCGCCCGCCTACGTCGTCGCGGAGGGCGACCTGGGCCCGGCCTCCGAACTGCTTCCGCTGATCCGCGAGGCGGGCATCCAGGTCCGTGAGGAGGACGAGGACAAC
This sequence comes from Streptomyces sp. NPDC028635, assembly GCF_040637635.1. Lineage (NCBI taxonomy): Bacteria > Bacillati > Actinomycetota > Actinomycetes > Kitasatosporales > Streptomycetaceae > Streptomyces > Streptomyces sp. NPDC028635. The sequence goes on along the minus strand of NZ_JBEZWX010000012.1, from coordinate 68,173 downwards.
GGCACCCGCCTTGTGCTGCCCAGCGGTGGCCACCTCGCCCTCGCCGACGGCCAGACCTCCGTGGAGTTCCGCGACGTCGTCTACTTCGACCTCGCCCTGGACTACCGCAGGGCCGGCCGCATCGCCCTGTCCGCCTCCCAGGACACCTCCGCCCGGGCCGTCGCCGAGGCGACCGGGCTGTTCCAGGCGCTCGGCAAGAAGGTCAGCCTCATCGGCGACGTCCCCGGAATGATCGTCGCCCGCACGGTCGCCCGGATCGTCGACCTCGCGCACGACGCCGTCGCCAAGGGCGTGGCCACCGAGGAGGACATCGACACGGCGATGCGCCTGGGCGTCAACTACCCGCTCGGCCCCTTCGAATGGGGCCGCCGGGTGGGCGCCACCTGGGTGCACGACCTGCTGGAGGAGCTGAGTCTGCGCGAGCCGTCGGGCCGTTACGCGCCCTCCCTCGCGCTGTACCGCCACGCGCACGCCGCCGACTCGCGGGAGGGCACTCCATGACCACCGCCAAGCGCGACACGTACACCCCGGAGACGCTGCTGTCCGTGGCCGTGCGCGTCTTCAACGAGCGCGGCTACGACGGCACGTCCATGGAGCACCTGTCCAAAGCGGCCGGCATCTCCAAGTCGTCGATCTACCACCACGTCGCCGGCAAGGAGGAGTTGCTGCGGCGTGCGGTGAGCCGGGCGCTGGACGGGCTGTTCGCGATCCTCGACGAGGAGCACGCGTGCGTGGGGCGCGCCGCGGACCGGCTGGAGTACGTCGTGCGGCGCATGGTCGAGGTGCTGATCGCCGAACTGCCGTACGTGACGCTGCTGCTGCGGGTGCGCGGCAACACCGCCACCGAGCGGTGGGCCCTGGAGCGGCGCCGTGAGTTCGACCACCGGGTCGCCGAACTGCTCAAGGCGGCGGCCGCGGACGGGGACGTGCGCGGCGACGTGGAGGTGCGGCTCGCGACCCGGCTGGTCTTCGGAATGATCAACTCCATCGTGGAGTGGTACCGGCCCGACGGCCGCGGCATGAGTGAACGGGAAGTCGCCGAGGCGGTCGTCGTGCTGGTCTTCGGGGGGCTGCGGCAGGCCTGAGCGCTGGGGCGGTGCCGGGCCACCGGAGTGCGTGCCCTGCCCGCGGGGCCGGTGACCGTTCGCCTGAGTACGCGCCTGGCCCGCGGGGGCGGTGACCAATCACCTGAGTACGCGTGCGTGCGGGCGTGAGTAGGTGACCGGATGCTGCGGTCCGCCGGTGGTGATGGGGTGGGCGGCATGTCCGACGACGACCTGCGGCCGCCCACGCCTCATCCGACGTGGTGGCGGGCGCCTTTGGTGGCCTCCCTGTGCGGCCTGCCCTTCCTGGTGCTGGAGTACTGGTGGTTCCGGTCCGAGGACGGCATCGGCGCTCTCGGCGGGATCTTCTACTGGGCGGTCGGTCTGCTCGCGCTCTCCTGGACGCTCCCGCACCGCCGCTCCCTGCGCACGCCGCGCATGCTGGCCGCCGGCGCCGGGCTCGGGTGTGTGCTGCTGCCGATGCTGTTCGCGCTGATGCTGGGTGTGGCCATGGCGGGGGGCTGACGGTCCCGTACCGGATCTCAGCCCTGCGGCTCCAGGTCCTCCTCCTCGAACACCAGCAGCGTGCGCGTGCTGAGCACCTCCGGGATCGCCTGGAGCCGGGTGAGCACCACCTCGCGCAGCGCCCGGTTGTCCGGGGTGTGCACCAGCAGCAGGACGTCGAAGTCACCGCCCACCAAGGCGATGTGGGACGCGCCGGGCAGCTGCCGCAACTGCTCGCGCACCGTCCGCCAGGAGTTCTGCACGATCTTCAGCGTGATGTACGCGGACGTGCCCTGCCCGGCCCGCTCGTGGTCGACGCGGGCGCCGAACCCGCGGATGACGCCGTCCTCGACGAGGCGGTTGATGCGCGCGTAGGCGTTCGCGCGCGAGACGTGGACGCGCTCGGCGACGGACCGTATCGAGGCACGGCCGTCGGTCTGGAGCATCTTCAGGATGTCGTGGTCGATGGCGTCCAGCGGCCGCGCGGGGGGCAGCGGAGCGCCGCCGGCCGGGCTCGCCGGGACCGGCGGGGTCGCCGCGGAGCCCGCGGGATCGGCCATTTGTTCAGATGCCATGTCCCCCCACCTTCCTGCCGTGGACGTACTGCGTTCATCCCAAGCTGTGGAGAACCGTTTGTCCACAGCCTGAGGCCACCCGTAGCCAAAATGTGCCGGCGACCGAACAATCGGTAGGTGAGGCGCATCACAGAGGCTGCGCCTACAGCCGCCCCCATGAGGAGGTGCCGTCATGACGGTCATGGAGCAGCGAGGCGCTTACAAGCCCTCGCCGCCGCCCGCCTGGCAGCCCCGCACGGACCCCGCGCCGCTGCTGCCCGACACCGAGCCCTACCGGGTCCTCGGCACCGAGGCCGCCGCCAAGGCCGACCCCGCGCTGCTGCGCCGCCTGTACGCGCACCTGGTGCGCGGCCGCCGCTACAACGCCCAGGCCACCGCCCTCACCAAGCAGGGCCGGCTCGCCGTCTACCCCTCCAGCACCGGCCAGGAGGCCTGCGAGGTCGCCGCTGCCCTCGTGCTGCAGGAGCAGGACTGGCTCTTCCCCAGCTACCGCGACACGCTCGCCGCCGTCGCCCGCGGTGTCGACCCCGTCGAGGCACTCACCCTGCTGCGCGGCGACTGGCACACCGGCTACGACCCCCACGAGCACCGGGTCGCGCCGCTGTGCACCCCGCTGGCCACCCAGCTTCCGCACGCCGTCGGTCTCGCGCACGCAGCCCGCCTCAAGGGCGACGACGTGGTCGCCCTCGCCCTGGTCGGCGACGGCGGCACCAGCGAGGGCGACTTCCACGAAGCGCTGAACTTCGCCGCCGTCTGGCAGGCCCCGGTCGTCTTCCTGGTGCAGAACAACGGCTTCGCCATCTCCGTACCGCTCGCCAAGCAGACCGCCGCGCCCTCCCTGGCGCACAAGGCCGTCGGCTACGGCATGCCCGGCCGGCTCGTCGACGGCAACGACGCCGCCGCCCTGCACGAGGTCCTCACCGACGCCGTACGGCACGCGCGTGCCGGAGGCGGCCCCACCCTCGTCGAGGCGATCACCTACCGCGTGGACGCCCACACCAACGCCGACGACGCCACCCGCTACCGCGGCGACGGCGAGGTCGACGCCTGGCGCGCGCACGACCCGATCCAGCTGCTGGAGCACGAGCTGACCGAGCGGGGACTCCTCGACGAGGCAGGCATCGAGGCCGCCCGCCAGGACGCCGAGGCCATGGCCGCCGACCTGCGCGAGCGCATGAACCGCGACCCGCAGCTCGACGCCGCCGACCTGTTCGACCACGTCTTCGCCGAGCCCACACCCCAACTGCGCGAGCAGCGTGCCCTGCTGGAGGCCGAGCTGGCGGCCGAGCACGAGGCCGGCCGGGAAGGGACGCACCGATGACGACCGTCGCCGTCAAGCCCGCCACCATGGCGCAGGCCCTCACGCGCGCGTTGCGCGACGCGCTGGCGGCCGACCCCGCCGTGCACGTCATGGGCGAGGACGTCGGCACCCTCGGCGGCGTCTTCCGGGTCACCGACGGCCTGGCCAAGGAGTTCGGCGAGGACCGCGTCACCGACACCCCGCTCGCGGAGGCCGGCATCCTCGGCACCGCCGTCGGCATGGCCATGTACGGCCTGCGCCCGGTCGTCGAGATGCAGTTCGACGCCTTCGCCTACCCGGCGTTCGAGCAGCTGATCAGCCACGTCGCCCGCATGCGCAACCGCACCCGCGGCACGATGCCCCTGCCGATCACCATCCGCGTCCCCTACGGCGGCGGCATCGGCGGCGTCGAGCACCACAGCGACTCCTCCGAGGCGTACTACATGGCGACTCCGGGGCTCCATGTCGTCACGCCCGCGACCGTCGCCGACGCCTACGGGCTGCTGCGCGCGGCCATCGCCTCCGACGACCCCGTGGTCTTCCTCGAACCCAAGCGGCTGTACTGGTCGAAGGACTCCTGGAACGCCGAGGAGCCCACGCCCGTGGAGCCGATAGGGCGCGCGGTGGTGCGCCGCCCCGGCAGCAGCGCCACCCTGATCACCTACGGCCCGTCCGTGCCCGTCTGCCTGGAGGCCGCCGAGGCCGCCGGCGCCGAGGGATGGGACCTCGAGGTCGTCGATCTGCGTTCCCTGGTGCCGTTCGACGACGAGACCGTGTGCGCGTCCGTACGGCGCACCGGGCGCGCGATCGTCGTCCACGAGTCGGGCGGGTTCGGCGGCCCGGGCGGAGAGATCGCGGCCCGCGTCACCGAGCGCTGCTTCCACCACCTGGAGGCGCCGGTGCTGCGTGTGGCCGGCTTCGACATCCCCTACCCGCCGCCCATGCTGGAGCGGCACCATCTTCCCGGCGTCGACCGGATCCTGGACGCCGTGGCGCGTCTGCAGTGGGAGGCCGAGGGCTGATGGCACAGGTGCTGGAGTTCAAGCTTCCCGATCTCGGGGAGGGGCTCACCGAGGCGGAGATCGTGCGCTGGCTGGTCGAGGTCGGTGACGTCGTCGCCGTCGACCAGCCCGTCGTCGAGGTGGAGACCGCCAAGGCGATGGTCGAGGTGCCCTGCCCCTACGGCGGTGTGGTCACCGCCCGCTTCGGCGAGGAGGGCCAGGAACTGCCCGTCGGCGCGCCCCTGCTGACGGTGGCCGTCGGCGCCCCAGCCTCCGGCGACGACGGTGACGTGCACGCCGCGACCGCCCGGTCCACCACCGCCGAGGGTTCGCGAACGGGCACCGGCACCGCCGAAGGGTCGGGCAACGTCCTCGTCGGCTACGGCACCGGAGCACCCCCCGCCCGCCGCCGCCGGGTGCGGCCGACCGGGCTCACCGGACCGGGCACGCCGGGCGGCGCGTCCGCGCCGGGGCGCGGCACCTCGCCCGGCGCGCGGGCACAGGGGGCCGACCGGGCGTCCGGGACGGCCCGCCCGGAGCCGGGCCTGGCGGGCTTCCGCGAGCCGGGGATCGTCCAGCCCGACACCCCGCACACCGAAGGCGCCGCCGACCGGCCGCACCCCGAGGGCCCCGTGCCCGTCATCTCCCCGCTGGTGCGGCGGCTCGCCCGCGAAGGCGGCCTGGACCTGCGGGAACTGCACGGTTCCGGACCCGACGGGCTGATCCTGCGCGCGGACGTGGAGTACGCGCTGCGCGCCGCCGCGGCGCAGCCGAGCCGGCCGGCCGCCGAGCCGTCCGTACGGGGGACGAGCGTGTCCGCCGGCGCTCCGGCAGGGACCGCGCCCGCGTCCCGGGCCTCGTCCGCGCCCGCTTCCCGGGCGTCGTCCTCGGCCATCGGTGGCATCCGCACGCCCCTCAAGGGCGTTCGCGGGGCCGTCGCGGACAAGCTGTCCCGCAGCCGCCGGGAGATTCCCGACGCGACCTGCTGGGTCGACGCCGACGCGACCGAGCTGATGCGTGCCCGGGCCGCGATGAACGCCGCCGGCGGCCCGAAGATCTCCCTGATCGCCCTGCTGGCCCGCATCTGCACCGCCGCCCTCGCCCGATTCCCCGAGCTGAACTCCACCGTCGACACCGAAGCCAGGGAAGTCGTCCAGCTCGACCAGGTGCACCTCGGGTTCGCCGCGCAGACCGACCGCGGGCTGGTCGTGCCCGTCGTCCGGGACGCGCACGCCCGCGACGCCGAGTCGCTCACCGCGGAGTTCGCCCGGCTGACCGAGTCGGCCCGGACCGGGGCGCTCACGCCCGCCGAACTGACCGGCGGCACCTTCACGCTGAACAACTACGGCGTGTTCGGTGTCGACGGCTCCACGCCGATCATCAATCACCCCGAGGCGGCCATGCTCGGCGTGGGACGCATCGTGCCCAAGCCGTGGGTCCACGACGGTGAGCTGGCGGTGCGCCAGGTCGTGCAGCTCTCGCTCACCTTCGACCACCGGGTGTGCGACGGCGGCACGGCGGGCGGCTTCCTGCGGTACGTCGCCGACTGCGTGGAACAACCGGCGGTGCTGCTGCGCACCCTGTGAGGACGGTGCGGCCGGGCACCGCGGCGCGCGGCCGGTACACGCCGCGGTACGCCGCCGGGAGGCGCAGTGGTGTGCGGCCGGGGGCGCGCAGTGGTGTGCGGGCGGGCGCACGCGGTGGCGCGCGGCCGCGGGCGCCGGAGGGCACGGCACACCAAGCCCGCACCCCCGGCGTCTGCCGCACCCCCGGCGTCCGCCGTGCCCACGGTGAGGCTCCCGCGTTCCCTGTGATCGCGGGGGCGCGCATACTCGGGGGGTGACCGCCTACGAGTCCCCCGGCCCCGGCGACGGCTCCGCCCCGGACAGCTACGACGCCGTCGTCCTGGCCGGTGGTGCCGCCCGGCGGCTCGGCGGCGCCGACAAACCCGGCGTGCGTGTGGGCGGACGGCCGCTGCTCGACCGTGTCCTCGCGGCCTGCGCCGGCGCGCGCACCACCATCGTGGTCGCCGACCCCCGGCCCACCGCCCGCCCGGTCACCTGGGCCCGCGAGGAACCGCCCGGCGGCGGCCCGCTCGCCGCCCTCGGCGCCGGACTGCGGCACACCACGGCCGACCGGGTCCTGCTCCTCTCCGCCGACCTGCCCTTCCTCGACCGGCACAGCGTCGCCCGGCTGCTCGCCGCCCTGCGTGAGACCCACACCGACGGTGTGCTGCTCAGCGACCCCGACGGCCGCGACCAGCCGCTCGTCGCGGCCTACCGCGCCGCCAGCCTGCGCCGCGCCCTCACCCGTCTCGGCGCCGACCACGGCGGCCTCGGCGGCCTGCCCCTGCGGCGGCTCACGGCCCTCCTCGACCTCACTCGCATCACCGACCCGGTCGCGTCCTTCGACTGCGACACCTGGGACGACATCGCCACCGCCAGAGCACGCATCAGGGAGCATGGGCACGTGTTGGATGAATGGATCTCCACGGTCAAGGACGAGCTGGGCATCGACCTCGACGTCGACACCGGCGTCCTGCTCGACCTCGCCCGCGACGCGGCCCACGGCGTGGCCCGGCCCGCGGCCCCGCTGACCACCTTCCTCGTCGGCTACGCGGCCGCCCGCGCCGGAGGCGGCCCCCAGGCCGTCGCCGACGCCGCCCACAAGGCCGCGGCCCTCGCCCAGCGCTGGGCCGGCGAGGGCGGCGACAAGCCTGATGTGGCCCCCGACGCCACGCCCGACACCCGCCCGGACGCCGGATGACGGCCGGGGGTGTCCGGGACGAGCGGGACGCCGACGACCTCGACGTCGACGAGGCGCTCGCCCTCGTGAAGGACCAGCCCCGGCACGACCGGTCCTACCCGGCGCGGGCCGGCCACGGCTCCGGCGGCGACCACGTCCCCGCACCCGCCTCCGGGCCCGAGGCAGCCGAGCGGCACGGCCACGCCGACTCCCACGCCGGTCACAAGGCCACCCCCTGGCCCGATGCCCGGGCGATCGCCGCCCGCGCCGGACGGCGGCGCGACCCGCGCGACGCGACCGTCTCGGTACCGCTGGCCGACGCGCTCGGTCTCAGCCTGGCCGCCCCGCTCACCGCCCTCACCGACCTCCCCTCCTTCGACACCTCGGCGATGGACGGCTGGGCGGTCGCCGGGCCGGGTCCGTGGGACGTCCGCGAGACCGGCGTGCTCGCGGGGCACGGCGAACCCGCACCGCTCGTGGACGGCGAGGCCGTCCGCATCGCCACCGGTGCACGCGTCCCCGCGGACACCACGGCCGTGCTCCGCAGTGAACACGGCCGTATCGACGACAAGGGCCGGCTGCACGCCACCCGGGAGATGGGCACCGGCCAGGACATCCGCCCACGGGGCCAGGAGTGCCGCACCGGCGATCAGTTGCTGCCCGCCGGTGCCCTCGTCACCCCTGCGGTCCTCGGCTTGGCCGCCGCCGCCGGATACGACACCCTCACCGCCGTGCGCCGGCCCCGCGTCGACCTGTTCGTCCTCGGGGACGAACTGCTCACCGAAGGGCTGCCGCACGACGGGCTGATCCGTGACGCTCTCGGCCCGCTGCTGCCGCCGTGGCTGCGCGCGCTCGGCGCCGACGTCACCGCCGTACGGCGGCTCGGGGACGATGCAGAGGCCCTGCACACCGCCGTCACCACCTCGGACGCCGACCTGATCGTCACCACCGGCGGCACCGCCTCGGGCCCCGTCGACCACGTCCACCCCACGCTGCGCCGCATCGGCGCCGAGCTGCTGGTCGACGGCGTCAAGGTGCGTCCCGGACACCCGATGCTGCTCGCCCGTCTCAAGGACGGCCGCCACCTCGTCGGACTCCCCGGCAACCCGCTCGCCGCGGTGTCCGGCCTGCTCACGCTCGCCCAGCCGTTGGTGCGTGCCCTCGCGGCCCATCCGGTGCCCGAGGGCTACACGCTGCCGCTGCGGGACGCGGTGCACGGCCACCCGTACGACACGCGACTCGTCCCCGTCGTCCTGCGCGGTGACCAGGCCGTGCCGCTGCATTACAACGGCCCGGCGATGCTGCGCGGTATCGCGGCGGCGGACGCCCTCGCCGTCGTTCCGCCGGGAGGCGCCCAGCAGGGCCAGGAGACCGAGATGCTGGACCTGCCGTGGGCGACCGCGGGCATCGGCGTCTGTTTCACGTGAAACGGTGCCGTGCTGGCTGTTTCACGTGAAACGGTGCTGTGCGGGCTGTTTCAGGTGAAACGGTGCCGTGCTGGCTGTTTCACGTGAAACGGTGCGCGGTGCCCCGGCGCGCTGCCGCGTGAAGACTCAGTCCTCCGCCGGCACCGGCACTGCCCGGCTGACCGTGATCACCCGGTCGCCGGCGCGCAGTTCGGCCAGCCGGGGGTCGGTGTAGTCCAGCAGCTGCTTTCCACGGACGACCGCCACCACCAGGTCGGCACAGGCGCGCGGCGTCTTCCCGACCTCTTCGGCGGTCACCGCCCGTTCGGCGATGTCCAGCCCGCTGCCCAGGGTCATCAGGTCCTCCAGCGTCCGGGCCACGGACGGGCTCACCATGGACACCCCGAGCAGGCGCCCCGCCGAACTGGACGTGGTGATCACCGTGTCGGCCCCCGACTGCTTGAGCAGCGGAGCGTTCTCGTCCTCCCGTACCGCGGCGACGATGGTGGCGCGCCGGTTGAGCTGGCGGGCGGTGAGCGTGACGAGGGTTGCGGTGTCGTCGCGCTGCGGGGCGACGATGACCCGGCCGGCCCGCTGCACCTCCGCCTTGAGCAGCGTCTCGGACCGGGTGGCGTCACCGGTGACGGAGACCAGCCCGTCGTCGGAGGCCGCGTTCGCCACCTTGCGCTCGGCGTCCACGACGACGATCCGGTCCTTGGGGATGCCCTGCCCGACGAGCGTCTGCACGGCGTGGCGGCCCTTGGTGCCGTATCCGATGACCACCACGTGGTCCTGGGTGCGGGCACGCCAGCGATGGATGCGGACCTGCTGACGGGTGCGCTCGGTGAGGACCTCGAGGGTGGTGCCGACCAGGATGATCAGGAACAGCACCCGCAGGGGTGTGATGACGAGGATGTTCACGAGCCGGGCGGTGTCACCGACCGGGGTGATGTCGCCGTAGCCGGTCGTGGAGAGGGTGACGGTGGCGTAGTAGGCCGCGTCCAGCAGGTCGACGGAGTTGTCCGCGCTGTCGCGGTAGCCGTCGCGGTCGACGTAGACGATCAGTGTGGTGACGACGAGGACCAGCAGGGCCACGGCGAGGCGGCGCAGGACCTGCTGCAGCGGGGGCGTGGCCGTCTGGGTCGGCATGGCGATGGTCCGGCCGGCCTCGGCGTCGTCGCGGGCCTCGGTACGGGAGCGGTACCAGACGGACCGCAGCAGCGACGACGTCCGCGCCCCCCGCGTCGGTCGGTGCTCGGCCTTCATCGTGTGCCCCCTGACATGCGTGTGCCCCTGTCTCGTTGATCCGTTCGGACGGCACCATGGTTGCGGACGGGACCATGCCCGTCAGGATCCAACACGAATCGGGAGGGCCCCTCGTGCGCGACCACACCGTCGTCGTCGGGTTCGGCACCAAGGGACGGTCCGCGATCCGGACCGTGTGCGCGACAGGGCTGAAGAAGGAGCGGGTCGTGGTGATCGACCCGTCGGCGAAAGTGGTCGACGCCGCGACCGCCGAGGGCTACACGGGCGTGGTCGGTGACGGCACCCGCAGTGACGTGCTGCGCCGGGCGGAGGTGCAGCGGGCGGGGCGGATCATCATCGCGACCCAGCGCGACGACACGGCCGTCCTGGTGACGCTGACGGCCCGGCAGCTCAACCCGGAGGCGACGATCGTGGCCGCGGTGCGCGAGGAGGAGAACGCACCGCTGCTGAAGCAGTCGGGCGCCGACGAGGTCATCACCAGCGCGGGTGCGGCGGGCCGGCTGCTGGGCCTGTCCGTCCTCAGTCCCGCGGCGGGGCTGGTCATGGAGGACCTCATCCAGCAGGGCAGCGGGCTCGACCTGGTGGAGCGTCCGGTCACCCGGGCGGAGGCGGGCCGCAGCCCACGTGAGACGGCCGACCTGGTGGTGAGCGTTGTCCGTGGGCACCGGGTGCTCGGTTACGACGATCCGGCCGTGGGGGTACTGCAGTTGGCGGACCGGGTCATCACGATCGTGCGTGTCCCCGAGCCGCAGGAAGGTCCCGGCCCGGCCTGAGCCCGACCTCGCCCGCGGGCGACAGCGTGCAGGAGTAGCGTCGCCCTCATGCATGCGATCACGATTCCCGAACCTGGTGGTCCTGAGGCGCTGGTGTGGGACGAGGTCCCCGATCCGGTGCCCGGCGAGGGCGAGGTCCTGGTCGAGGTGGTGGCCAGCGCCGTCAACCGGGCCGACATCCTGCAGCGGCAGGGGTTCTACGAACCGCCGCCGGGCGCCTCTCCGTACCCCGGCCTGGAGTGCTCCGGACGGATCGCCGCCCTCGGACCCGGAGTGTCCGGGTGGAGCGTCGGCGACGAGGTCTGCGCGCTGCTGTCGGGCGGTGGTTACGCCCAGAAGGTCGCCGTGCCGGCCGGGCAGTTGCTGCCGGTGCCGCGGGGCCTGGACCTCCGGCGGGCCGCGGCGCTGCCCGAGGTCGTCTGCACGGTCTGGTCGAACGTCTTCATGGTCGCCCATCTGCGTCCCGGTGAGACGCTGCTGGTGCACGGCGGCTCCAGTGGTATCGGCACGATGGCGATCCAGCTGGCCAAGGCGCTCGGCGCGAAGGTCGCGGTGACGGCGGGCACCAAGGAGAAGCTGGAGTACTGCGCCGAGCTGGGCGCGGACATCCTGGTCAACTACCGCGAGCAGGACTTCGTGGAGGAGGTCCGGGAGGCCACCGACGGGGCCGGCGCGGACGTCATCCTCGACAACATGGGCGCCAAGTACCTCGACCGCAATGTCCGTGCGCTCGCCGTCAACGGCCGCCTGGCGATCATCGGGATGCAGGGCGGTGTGAAGGGCGAGCTGAACATCGGCGCGCTGCTGAGCAAGCGCGGCGCGATCAGCGCGACCTCGCTGCGGGCCCGGCCGCTCAGCGAGAAGGCGGCCATCGTCGCGGCCGTACGTGAGCATGTGTGGCCGTTGCTGGCCGAAGGGCATGTGCGGCCCGTCGTCGACCGCGAGCTGCCGATGAGTGACGCGGCGGCCGCCCACCGGGTCGTGGAGGACAGCGGGCACATCGGCAAGGTGCTGCTGATCGCCCCCTGACCAGGACCTAGGTCCGGTCCCCGTCGTCGGGTTCGTCAGCGGACTCGGCGTCGGGGCCCTGGGCACGGACGCGCTGGACGTGTTCCAGGGAGTCCCGCAGCTCGGTCAGCCAGTCGTCGGTGTGCCGCCGTACCAGCCGTACGCACCAGGCGAGCGCGTCGCTGCGGCTGCGGGCGACGCCGGCGGCGACCAGCGTGTCGAGCACCTGCCGCTCGGGCTGCCGCAGCCGGGTCATCACCGGCGCGGCGACCTGCGTGAACATCACCCGTGCACCGCCGCACTCGACGCCCCACGACACCTTCTTGCGGAACCGGTGTTCGGCTTCGCGCGCCACGCCCATCCGCTCCTCGCGGGACCGCTCGCGGAACTCCTGCACCCGGCTCTGCGCCGCTGCCTCCCGCTCCACGGCCGAAGCGGCGTCGGGCAGCCGGGGCTGAGGTATCTCACCGATGACGGTGATCTCCTCGCGATCGACCGTCACCTCCACCAGCCTGACGAAGAGATCGTCCGGCAACCGGCCGGCGAACCAGCCGCGCAATCGCTCTTGCTGATCCGGTGTAATCATGTAATTCACATTACTCGGATACGGCGGTGCGACAAGGGGCGGTACCGAAGGATCTAGCGGCCCCCGGTCCAGGGGCGGAACAGCCGGGGATCGCGGCGCAGTCGCAGGGCGAGCAGCCCGAGGGCCAGCCCCAGGCCGACAAGGACCAGACCGCTGCCGAGCGGCAGGATCCGCAGTACCGGGTCGACGGGGCCCTCCGCCCGTGCCGCCGACTGCCGCGCGGGCGCCAGGGCGGACGCCGACGGGATCAGCCCGGCCTCCTGTGACGTCTCCTGCGGCACGGCCATGTCGTCGTCGACGCCCTGCCCGGCGTCCTCGTTCTCCCCCGTCCCCTCGCCCTGTGCGCTCTCCCGCAGCGGGTCGTGGGCGCGCCCCGGCCGCTCCCGCCCCTCTCCGGCCCGGCTTCCGGCCCGGCGGGTCGCGTCGGCGGAGGCGGAGGCGGACGGATCCGTGGACGCGGAGGGGCCGGGCCGCGCGGAGAAGGGGGCGGCGGAGGAATGCGGGGGCCGCTCGGCGGGAGCGGAGGAGTCCGGGCGCGCGGGGGAGTGGGAATGGTGCGACGGGTGCGCCGAGGAGGAGTGCGAGGAGGCGGGGCCGTGCGCGTCGTCGTCCGACGAGCCGGACGACGAGGTGGGGGCGGAGCCGTCCGCGTCGTCCGCGCCGTCGGCCTCGCCGGCGTCCGCGGAGTCCTCGGAGCCGCCGGAGGCCCGGGAGGGCTCCGTCTCGCGGGCAGGCTCACGCGCGGAGGGGCCGGCGAGCGGCACCGGGGCCCCGAGGGAGGGCCTGATCACGGAGAGCACGCCGGTGGACGCCGGCACGGCCGCCGAGGCGGGTGCGGCCGCCCCGCCCGCCAGTGTGCTCGCCGCGACCCCCGCGAGAACCCCGCACACCCTTGTCGCGCGTGTCGCGCGCCGCCATGGAGTCACGTCGGTGACCCCCTCCCGGGAACAGGCCGCCAAGATCGATGGAACAAGCCTGGCACGGGCGGACAGACCCAGCATTCCGGATTGCCCCGTCGGACGGAAAGGGTGGATCTACCTCCGCAGGGGGCACCACCGTGGTGAGGTACAGGGGTGCGAGAGAATGACGGTATGGAGATGCCGAGGAACGATAGGTCGCCGGAGAACGCCCAGAAGATCCTGGTCGTGGGCCAGGACGGCATGGCGCTCGGCGGTGTCGACTCAGACGACGAGCCCCGCGAGACTCCGGTGACGGAGCAGGTCGAGCAGCCCGCGAAGGTCATGCGCATCGGGAGCATGATCAAGCAGCTGCTCGAGGAGGTGCGCGTGGCTCCTCTGGACGAGGCGAGCCGGGCCCGGCTGAAAGAGATCCACGCCAGTTCGGTGAAGGAACTGGAGGACGGTCTGGCCCCGGAGCTGGTGGAGGAACTGGAGCGGCTCTCGCTGCCGTTCACCGACGACGTGACCCCCACCGACGCGGAACTGCGTATCGCGCAGGCCCAGTTGGTCGGCTGGCTGGAGGGGCTCTTCCACGGGATCCAGACGACCCTGTTCGCCCAGCAGATGGCGGCGCGGGCCCAGCTGGAGCAGATGCGCCGCGCCCTCCCGCCGGGCGCGATGCACGAAGGCCAGGACGACCTGCGCGCGGCCGGCCGCACGGGCGGCCCGTACCTGTAGGCGCGCCCGACGCAAGGCCGACGGTCACCCTCCGCCGTCGGAAGTCACCGTCCGCCGATGTGACGAAGGGGGCCCGGCGTTCACCGCCGGGCCCCCTTCGTACGCTCGCGCGCCCCGGGCCGTTACGACGCCGGGTTGCCCGTGGAGACGTTCAGCTGGACCTCGACGTTCTTCGGGTCGATGTCGGTGCCGGGCGCGGGGAACTGCAGCATGACCGTGCCGTCGCCGTAGGTGTTCTCGTCGACCTTCTTGATGTCGAGCTTCCAGCCGGCGGCCTGCGCACAGGCCTTCACCGAGTCGATGTTCTTGTACCGGAAGTCGGGGAGCTCGATCTTGGTCTCGTCGTTCCACGACTTCTGCGGCTCGGTGCACTCGTCCTTCTTGACCGTGCGCGTGAGGTCCGGGCCCAGGTAGCCGGCCGCCTTGGACGCGGATGCGGACGCCGTCGGGGTCGTCCCGCCGTCCTGGCCCTGGTTGTCGTCGTTGCCCTGGTTGGCCAGCAGGGCGACGAGGAGGCCGCCGACGGCGAGCAGGGCGACGACGACCGAACCGATGATCACCGGCTTGTTGCTTTTGCCGCCCCCGCCCGACGGGGCCGAGGTCTGCGGCGTGATGTTGTACGGCGGCGGCGTCGACGCGGCCGGCGGCTGCGCCGCGTACGGCGTCTGGTAGCCGCCCTGCTGCGGGTAGCCGTACGCGGGGGCGGGCGTGGCAGGCGACGGGGTGCCGTACGGGTTCGGGACCGGCGTGGGGTTCGGTGCCGGGGCCGGCTGGTACGGCGTCTGGACGCTGCCGTGCGGGGCCGGCGCGCTCTGGTCGAGCGGCGGGAACACCGCGGAGCCGACGCCCGATCCGCTCTGCGTCTGGGTGCCCGGGACGATGCTCGGCGGGGCCGCCTGGAAGGACGCCGCCACGCGCAGGCACTCGTCGCGCATGGACTCGGCCGTCGGGAACCGCTCGTTCGGGTTCTTCTTCAGCGCCCGCGTGATCAGCGCGTCGACGGCCGGCGGCAGGGCGCGGTTGATCGAGGAGGCCAGCGGCGGCTCCTCCTGCACGTGCGCGTACGCGATCGCGAGCGGCGAATCCGCGTCGAACGGCAGTCGCCCGGTGACCAGCTGGAACAGCATGATGCCGACCGAGTACAGGTCGCTGCGCGCGTCCACGCCGCGGCCCAGGGCCTGCTCGGGCGAGAGGTACTGCGGGGTGCCGACGACCATGCCGGTCTGCGTCATCGAGGTGACACCGGACTGCATCGCGCGTGCGATGCCGAAGTCCATCACCTTGACCACGCCGCGCTTGGTCATCATCACGTTGCCGGGCTTGATGTCGCGGTGGACCAGCCCCATCTCGTGGCTGATCTCCAGCGCCGCGAGCACATCGGCGGTGATCTTCAGCGCCTTGTCGGCGGGCATCGCGCCGTGCTGGTGGATGTCGTCGGCGAGCACCGAGCCGAGCGGGCGGCCCTCGACGTACTCCATGACGATGTACGGCATCGTCGCGCCGCCCAGATCGTCCTCGCCGGTGTCGAAGACCGAGACGATGTTGGTGTGCGTGAGCTTCGCCACGGCCTGGGCCTCACGGCGGAAGCGCTCACGGAAGGCCTGTTCGCGGCCCAGTTCGGTGTGCAGTGTCTTGATCGCGACCTGCCGGTCGAGCACGGCGTCGTAGGCCAGGTGCACCGACGCCATGCCGCCCTCGCCGAGCAGATCGCGCAGCTGGTACCGGCCGTTCGCGAGCGCCTGCCCCGCATAGCGGCCCTGTGCGCCGTCCTGGCTCATCTCGCGTCCCCCACAGCCCTTTCGGCGCCGACGATCTCGGATGTTCGTTGATCCACTGTGCTATTCCCGGCCAAGTCTGCCCCAGGGCACTGACACGTCAAGCTCGGTGCCCGTTCCGTGACCGTACGCGAAAGAAGCGTCGCGGAAGCGTTACAGGCGCCGTACGGCCGGTACACAGAATTTGCACGAGCGGAGGGATGCGGGGTTTGATGGCCGGTCCGTCTCGTACCGGTCAGCACGCCCATCCGGGACCGGCGCCTTGCGCCGAGGCTGTAGCGTGGCCGACGGAGACCGTAACAACACCGCGCGCACCGCGGGCAGAAACGACGGCGAGGACTGATGGCACAGCAGCAGCGCGCTCAGGGCCCGTCCGACCCCGAGGCGACTGGCGGCGGTATGTCGGACGCGCCGGAGAACTGGGGCAACGGCGGGCTTGTCGGCGACGGCCGGTACCGGCTGACGCACCGGCTCGGCCGGGGCGGCATGGCGGAGGTGTTCGCGGCCGAGGACGTACGCCTCGGGCGCACCGTCGCGGTCAAGCTGCTGCGCGCCGACCTGGCCGAGGACCCGGTGTCCAAGGCCCGCTTCACGCGTGAGGCGCAGTCGGTGGCCGGTCTCAACCACCACGCCATCGTCGCCGTGTACGACTCCGGCGAGGACGTCGTCGGCGGCCAGAGCGTGCCGTACATCGTCATGGAGCTGGTCGAGGGTCGTACGATCCGCGACCTGCTGCTCAACGCCGAGGCGCCGGGCCCGGAGCAGGCGCTCATCATCGTCTCCGGGGTGCTGGAGGCGCTCGCCTACTCGCACCAGCACGGCATCGTGCACCGCGACATCAAGCCGGCCAACGTCATCATCACCGACAACGGTGCCGTGAAGGTGATGGACTTCGGCATCGCCCGCGCCCTGCACGGCGCGTCGACGACGATGACGCAGACCGGCATGGTGATGGGCACCCCGCAGTACCTGTCGCCGGAGCAGGCGCTCGGCAAGGCCGTCGACCACCGCTCCGACCTGTACGCGGTGGGCTGCCTGCTGTACGAACTGCTCTCGCTGCGGCCGCCGTTCACCGGCGAGACCCCGCTGTCGGTGGTCTACCAGCACGTGCAGGACATTCCCACGCCGCCGTCCGAGGCGTCCGACGGCTGCCCGCCGGAGCTGGACGGCCTGGTGATGCGGTCGCTGGCCAAGGAGCCCGACGACCGCTTCCAGACGGCCGAGGAGATGCGCGGCCTGGTCCAGTACGCGCTGCAGATGCTGTACGACCAGGGCGGCCACACCGGCACCTGGAACACCGGCCCGGTGGCGGTGCACGACGGCCGGCACACCCCGGCGGGCGGTTTCGCGCACACGGCCGTCATGGCGCACCCCGGCGACCACGGCCCCGGTACCGCGCAGATCCCGCAGCCGATCCTGCCCACCGGGTACGGCAGCGGCGACGACGGCGGTTTCGAGGGGCACGGCAACAAGGGCAGCGGCCGCGGGAAGCTGTGGGTCCTCGCGGTGCTCGCGGTGATCGCGATCGCCGCGGGTGTGGCGCTGGCCGTCAAGGGCACGGGCACCAAGGGCGGCAACCCGGACACCACCCCGTCGCCGAGCGTCTCCCGGTCCCAGACGCAGGAGAGCCCCACCCCGTCGCCGAGCGACGAGACGACCGACGACGGCTCGGGCGGGACGTCGGACGACAACACCGGTTCGGGCGGCGGCTCGTGGAACCAGCCGTCGTACACCCCGTCGTACACGCCGTCGCAGCAGAACAGCAATCCGCCCTCCGACGAGCCGACCGACTCCGGTACCCAGTCCTCGAACCCGACGGACGGCGGCACGGGCAACGGCGGCACCACGGACGGCGGCACCACCGACGGCGGCACGACGGACGGCGGAAGCACGACGGACGGCGGGACGACGAACAACGGCGGCACGACGACCGGCAGCGGTACGACGAACAACGGCGGGACGACGACCGGCAGCGGGACGACGACCGGCGTGACCGTCGGGGGCAGCGGCACCACCCCCTGACGCCCCGTCGCCTTCGCCACGCGCGCGTGAAGCTCCCTCGGGGCGCCACGCGCGCGTGCTGTCTCCACGGGGCGTCAGGCGCCCGTGTCCGTGCGCGGCGGGACGCGGTGGCGGCTCACTGCGTGAACGCGTCGCACACCGCGTCGTAGCGCCGCGTCCACCACACCACGAGCGCGGACGCCGCCGGGAACTGCGGGTCCGCGCGCCGGTCGTCGCGCTCGTAGTGCCAGCGCAGCATCCAGAAGTCGTTCAGCCGCTCCCACCACACCCGGTGCACGGCCGCCGCCAGTTCGGAGGGCGTGGCCCCGGTGGCGCGCCGGTACGCGCGTGCGTAGGCGCGCACCTTGGGCAGATGCAGGGTGCCCCCCGGCTGGACGAAGAAGATCACGGCGGCGCGTACGGCCTCCTCGGCGCGCGGCTGCACGCCGAGGCGGTCCCAGTCGACGATCGCGGCGGGCGCCTTGTCGCGGTAGAGCAGGTTGAACGGGTGGAAGTCGCCGTGCACCCAGCCCACCGGGCCGCCGCGCGGAGGGCGCCGGTCGGCGTGCCGCTGCAGCAGCTCGCGGCGCTCCAGCAGGCGGTGGCGGGCCAGCTCGTCGAAGGAGTCGGCGGGGCGGTGGCGGCGCACGCGCGCGAGGAGCTCGTCGATCAGGGTGAACGTGGCCGCCGGGTCGGCGCTCTCCACGGGGTGGGGGCTCGCGGAGGGGCGAGTGCGTCCCTTGGGGGGCATCACGCGCTCCAGGCAGGCGTGCACGGCGCCCAGGAGGGCGCCCAGACGCGCGGACTCGGCCCGGGTGAGCTGGCCGCCGTGGCGGTGGCGGCCGTCGATCCACGGGTGCAGGGCGTAGGCGTGCCCGCCGATCACGGCGACGGTCCGGCCGTCGCGGCCGGCCAGCGGCGGGACGACGGGGACCCCGAGGTCGGCCAGGCGCTGGGTGGCGCGGTGCCGGCGCTCGATCGCGGCCGGGTCGGCGGTGTCGGGGTCGGAGTGGTGCTTGAGGAAGTAGCGGCCGCGGGTGGTGCACAGGTGGTAGCCGCGGTTCAGCAGGCCCTGGGCGACCGGCTCGCAGGCGAGTGCGGAACCGGCGGCGTAGCGGCTCAGCAGGGCGCGTAACGGGGGCGCTGGGGGCGCGGGGGGTGGTACACACGGGCGCGGCACGCGCCCGATGCTAGGGCAGGAATCGAGGCCGTGAGCTGGGCGTTGTCACAGACAGTCATTTCCGGTCGCAGGGTGTACCGGAAGTGGTCCGGGGGAGTGAGGAGGGCGGGGCTGAAAGGTGTCACCGCGCCGAAATGGGCGTAAGGCCACCGCGGGTCCGGAACAAGCTCCCGCATAATCTCGCCGAATCTGCCGAATCTCGCCGAATCCCGCCGAGGGTGCCGTCACCCGCAGGCTCTTCCCGAGCCGGGGGTGGCCGGGATAACGTGCCCCCTGTTCCGGCCCCCTGCACGGCCGTGACCAGCGGCATCCCCGAAAACCACGCGCAGTACTCGGACCTCCTATCAAAAATACTTGGAAATCCGAGTAAAAACGCAGGTCAGGAGGGGTTTCACAGAAATGTGGAGCACTGGGTAACGTGATTGTTGCAGGGCGCTCGCCGGGGCACCTGTCACGCCTGTTCCCGGCCGAGTGGCACCCACCCCGTGCCCGGTGGTCGGATCAGGTGAGCCTCCCCCGAGCTCTATCGAGCAGGGGGGACCTTCAGGCCCACTGGCAACCCCGGGGGCCGGACCGACGGAGGAGCACACGTGACCGTGGAGAGCACTGCCCCGCGCAAGCCGCGACGCAGCGCCGCAAGCAAGGCCGGGACCGACGGCAGCAAGACGGCCGGCACCACCGGTACCAAGCGCGCCACCCGCACCACCCGCGCCGCGAAGAGCGCCGAGCCCGAGCTCGTACAGCTGCTCACGCCCGAGGGCAAGCGGGTCAAGAACGCCGAGTACGACGCCTACGTCGCCGGCATCACCCCCGAGGAGCTGCGCGGCCTCTACCGCGACATGGTGCTCACCCGCCGCTTCGACGCCGAGGCCACCTCCCTGCAGCGCCAGGGCGAGCTGGGCCTGTGGGCCTCGCTGCTCGGCCAGGAGGCCGCCCAGATCGGCTCCGGCCGCGCCACCCGCGAGGACGACTACGTCTTCCCGACCTACCGCGAGCACGGCGTCGCCTGGTGCCGCGGCGTCGACCCGACCAACCTCCTCGGCATGTTCCGCGGCGTGAACAACGGCGGCTGGGACCCCAACGGCAACAACTTCCACCTCTACACGATCGTCATCGGCTCCCAGGCGCTGCACGCCACCGGCTACGCCATGGGCATCGCCAAGGACGGCGCGGACAGCGCGGTCATCGCCTACTTCGGTGACGGCGCCTCCAGCCAGGGCGACGTGAGCGAGGCGTTCAACTTCGCCGCCGTCTACAACGCGCCGGTCGTGTTCTTCTGCCAGAACAACCAGTGGGCGATCTCCGAGTCCAACGAGAAGCAGACCCGCGTGCCCCTCTACCAGCGCGCCCAGGGCTTCGGCTTCCCGGGCGTGCGCGTCGACGGCAACGACGTGCTGGCCTCCCTCGCCGTCACCCGGTGGGCGCTGGAGCGCGCCCGGCGCGGCGAGGGCCCGGCGCTGATCGAGGCGTGGACCTACCGCATGGGCGCCCACACCACCTCCGACGACCCCACCCGCTACCGCGGTGACGAGGAGCGGCTCGCCTGGGAGGCCAAGGACCCGATCCTTCGCCTTCGCCGCTACCTGGAGGCCTCGAACCACGCGGACGAGGGATTCTTCGCGGAACTCGAGGCCGAGAGCGAAGCGTTGGGCAAACGAGTGCGCGAAGCGGTCCGCGCCATGGTGGACCCGGACCACTTCGCCATCTTCGAGAACGTGTACGCGGACGGGCACGCGCTCGTCGACGAGGAACGCGCCCAGTTCGCCGCCTACCAGGCGTCGTTCACGGACGCAGAGGGGGTCTGACATGGCACCGGAGGCTGCGCCCTTCAAGAACATGGCCCTGGCCAAGGCGATCACCGAGTCGCTGCGCCGCGCCCTGGAAGCCGACCCCAAGGTCCTCATCATGGGCGAGGACGTCGGCAAGCTCGGCGGCGTCTTCCGGGTGACGGACGGCCTGCAGAAGGACTTCGGTGACGACCGTGTCATCGACACCCCGCTCGCCGAGTCCGGCATCGTCGGCACGGCCATCGGCCTGGCCCTGCGCGGGTACCGCCCGGTAGTGGAGATCCAGTTCGACGGCTTCGTCTTCCCGGCGTACGACCAGATCGTCACCCAGCTGGCGAAGATGCACGCCCGCTCGCTGGGCAAGGTCAAGCTCCCGGTCGTCATCCGCATCCCCTACGGCGGCGGCATCGGCGCCGTGGAGCACCACTCCGAGTCCCCCGAGTCGCTCTTCGCGCACGTGGCGGGCCTGAAGGTGGTCTCCCCGTCCAACGCCTCCGACGCGTACTGGATGATGCAGCAGGCCATCCAGAGCGACGACCCGGTGATCTTCTTCGAGCCCAAGCGGCGCTACTGGGACAAGGGCGAGGTCAACACCGAGGCGATCCCCGGCCCGCTGCACAAGGCCCAGGTGGTCCGCGCGGGCACCGACCTGACCCTCGCCGCCTACGGCCCAATGGTGAAGCTCTGCCAGGAGGTCGCCGACGCGGCCGCCGAGGAGGGCCGCAGCCTGGAGGTCCTGGACCTGCGCTCGGTCTCCCCGCTGGACTTCGACACCATCCAGGCCTCGGTGGAGAAGACCCGCCGCCTGGTCGTCGTCCACGAGGCGCCGGTGTTCTTCGGCTCCGGCGCGGAGATCGCCGCCCGGATCACGGAGCGCTGCTTCTACCACCTGGAGGCGCCGGTGCTGCGCGTGGGCGGTTACCACGCCCCGTACCCGCCGGCCCGCCTGGAGGAGGAGTATCTGCCGGACCTGGACCGGGTGCTCGACGCCGTCGACCGTGCCCTGGCGTACTGAGGAGAGGGTCGTGACGACGATGACTGAAGGGTCCGTACGCGAGTTCAAGATGCCCGACGTGGGCGAGGGACTCACCGAGGCCGAGATCCTCAAGTGGTACGTCCAGCCGGGCGACACGGTCACCGACGGCCAGGTGGTGTGCGAGGTCGAGACCGCCAAGGCGGCCGTCGAACTGCCCATCCCCTACGACGGCGTGGTCCGCGAGCTGCGCTTCCCCGAGGGCACCACGGTCGACGTGGGCACGGCGATCATCACGGTCGACGTCGCCGGCGGCGCACCGGTCGAGCAGGCACCGCAGCCCGAGGCCCCGGCGGCCGAGGCTCCGAAGGCCGAGGAGCCGCAGGGCGCGCAGCCCGTCGGCTCGGGGCGCCAGCCGGTCCTGGTCGGCTACGGCGTGGCGACCTCCTCCACGAAGCGCCGCCCGCGCAAGGCCCCGGCCACCGCGCCGGAGCCCGCCGCGGCGGCGGTCCAGGCGGAGCTGAACGGCCACGGCCGTGACGACGCCGCCCCCGTGGACGTCGTGGACCGGCCGCGTCCGCTGGCCAAGCCGCCGGTGCGCAAGCTCGCCAAGGACCTCGGCGTCGACCTCGCGACGGTCACCCCGAGCGGCCCGGACGGCGTCATCACCCGCGAGGACGTCCACGCGGCGGCGGCCCCGCAGCAGGTCACGGAACCGGCCACGGAACCGGCGCCCGAGCCCGCCAGGACGGCCGCCCCTGCCGCTGCGGCCGCTCCGGTGTCGTACGACACGGGCCGCGAGACCCGTATCCCCGTCAAGGGTGTCCGCAAGGCGACGGCCGCGGCGATGGTCGGCTCGGCGTTCACGGCGCCGCACGTCACGGAGTTCGTGACGATCGACGTGACCCGCACCATGAAGCTGGTCGAGGAGCTGAAGCAGGACAAGGAGTTCGCCGGCCGCCGTGTGAACCCCCTCCTGCTGATCGCCAAGGCGCTGCTGATCGCCATCCGCCGCAACCCGGACATCAACGCGTCCTGGGACGAGGCGGCCCAGGAGATCGTGGTCAAGCACTACGTCAACCTCGGCATCGCGGCGGCCACCCCGCGCGGCCTGATCGTCCCCAACATCAAGGACGCCCACGCCAAGACGCTGCCGGAGCTGTCCGACGCGCTGAGCGACCTGGTGACGACGGCCCGCGAGGGCAAGACGTCCCCGGCGGCGATGCAGGGCGGCACGGTGACGATCACCAACGTCGGCGTCTTCGGCGTCGACACCGGCACGCCGATCCTCAACCCCGGCGAGTCGGCGATCCTCGCGGTCGGCGCGATCAAGCTCCAGCCGTGGGTCCACAAGGGCAAGGTCAAGCCGCGCCAGGTCACCACGCTGGCGCTCAGCTTCGACCACCGCCTGGTGGACGGCGAGTTGGGCTCCAAGGTCCTGGCCGACGTGGCGGCGATCCTGGAACAGCCGAAGCGGCTGATCACCTGGGCGTGACAGCCGTCTCCGGCGGGCAGGCCGGGGTCACGGGAAAGGCGGTCGCACGTTCGTCGTGCGACCGCCCTTCTTTTTCTCAGCGCCGGTCGAGCACGTACGGCGGCGCCCCGCCCTGGGTCCCCCGCCGGCCGGATGGAGGCGGGACGGACGGGCGACGGGCCCGCCGCTGGGTGCGGCGGGCCCGTCAGGTGTGCGGCGTGCTGGGGTGTCAGGCCTTCGAGAAGCCGTAGTTCAGGAGCTTCGTCGCGTCCGATGCGCGGACCGAGGCGTTCGTCGAGGCCAGGACCGTGCCGATGACGGTCTTGCCGCCCCGGGTCGCGGCGAAGACCAGGCAGTAGCCGGCCTCCTTGCCGGAACCGGTCTTGACGCCGATGGTGCCGCTGTAGCTGCTCAGCAGCGTGTTGGTGTTGGTCCACGCGCCCATCGTGCGGGTGCTGCCCGTCTTGGTGATGGTCTTCGCGGTGTAGGACTTCGTCTTCACGATCGCGCGGAAGTTGGCGTTCTTCATCGCGCTGGAGGCGATCTTCGTGAGGTCGCGCGGCGTCGAGTAGTTGCCGCCGTTGCCGATGCCGTCGAAGGAGTCGAAGTGGGTGTTCTTCAGGCCGAGGCTCTTGGCGTTGGCGTTCATCTTGCCGATGAAGGACTTCACGCGTGCGTCGCGGGTGGTGCCGGTGCCGAACTTGTCGGCCAGCGCGTAGGCGGCGTCGCAGCCGGAGGGCAGCATCAGCCCGTAGAGCAGCTGACGGACGGTGACCTTGTCGCCGACGATCAGGTGGGCCTGCGAGGCGTTCTTGGAGACGACGTAGTCGCTGTACGCCTTCTGGATGGTGACCTTGGCGTCCAGGTTGAGGTTCGGCTGCGAGAGCACGACCTTCGCGGTCATGATCTTCGTCGTCGAGCCGGTGGAACGCCGGGTGTCCGCTGCCTTGTTGTACAGGTCCTTGCCGGTGCCGTTGTTCATCACGTAGCCGCCCTTGGCGGCGATGGACGGCGTGGTGACGGCCTGCGCGGGGGCCGCGGTGAGGGCGCCGGTGGTGAGCAGGGCGCCGGCGGTGACGGTGACCGCGGCGGCACGACGGAGCCGGGTGCCCTTGATGCCGGAAATGGCGGTAATCAACTGAGATACCCCGATTATGTGTGAATGCCCCTTAGGGAACGGCCTGTTGAGGGGAAAGCAGGTGAGGCCGCACGGGTATGACGCGTACCTGGCGCCGATGGTTGTACACGGTTCGGGGGTAGTTCGGTTCGTCACTCTTCCGGGGCGGCGGAAGGGGGAACCGGCGGAGGGGGAGCCGGCGGAGGGGGAGCCGGCGGAGGGAGCCGGCGGAGGGAGCCGGCGGAGGGAGCCGGCGGAGGGGGAGCCGGTGGAGGGAGCCGGCGGAGGGGGAGCTGGTGGAGGGAGTCCGCGGAGGGGGAGCCGGTGGAGGGGGAGCGTGCTCCCGTCCGGATGCTGGAACGGGGTGCCGATTGCGTACGTGATGTATCTATCCTGTCGGCATGCCATCCGCCCCGTCCGCACCCGTGAAGCAACCACCCGCCGCCGACCGCGTCTACGCCCATGTCAAGCAGGGCGTCCTGGACCGCCGCTACGAAGGCGGCACCCTCCTCACCGAGGGGGAGCTCGCCGAGGCCGTCGGGGTCTCCCGCACCCCGGTGCGCGAGGCGCTGCTGCGGCTCGAGGTGGAGGGGCTGATCAGGCTCTACCCGAAGAAGGGAGCCCTCGTCCTGCCGGTCTCCGCCCAGGAGATCGCCGATGTCGTCGAGACGCGGCTGCTGGTCGAGGAGCACGCGGCCCGCAAGGCCGTGCCCGCCCCGCCGGGGCTCATCGAGCGGCTGGAGCAGCTGCTCGCGAAGCAGAAGGCGCAGGCCGCCGCCGGCGACTTCGCCGCCGCGGCCGTCACCGACCGCTGCTTCCACGCCGAGATCGTCCGCAGCGGCGGGAACGAGATCCTGTCGCGCCTGTACGACCAGCTCCGGGACCGGCAGCTGCGGATGGGGGTAGCCGTCATGCACTCCCACCCCGACCGGATCGCCAAGACCCTCGCCGAGCACGAGGAGATCCTCGCCGCGCTGCGCTCCGGAGACGCGGAGCAGGCCGTGGGCGTCGTCCACCGGCACGTGGGCTGGTTCTCCCACCTGGCCCGGGGGGAGGTCCGATGAGCTCCGCGTCCTCCTCCACCGCCCTGCCGGGTGATCCGCCGGGCGGACGGCGCGCGATCGCCGTCTGGTCCATCGGCGTCGCCGTCTACTTCGTCGCCGTCATCTTCCGTACGTCCCTGGGGGTGGCCGGCCTCGACGCCGTCGAGCGCTTCCACGTGGGCGCCTCCGCACTGTCCACCTTCTCCATCCTCCAGCTGCTCGTCTACGCCGGCATGCAGATACCCGTCGGCCTGCTCGTGGACCGGCTCGGCACCAAGAAGGTGCTGGGTCTCGGGGTCGTGCTGTTCACGATCGGGCAGCTCGGCTTCGCCTTCCTGCCGTCGTACGGCATGGCGCTCGCCTCGCGGGCGCTGCTGGGCTGCGGCGACGCGATGACGTTCATCAGCGTGCTGCGGCTCGGCGGACGCTGGTTCCCCGCCCGGCGCGGACCGCTGGTCGCGCAGCTCGCCGGTCTGGTGGGCATGGCCGGCAACCTCGTCTCCACGCTGGTGCTGGCGCGGCTGCTGCACGGCATCGGCTGGAACGCCGCGTTCGGGGGCAGCGCGATCGCCGGTGTCGTCGTCTTCGTCCTGCTGCTGCTCTTCCTGAAGGACCACCCGGAGGGCTTCGAGCCGGAGCCGCCGGCGCACCAGGGCGCGGCCTATGTGCGGCGCCAGATAGCCGCGTCCTGGCGGGAGCCGGGAACCCGGCTGGGGCTGTGGGTGCACTTCACGACCCAGTTCCCGGCGATGGTGTTCCTGCTGCTGTGGGGGCTGCCGTTCCTCGTCGAGGACCAGGGGCTCAGCCGCGCCACGGCCGGCGAACTGCTCACCCTCGTCGTGCTGTCCAACATGGTCATCGGCCTGGTCTACGGCCAGATCGTCGCCCGGCACCACGAGGCGCGGCTGCCGCTGGCGCTGGGCACCGTCGGGACGACGGCGCTGCTGTGGGCCGCCACGCTCGCCTACCCCGGCGCGCACGCCCCGATGTGGCTGCTGATCGTGCTGTGCGCGGTGCTCGGGGCGTGCGGGCCGGCGTCGATGATCGGCTTCGACTTCGCCCGGCCCGCGAACCCGCCGGAACGGCAGGGCACGGCCTCCGGGATCACCAACATGGGGGGTTTCGTGGCCTCCATGACGACCCTGTTCGCGGTGGGCGTGCTGCTGGACGCCACCGGCGACGACTACACCGTGGCCTTCTCGGCCGTGTTCGTGCTCCAGGCACTCGGCGTCTCACAGATCCTGCGGCTGCGCAGGCGCGCGGCACGCAGGGAGCGGGAGCGGTTGGTGGCGAGCCGGGTGGAGACGGTGCACGTGCCGGCGTGAGGGTTGTGCCCCCTCAGGGCGTCACCGCGAAGTTGCGCAGGATCTCCGCCGCCAGGTCCAGGTCGCCCTCCGTCTTGATGCGGTCCGACGCCGAGTCCGGGTGCACGCGGCCGCACGCCACACGGACGTAGGTCTCCCAGTCGAGGGTGAGGGTGGCGGCGGGGCCGAGGGCGGGGGTGCTCTCCAGGCTGCCGCGGCCCTGGATGTCGACGCGGATCGTGCGCAGGAACTCGACCGGGCCGTGCACGTCGAAGACGACCGCCGAGCTGCGCGGTGCCTGGGCGCGCTCGGCGACGACCTGCGGCAGCGCGTCCAGCAGCATGTCGCGCGCGACGTACGCGCCCGGGGAGTCCAGGTTGCCGGGGCGGCCGAGGGCCGTGCGCAGGTCCTGCTCGTGCACCCACACGTCGAAGGCGTGCCGCCGCATCGACTCCTCCAGCGTGAGCTCGGCGCCGAGGGGGCCGCGCACCTTGGTGCCGGGGTCGCGGGAGTCGTTGCGCAGCTGACGGTTGCGCCGGATGACCGTGTACTCCAGCTCGGCGGTCATCTCCGGCGCCGTGTGGTGGCGGCGGACGTCGACCTGCATCTCCATGTAGCGCTGATGGTCGTTGGTGACGTGGAACAGGTCGCGCGGGAGCGTGTGGATGGGGCGGGGATCGCCGAGCATCTCGCAGTCCAGGCCGATGACGTGCGACACGATGTCGCGCACCGACCAGCCCGGGCAGGGGGTACGACGGTTCCAGTCGGCGTCCGCCAGCGGCTGCACCAGCTCGGATATCGCCTCGATGGAGTGGGTCCAGGCATCGGCGTAGGGCTGGAGAGTGGGATGCAGACTCACGGAAACGGGACCCCTCGGCGGTCGGTACACGGGCAGGTGGTGGCGGCGGTGCCAGTGGGAGGCGGCTGCACTCGGCGGTGTCTGGAATGGCTAAGTTACGCTGCTCCGAGGCACCCCGGCAGTGCTTTCTCGTGACGATCGTAGGCCGTGTGGCCGCCCGCGTGGGCGGCCCGTTTGCCAGGACGGTGGTAGTGTGCGCGCCTCTTTGATCCAGATCGCCGTGAACGAGGGCGAATCGGTGGCGGAACGGCGGCTGCGGGCCGCCTCCCTGGTGCGGGAACAGGCCGGTTCCGCGGACCTCGTCGTCCTGCCGGAGCTGTGGACGTGCGGGGCCTTCGCCTACGAGGAGTTCGGCACCGAGGCCGAGCCGCTCGAGGGTCCGACCTTCGAGGCGATGGCCAAGGCCGCGAGCGACGCGGGGGTGTGGCTGCACGCCGGCTCGATCCCCGAGCGGGACCCCGACGGTCCCCTTTACAACACCTCCCTCGTCTTCTCCCCCTCCGGTGACCTCGCCGCCGCCTACCGCAAGATCCACCGCTTCGGCTTCGACAAGGGCGAGGCGGTGCTCATGGGCGCGGGGCGTGAGCTGGTGACGGTGCGTCTGCCGTGGACGACGCTTGGTGTGGGCACCTGTTACGACCTCCGTTTCCCCGAACTCTTCCGCGGTCTCGTCGACGCGGGCGCCGAGACCCTGGTGATCCCGGCGGGCTGGCCGGAGCGCCGCCGGGCGCACTGGACGCTGCTGGCTCAGGCGCGGGCGGTGGAGAACCAGGCGTTCGTGCTCGCCTGTGGAACGGCCGGGACGCACGCGGGAGTTCCGCAGGCGGGTCACTCGATCGTGGTCGATCCGTGGGGGGAGGTCCTCGCCGAGGCGGGCGCCGGGGAGGAGGTCCTCACGGTGGAGTTCGACCCGGCGAAGGTCGCCACGACCCGTGAGCAGTTCCCGGCGCTGAAGGACCGGGTGCTGGGGCTGGAGCCGCCACGGCACTAGCGCCGCGGCGGCACGACGGCACGGCGGTGCCGACCCCGCACCGGCCCAGCGCCGGTCCCGGCACGCCGGGCCCAGGCCCACCGTCGGCGTACGGCGCCGACGCTCGGCCCCTGCGCCTGCACGCAGCCTCGCCCCCGGCATCGGCCCGCCCCCGGCGTACGGCGCCTGCACGCAGCCCTCGGCGCCGGCACCGGCCCACGACCGGCGTACGGTCGCGCCACGCGGCCTTGGCGTCGGCCGGCCCACCGCCGGCATACGGCGCCGCCGCGCCGCCCTGGCGCCGACCGGCCGCCGTCGGCGTACGGCGCCGACCCCCATCCCCGGCGCCGGCCGGCGGCCCCGGGAGCACGGCACCGGCACGTCAGCCGCAGCCCGGCGGGTCAGTCGCAGCCCGGCACGGCGGCCCCCGGAGCGAACCCCGGCCCGGCACGGACCGGCCCCCGCCAGCCCCTCGCCCGCCCCCCGGCGTCCGCCGTAGGCCGTCTCAGTCGTCCTCGCGTTCCTTCTCCGCCAGGTGGATCACGCACACCGCGATCGCGATGAGCAGCGCCGGGTCCGCGTCGTCGCGGATGACGTCGATGCCGTAGGTGTCGCGGACGGTGAGCCAGCGCCGGGAGATCACGGCCAGCAGTTCGCCGTCGTACTCCACGGCGAACTCCCGGTCCAGGATCTTGCCGCTGACGTCCAGCTCCGTGCCGTCGGCCAGGGACACCCGGTAGTGGTTGCGCAGCAGGGACAGCCGTCGGCGTTTGATCGTCGCCAGGGGTTCGCCGGCCCGCTCGATCACCATCGTGTCGCGCAGGGCGAACATCTTCTGGTGGATGTCGATCAGGACCCGCCCCTGGGTGTCCTTCAGTTCCCAGGTGTCCCGCAGGCGCATGGCCTTGCCGTCGACGAGGAAGACCTTGCTGCCGCGGTTGTCCTCGATCCAGTAGTCGTCACCGATGCCGAGGAGCCGGTCGTACACGAGGAATCTCATGCTCTGAGCGCTTCCCCGGCGACCCCCGAGAAACGCCGCCGGTAGGCCGACGGGCTGAGTCCGGTCTCGCGCCGCAGCCGCGCCCGCAGGTTGGCTGCGGTCCCGAGTCCGCTGCGGGCGGCGACCACGTCCAGCCGTTCCTCACCGCGTTCGATCAGCCGCCGGGCCAGGGTGACGCGCTCGGCCGTGAGCCAGGCCAGCGGTGTCGTGCCGAGCTGGCTGCGGAAGCGGCGGTGCAGGGTGGCGGGGCTGACACGCGCGCGTGCCGCGAGGTCGGCGACCGTGAGCGGCTCACCGATCCGTTCCTGCGCCCAGGCCAGCACGGGGGCGAGGGACACGTCCGCCACCGCGGGCACGGGACGTTCCACGAACTGGCGCTGGCCGCCGTCGCGGTGGGCGGCGAACACCAGGCGCCGGGAGACGTGGTTGGCGATCTCCGCGCCGTGGTCGCGCCGGACCACGTGCAGGCCGAGATCGAGGGCCGACGCGCTGCCGGAGGCGGTGAGGATGTCGCCGTCGTCCACGAACAGCACGTCCGGTTCGAGCCGTACCTCGGGGAACCGGTCCCGGAACGACTGGGCCCACATCCAGTGGCAGGCCGCCCGGCGGCCGTCGAGCAGTCCGGCCTCCGCGAGCGTGAACGCGCCGGAGCAGAAGCCGATGAGGCGGGTGCCCCGCGCGTGCGCCCGACGCACCGCGTCCAGTACGCGCGGGGAGCGCGGGGTGTCGGTGTCCGGGCGGTTCGGCACGATCAGCGTGTCCGCCTCCTCGGCGGCCTCCAGCCCCGCGACACCGCTGAGGGTGAAGAACCCGTCCCGCATCCGGGTCGCGGGCGTGTCCGCGCACAGCCGGAAGTCGTACAGCTCGCGGCCGAGTTCCGGGCGGCGCAGGCCGAACACCTCGATGGCGCAGCTCATCTCGAAGGGGTTGGAGTTCTCGTCCACGATCAGGACGACACGGTGCGAGGATTCTTGCGGCATGTGCGATTCCTAGCACTCGCGCGCCCCGCCGGCCGGCCGCAGGATGACGCCATGAGCAGCGAACCGATCTCCCTGGCCACCGCCCTCGCCTCCTTCACCGAGCGGTGGAGCCCGCGCATCGTCACCACCGTCAACGACTACGACGTCCGCGTCGCCAAGGTGGAGGGCGAGCACGTCTGGCACGTCCACGAGCACACCGACGAGTTCTTCCTGGTCCTCTCCGGCGAACTGCACATCGGCCTGCGCGAGCCGTCCGGGGAACGCACGGTGGTCCTGCCGCAGGGCTCGCTCTTCACGGTCCCGCGCGGCACGGAACACAAGCCGTACGCCCCCGGCCCGGCGGAGATCCTGCTCCTCGAGCCCTCGGGCACCCTCACGGTCGGCGACCGCCACGACGAGGTACCGGCCCATGTGGACGCGACGACGGGCCACGCGCTCGGCTGACTGTCACAGGCGGGTGGCACCCTTGGTCCATGAGCCGCTCCGCATCCCGTCGCGTCCGAGTCCGTGCCCCCGAGCTGGTCGGCAAGGGTGGCTGGCTGAACACCGGCGGTCGCCAGTACGCCCTCGCCGACCTGCGCGGACGTATCGTCGTGCTCGACTTCTGGACGTTTTGCTGCATCAACTGCCTGCACGTCCTCGACGAGCTGCGGGAGCTGGAGGCCAAGCATCAGGACACCGTCGTCGTGATCGGGGTCCACTCGCCGAAGTTCGTGCACGAGGCCGAGCACGGGGCCGTCGTGGACGCCGTCGAGCGGTACGGCGTGGAGCATCCCGTGCTGGACGACCCCGAGCTCGCCACGTGGAAGCAGTACGCGGTGCGGGCGTGGCCGACGCTCGTGGTGATCGACCCGGAGGGATACGTCGTCGCGCAGCACGCCGGTGAGGGGCATGTGCACGCCATCGAGCGGCTGGTGACGGAACTGGAGGCCGAGCACGCGGCCAAGGGCACCCTGCGGCGCGGCGAGGGGCCGTACGTGCCGCCGGAGCCGGAGCCGACCACCCTGCGGTTCCCGGGCAAGGCGGTGCTGCTGCCGTCCGGGAACCTCCTGGTCAGCGACACCACCCGGCATCAGCTCGTGGAGCTTCGGGCCGACGGGGAGAGCGTGGTGCGGCGGATCGGGTCCGGTGTGCGCGGCTTCACCGACGGCGGCCCCGACCGAGCCGCCTTCAACGAGCCGCAGGGGCTGGCGCTCCTCGACGACGGGTCCGTGGTCGTCGCCGACACGGTCAATCACGCCCTGCGCCGCTACGACCCCGCGAGCGGTGAGGTCACCACGCTCGCCGGGACCGGGCGGCAGTGGATGCAGGGCGCGCCCACCGCGGGCCCCGCGCGGGAGGTCGATCTGTCGTCGCCGTGGGACGTTGCCTGGTGGCAGGACCGGGTGTGGATCGCCATGGCCGGGGTGCACCAGCTGTGGGCCTACGACCCGGCGACGCGGTCGGTGACCGTCACCGCCGGCACGACCAATGAGGGACTCGTCGACGGGTCCGCCGCCGAGGCCTGGTTCGCTCAGCCGTCCGGGCTGGCGGCCACGCCCGAGCGGCTGTGGCTGGCCGACTCCGAGACGAGCGCGCTGCGCTGGGTGGAGCCCGACGGCAGTGTGCACACAGCCGTCGGCACCGGTCTGTTCGACTTCGGCCACCGCGACGGCGCCGCCGGCCAGGCGCTGTTGCAGCACCCGCTCGGGGTCACCGCGCTGCCCGACGGCTCGGTCGCCGTCTGCGACACCTACAACCACGCGCTGCGCCGCTACGACCCCGCGACCGGGGAGGTCACGACGCTGGCCACGGATCTGCGGGAGCCGAGTGACGCGGTCCTGGCCGGCGACGACATCGTGGTGGTGGAGTCCGCCCGGCACCGGCTGACCCGGCTGCGGCTGCCGGAGGAAGCGGTCCGGGTGGAGGCCGTGGCCCACCGCACCCGGCGCCAGGCCACCGAGGTCGCGCCCGGCGCGCTCCGGCTGGACGTCGTCTTCCAGGCGCCGCCTGGGCAGAAGCTGGACATTCGGTACGGCCCGTCCACCCGGCTGCTGGTCTCCGCCACCCCGCCCGAGCTGCTGCTGGAGGGCGAGGGCGCGGGAACCGACCTGTCCCGCACCCTCGCCCTGAACCCCGCCGTCGAGCAGGGCGTCCTGCACGTCTCCGCGATGGCCGCGTCCTGCGACGACGACCCGGCGAACCCGTACCCGGCCTGCCATGTCCACCAGCAGGACTGGGGCGTTCCGGTCCGCCTCACCGAGGGCGGCGCCGACCGGCTGCCGCTGGTGCTCGCCGGGATGGACGAGCAGGAGCGGTAGGCGTACGGGTCAGACGCCGAAGCCGTCGCTGTAGCCGTCGCGCGTGTGGTGGTGTCGTTCCTCCTCGACGACCGTGGTCGTCGTCGGCGGCACCATGACGCGCCGGCGGCGCGCGATGCTGCTGAAGGTCGACACACCGATCAGTCCGACGATCATCAGGATGATGCCGACCAGGTCGAGGTTGACCCCCTGCATGTGCCAGTCGGTCGCGAACGTGAGAATGGCTCCCACGGCGATGAGGATGATGCACCCGCCGAGGCCCATGAGTGTCGCCTCCCTGTCCGGTCCGGTCTTTCCGGCCCGGACAGTCGGGTACCCCGGTTGTCAACCCCCATGCGGGCGACGGGCGTTCCTAGCTCTCCAGGAACGCGACCAGCGCGTTGGCCAGCAGATACGGGTCGTCGGCGCCGCACAACTCCCGCGCGCTGTGCATGGAGAGGATCGCCACGCCGATGTCGACGGTGCGGATGCCGTGCCGGGCCGCCGTGATGGGGCCGATGGTGGTGCCGCACGGCATGGAGTTGTTGGAGACGAACGACTGGAACGGCACGCCGGCCTTCTCACAGGCGGCGGCGAACACCGCGCGGCCAGAACCGTCCGTGGCATAGCGGTTGTTGACGTTGACCTTGAGCAGGGGGCCGCCGTTGACACGCGGGTGGTGCGTGGGGTCGTGGCGCTCCGCGTAGTTGGGGTGCACCGCGTGACCGGTGTCGGAGGAGAGGCAGACGGTGCCTGCGAAGGCACGCGCCCGGTCCTCGTACGACCCGCCGCGCGCGAACACCGAACGCTCCAGCACCGATCCGAGCAGCGGACCGTCGGCCCCGGTGTCGGACTGCGAGCCGTTCTCCTCGTGGTCGAAGGCGGCGAGGACGGGGATGCAGGGCAGGTCGCGGGCGGAGGCGGCGGTGAGCGCCGCGACGGCCGCGTGCACCGACAGCAGGTTGTCCATGCGCGGGCCGGCCACCAGCTCCCGGTCGCGGCCGAGGTAGGCGGGCGCCTCCACGGAGTGGGTCATCAGGTCCCAGCCGGTGACCGAGCCGCCCGGAAGGCCGGCCTCCTGCTCCAGGAAGGAGATCAGGTCGCCCTCGCGGACGTCGTCGCCCAGGCCCCAGATCGGCTGCGAGTGCCGCTGCTTGTCGAGCTTGAGGCCCTCGGTGCCCACCGATCGGTCGAGGTGGATCGCGAGCTGCGGGACGCGCAGCAGCGGGCGGTCCACGTTCACCAGGCGGGTGCCGCCGTCGCGCAGGGTGAGCCGGCCGGCCAGGCCCAGGTCGCGGTCGAGCCAGGAGTTCAGCAGGGGGCCGCCGTAGATCTCCACCGCGACCTGGCGCCAGCCGTGGGCGCCCGCGTCGGGCAGCGGCTTCACGCGCAGGTTGGGGGAGTCGGTGTGCGCGCCGACGATGCGGAACGGTGTGTGGGGTGCGGCGCCCTCGGGCACGTACCAGGCGACGATGGCGCCGCCGCGCGTCACGTACTTGCCGCCGCTCGTCCCGTCCCAGGCGTCCGTCTCGTCGACCTGGCGGAAGCCGGCCTTCTCCAGCCGCTCGGCGGCGTTGGCCACGGCGTGGTACGGCGACGGGCTCGCCGCGAGGAAGGTCATCAGGTCGTCGGTGTGGCCGCGGTCGAAGGGTGTGGCGGCGGCGGCCGGGCGTGAGGGTTCGCTCATGGGTTCACCTTAACGACGGACGAGGGCCCGCTCCCGGTCCAGCGGGAGCAGGCCCTCGTGAGGACTGTGTGGAGGGGGAGCCCGCCGGCTGAGCGGTGTCCCCGGGGTGTTCGCCGGTTCCTAGAACGCGGCCTCGTCCAGCTCCATCAGATCCAGGTCGACGCCCTCGGCGACCTTGCGGGCGCAGGTGACGCCGGGCAGGACGTTGGCGGCGAAGAACTTCGCGGCGGCGATCTTGCCGGTGTAGAACGCCTTGTCCTTGGCGGAGGCCGTGGCCAGCTTCTCGGCGGCGATCGCGGCGCCCTTGAGCAGCAGGTAGCCGACGACGACGTCACCCGAGGCCATGAGCAGGCGGGTGGTGTTCAGGCCCACCTTGTAGATGTTCTTGGTGTCCTGCTCGGTGGCGGCGAGGTCGGTCAGCATCAGGCCGACGATCGCCTCCAGCTCCACGGCGGCCTTGGCCAGGTGCTCGCGGGCGCCGGCCAGCTCCTCGCCGCCGGTGCCGAGCGCCAGGAACTTCTTGATGTCCTCGGCGAGGGAGTTCAGCGCGGCACCCTGGTTGCGGACGATCTTCCGGAAGAAGAAGTCCTGGCCCTGGATCGCGGTGGTGCCCTCGTAGAGGGTGTCGATCTTGGAGTCCCGGATGTACTGCTCGATCGGGTACTCCTGGAGGAAGCCGGAGCCGCCGAAGGTCTGCAGCGACTGGGCGAGCTGCTCGTAACCCTTCTCGGAGCCGTAGCCCTTGACGATCGGCAGGAGCAGGTCGTTCAGCGCCTCCTCGGCCGAGGCGTCCTCGCCGTTGGCCTCCTTGATCTGGATGGCGTCCTGGATCGAGGCGGTGTAGAGGACGAGGGCGCGCATGCCCTCCGCGTACGCCTTCTGCGTGATCAGCGAGCGGCGCACGTCGGGGTGGTGGGTGATGGTGACCTTGGGCGCGGTCTTGTCCATGAAGTTGGCCAGGTCCGGGCCCTGGACGCGCTCCTTGGCGTACTCCAGCGCGTTGAGGTAGCCGGTGGAGAGCGTGGAGATCGCCTTCGTGCCGACCATCATGCGGGCGAACTCGATGATCCGGAACATCTGGCGGATGCCGTCGTGCTTGTCGCCGATCAGCCAGCCCTTGGCGGGGTGCTGGTCGCCGAAGGTCATCTCGCACGTGTTGGAGGCCTTCAGGCCCATCTTGTGCTCGACGTTGGTGGCGTAGACGCCGTTGCGCTCGCCCAGCTCGCCGGTCTCGAAGTCGAAGAGGTACTTCGGGACGAGGAAGAGGGACAGGCCCTTGGTGCCGGGGCCGGCGCCCTCGGGACGGGCGAGCACGTAGTGGAGGATGTTCTCCGACATGTCGTGCTCACCGGAGGTGATGAAGCGCTTCACGCCCTCGATGTGCCAGGAGCCGTCCTCCTGCTGCACGGCCTTGGTGCGGCCGGCGCCCACGTCCGAGCCGGCGTCCGGCTCGGTGAGGACCATGG
Source organism: Streptomyces sp. NPDC028635 (assembly GCF_040637635.1). Classification (NCBI taxonomy): domain Bacteria; kingdom Bacillati; phylum Actinomycetota; class Actinomycetes; order Kitasatosporales; family Streptomycetaceae; genus Streptomyces; species Streptomyces sp. NPDC028635. Next base: position 32,434 of record NZ_JBEZWX010000012.1, on the reverse strand, counting down.
TGGAGCCCCACTGCTTCTCGACGGCGACCTTGGCGATGTGCTTCTGGACCTCGTTGCCCTCCTCGAAGAGGATGCCGGCGAACGCGGGGCCCGAGGAGTACATCCACACGGCCGGGTTGGCGCCCAGGATCAGCTCGGCGTACGCCCAGATCAGGGAGCGCGGCGAGGTGGTGCCGCCGATCTCCTCGGGCAGACCGAGGCGCCAGTACTCGGAGTCCATGAACGCCTGGTAGCTGTTCTTGAAGGACGCCGGGACGGGCGCGGTGTTGGTCTCCGGGTCGAAGACCGGCGGGTTGCGGTCGGCGTCGGCGAAGGACGCGGCCAGCTCGTTCTCGGAGAGGCGGGTCAGCTCCTCCAGGACGCTCTTGGCGGTGTCGAGATCCATCTCCTCGAACGGGCCGGTGCCGTACACCTTGTCGCGCCCCAGTACTTCGAAGAGGTTGAACTCGATGTCGCGGAGATTCGACTTGTAGTGCCCCATGGTGACGGCTCCGTTGAGGATTCGGCGAGGCACTGGACTCCTCGCGCCTTTACACGTACCAGCAAGTAGCTACGATGATGCTACCCGTCGGTAATATCCCGCAACCCCGATCCGGGTATCTGTGACCCACCCCTCGCCATGGTGTCAGTACGCTTACGGTCATGTACGGCTACGACCAGAACGGCGCCCAGCAGCAGTACGCCCCGCCGCAGCAGCCGATGGCGGGCGGATACGGGCAGCAGCCGCCGCTGTACCCCGAGCCGTCGCCGCCGTCCCTCGCCGACGCCGTGCGCGCCTTCACCACCGGGCAGATGGCGCCGGAGGACTTCCAGCAGATCTTCGCCACGTCGAAGGTGTACTGCCCGCGCGGTGACACCCCGGGCTTCCTGGCGCTGCACAACACGCAGCAGCCGGTGATCCCGATGTTCACCTCGCTGAAGGAGCTGCGCCGCTACGCGGGCAAGGAGTCCAAGTACTTCGTGATCACCGGAGCCGAGGTGATCGACCTCCTGCCGACCGGCTACGGCTTCGTCCTGGACATGGAGGGCGAGCACCGCATGGTCTTCGACGCGAAGGCGGTCGAACAGATGGTCGATTTCGCGATGCGCCGGATGTACGGCGGCTGACGGTTCCCTCCGGGGGTCGGCGGGGAGTCGCGGCCGGCGTCTGTTTGCCTGCGGCGGCGGCTGGGAGCCGCGACCGGCGCCTGTCTCGGCCTGCCGGCGGTGCGGTACCGCCGTCGTACTCCCCTGCTGCGGTGCCCGGGGCGGCCGCCTGCGCCGCGAGGCGCGCGGGCCGGCACGGGTGCCGGTGAACCGGCCGTCGTGAGGGCGAAGCCGTCGGCGACGCGGTCGCGGTCGCCGCGTCTGCGGTGATGGCGGGGGCGGGGGTGGGGCGGCGTCCGTTCGGCCGGCTCGCGAGGGCCGCCGGGTGTGGCGCCGGGGGTGTGGAGGCGGGCGCGCCCGTGTCGGCTCGCTCGTCGGTGTCCGGAGCGGGCGGGGCCGTCGTGTGCCGCACCTTGATCACGCCGGGGCGCGGCCGCGCGGGGCGTAGGAGCGTAAGGGTCGGCCTACCGCGCTGCCGCCGCCGCTGCCGTCCCGTGGTCCGGCGGGTGGCCCTCGGCTGTCCTTGTCGTGTACGCCTTCGCCGGGCCGGAGTCGTCCCGCGGTGGCTGTCCGTCGGCCGGAGGGGGGCGGCGTTCGGGATGGCGGGCTGGGGGTGTGCCGTGACCGTGGGTCCCGGGGCGGCGGGAGTCCGTAGTCGGGAATGAGTTCCGGAGTTTTGTGGTTCCGAGTGGCAGGAAGTTCAACGCTCAACTAAAGTGGGCGTACCAAGGAGGTACCGACCATGCCTGCAGTGACCGTCGAGAACCCGCTGATGCTCCCCCGCGTGACCGCTCCCGCCGATGCCGTGGCGCGGCCCGTGCTCGCGGTCACCACCGCGCCGGCCGGATTCGAGGGCGAGGGCTTCCCGGTGCGCCGGGCGTTCGCCGGGATCAACTACCGCCACCTCGACCCGTTCATCATGATGGACCAGATGGGTGAGGTGGAGTACGCGCCGGGCGAGCCCAAGGGCACCCCCTGGCACCCCCACCGCGGCTTCGAGACCGTCACCTACATCATCGACGGGATCTTCGACCACCAGGACTCCCAGGGCGGTGGCGGCACCATCACCAACGGCGACACCCAGTGGATGACGGCCGGCTCCGGTCTGCTGCACATCGAGGCGCCGCCGGAGCACCTGGTCGTCTCGGGCGGCCTCTTCCACGGCCTGCAGCTGTGGGTGAACCTCCCGGCCAAGGACAAGATGATGGCGCCGCGCTACCAGGACATCCGCGCGGGCTCCGTCCAGCTGCTCACCTCGCCCGACGGCGGCGCGCTGCTGCGTGTCATCGCCGGTGAGCTGGACGGGCACGCCGGTCCCGGCATCACGCACACGCCGATCACCATGGTCCACGCCACGCTCGCGCCGGGCGCCGAGATCACCCTGCCCTGGCGGCAGGAGTTCAACGGCCTGGCGTACGTGCTGGCCGGACGCGGCAGCGTGGGCGCCGAGCGGCGCCCGATCCACATGGGGCAGACCGCCGTGTTCGGCGCCGGGTCCTCGCTGACCGTCCGCGCGGACGACAAGCAGGACGGGCACACGCCGGACCTGGAGGTCGTGCTGCTCGGCGGGCAGCCGATCCGCGAGCCCATGGCCCACTACGGCCCGTTCGTGATGAACACCAAGGACGAACTCATGCAGGCCTTCGAGGACTTCCAGAAGGGCCGCCTGGGCACCGTCCCGGCCGTGCACGGCATGACGGAGGAAGGTCCGCAGGGCTGACACCCCGTGAGCCCGGGCGGTGATGCCTGACGCCCCGTGAGCCAGGGGCTCGACGCCTGGCACCTCGGCTGTCTGACGCCCTGTCACCCGGGCGGGCCGTCCCGACGGGACAGCCCGCCCGGCGCGTGGTGCGCTGAAGGGGTGCAGCTGCTCCCCGACTCCGCCCGCCGTCTCGCCGCGTGGTGCGCGCTCGCCCTGCTCGTCGCGGGCGTCGGCTGGGTCGGCGTACGGCTGTGCTCGGAGCTGCGGACGGCCGTGACCCCGGTGCTGCTGGCGCTTCTCGGCACCGCGCTGCTCCGGCCGCTGCACCGGTGGCTGGTGAAGGCGCACGTCAACCGGTCGATGGCCGCCGGTCTCACCTGTGTCGCCGTCGTCGCCGTGGTCGGTGGCGCGGTGTACATCGTGGTGGCCGCGCTGATCGACACCGGCGACCAGATCGTCTCCTCCCTCAAGGACGCGGCCCGGGGCGTCGCCGACCACTTCGGGGCGGCCGGCACCTCGCTGGACGACCTCGCCTCCAACGGCCGCCGGCTGCTCGGCAAGTTCGGCGGGACCGCCGCGCACAACGTCATCAGCGGGGTCAGCGTGGTCGGCGAGTCCATCGCCATGGCCGTCCTCGCCCTGCTGCTCGTCTTCTTCTTCCTGCGCGACTCCGACAAGGCCGCCGGCATGGTGCGGGCACTGGCTCCGCGCGGCGGCGCCGACACCCTGGAGGCGGTGGCCCGGCGGGCCTACCGGGCCGTGGAGGGCTTCATGCGCGGCACCACCCTCATCGCCCTGATCGACGCCCTGTGCATCACCGTCGGCCTGCTGATCCTGCACGTGCCCGGCGCCGTGGGACTGGGCGCGCTGGTGTTCGTCGGGGCGTACATCCCGTATCTCGGCGCGTTCATCTCCGGTGCGGTCGCCGTGCTCGTCGCGCTCGCCGACCGCGGGTTCGTGATCGCGCTGTGGGCGCTCGGGGTGGTGCTCGCCGTGCAGGTGCTGGAGGGGCATGTGCTGCAACCGGCGATCCAGAGCCGGACCGTGCAGATGCATCCGGCGACCGTCATGCTCGCGATCACCGCGGGTGCGTCCGTGGCCGGCATCCTCGGCATGCTGCTCGCCGTACCGCTCACCGCGGCCGCCTTCGGCGTCGTACAGGAACTGAGGGAACGCGGCGGCGAACCCGCCGATGCGGCGTGAGGCCCGGGAGGCGCGGGTGCGGATGCGGGCGTGAGGCCCACGGGGGTGCGGGTGCGGATGCGGCCTGAGGTGCGTCGGCGCAGACTGATCGGGTGAGCGGAACGCGCACGAGACGGAACCGGGGCGCGGTCGGCGCCGGACGCGCGACCTCGCAGCCGCTGGCCCTCGCGGCCATGATGTGCGCCGTGGCGATGACCTTCATCGACCAGACGATCGTGTCGATCGCCGCCCCCGACATCGTCTCCGAACTCCATCTGACCAGCTCCGGCATGCAGTGGGTGGTCAACGCCTACCTGCTCGCCCTCGCGGCGTTCTTCGCGCTCGGCGGCCGCCTCGCCGACCTGTTCGGGCCGCGCCGCGTCGTCGTCGCCGGCTCCCTGGTCTTCGTCGTCTCCTCGGTGCTGTGCGGCTGTGTGCCCACCGGCGGTTCCCCGCTGACCTGGCTCGTGGTCTTCCGGGCCACCCAGGGCTTCGGCGCCGCGCTGCTGTTCCCGGCGGCGCTCGCGGTGGTCGTGGCGGTGTTCCCGGTGGAACGCAGGGGCCGCGCCCTCGCCCTCTTCTTCGGCCTCACCGGTGCCCTGACCGCCATCGGCCCGCTGCTGGGCGGCTGGCTGACGGACTGGACCTGGCGGGCGATCTTCTGGGTCAACGTGCCCGTCGCGATCGTGGCGCTCGCCCTCACCGCGCTCGCCCGTGTGCCCGCCCACCGCCGCGACGAGCCGCTCGACGTGCCCGGCGCGGTCCTGATCGCCGTCGGCATGGGCCTGAGCGTCCTCGGCTTCCAGCAGGCGGCGACCTGGGGCTGGGACTCCGCGGCGACCTGGGGCTGCATCGTGGGCGGCCTCGCCGTCCTCGGCGTCTTCTGCCGCTACGAGCTGGGCGTGCGGCACCCGCTGGTCAACCTCGCGGTGTTCCGCGACCGGGCGTTCACCGTCGACGTGCTGGTGCTGTTCTTCGCGATGCTGGCGTTCGTCCCGCTGTTCTTCTTCGCCTCGGTCTACGCCCAGATCTCGCTCAGCGCCTCCCCCAACCAGGCCGCGCTGTACCTGCTGTACTTCTTCGCCGGCTTCGCCCTCGCCTCCCAGTGGGGCGGGCGGATCCTGGACAAACGGGGGGCGCGCCCCGCGATGAAGGCGGGCTGTGTGGTCGGTGCGGTCGGGTTCGCGCTGTGGGCCGGGAAGCTGACCGACCTGTCCATGCACGACCAGTGGCCCTACGCCGCGCTCGCGGGCGCCGGCATCGGCTTCATCCTCGCGCCGGCCTCCACGGACGCCGTCAACCGCGCGATCGGCGCCTCGTACGGCGAGGTCACCGGCGTCACGCAGACCGTGCGCAACTTCGCCGCGAGCATCGGCCTGGCCGTGTACGGCACCCTGCTCACCCACGCGATGACCGACCACGTCACGGACACCCTGCGCGGGCGCGGGATGCCGGCGGACGCGGCGCGCTCGGCGGCCGGGGACGTGGCCGAGGCGGTCACCGGCAACCCGGACGCCACCAGTCCCACCGGCGGCGGCCCGCTCGCCTCGACCATGCGCGGCGCGATGTCCGCGATCCGGGGCGACTTCGCCGAGGCCAACCAGTGGGTCTTCTACGGCATGGCGATCGCCCTCGGCATCGGCTACCTCTGCGCCCTGCGCCATCCGGGCGGCCGCGTCGGCCCGGAGAGCGACCAGGACGACCAGGAACGGGGGCACCGCGAGACCGGCGCCGCCGGCACCGAGCAGCGGCCGTCCGGTCAGCGCGCCCCGTAGCCGCGTCCAGCCGGCCGCGTCCCGCTCCTCCAGGCCCCGACAGCCACGTCCGGCTCCGGGGTGGACGTCGGAGTGCGCCTAGCTCTCCAGGCCGCTCTCCAGGCCGTCGAGGTGCTCGTCGAGGCGGCCCTCGCCGTCCCGGCTCGTCTCACCCCGCTCGAAACCGTCCTCGCTCGTCTCGTCCGGCTCGAAGCCGTTTCCCGCCTTCTCGCCCCGCTCGAAGCCGTCCCCGTTCTTCTCGCCCAGCTCGCACCAGATGCTCTTGCCTTCGCCGCGCGGGGCCACGCCCCAGTCGTCGGCGAGCAGTTCCATCAGGACCAGGCCGCGCCCGGAGGAGGCCAGCTCGCCGGGCCGGCGGCGGTGGGGCAGGTCGTCGCTGGTGTCGGTGACCTCCACCCGGATGCGGCGCTCGCCCGGTGGGCCGCCGACCTCGGCGACGAGCAGCGCGTCGGCGTCGGTGTGCACGAGGACGTTGGTGAGCATCTCGGAGACCAGCAGGACGGCGGAGTCGACCTGGTCCGGGGAGGGCCAGTCGTGCAGCAGTTCGCGCAGCTGCTGCCGGGCCGTGGCGACCCGCTCGGGTTCGGCCTGCGCGACGGTCAGCACCGAGCGCCGCACCGGCGTCCGTGCGGCGGCGGAGCCGCCCTCGCCCGCCGTGTGCCGGCCGAGCAGCACCAGGGCTATGTCGTCCTCGCGGCGGTCGGTGAGCGGGCCGGTCGTGTGATGGGAGGAAGGGCCGTGGACCGCCTGGACCAGGGCGTCGGCGAGGGCGTCGAGGTTCCCTTCGTGGGTCTCCATGATCGTGCGGACCCGTGCCCAGCCGGAGTCCAGGTCGTGGCCGCCGGTCTCGATCAGGCCGTCGGTGCACAGCAGCAGCGTCTCGCCGGGCATCAGGGTGAGCCGGGTGGTCGGGTAGTCGCTGTCCGGGTCGATGCCGAGGGGCAGGCCGCCGGCCGTGGGCCGGTGCAGCACCGTTCCGTCGGGCATGCGGACCGCCGGGTCCAGATGCCCGGCCCGCGCGGAGAGCACGACCCCGGACGCCGGGTCGACCTCGACGTACAGGCAGGTCGCGAAGCGCAGCTCGCCGGGGTCGTCGGTGTGGGTGATGCCGTGGAAGAAGCGGGAGGCGCGGGAGAGGACCGCGTCGGGGCGGTGGCCCTCGGCGGCGTAGGCACGCAGGGCCGTGCGCAGCTGGCCCATCAGCCCGGCCGCCCGTACGTCGTGGCCCTGGACGTCGCCGATGACCAGGGCGAACCGGTTGCCCGGCAGGGGGATCATGTCGTACCAGTCGCCGCCGACCTGGAGTCCGCCGCCGGTCGGGACGTACCGGGCGGCGATGCTCATGCCGGGGATCTTCGGGCCCAGTACCGGCAGCATCGAGCGTTGCAGTCCGTCGGTCAGCTCCCGCTCGGTCTCGGCCGCGCCGGCCCGGGACAGGGCCTGGGCGAGCATCCGTGCCACCGTCGTCAGCACGGACCGCTCGTCGGGCGTGAAGGCGACCGGGTAGGTGAAGGCGGCCATCCAGGCGCCCATCGTGCGACCGGAGACCGTCAGCGGCAGGAAGGCCCACGACTGCCGGTTGAAGCGCTGGGCGAGTGGCCAGGTGAGCGGGTAGCGCGCCTTGTACTCCTCCGGCGAGGACAGGTAGACCGCGCGGCCGGTGCGCACCACCTCGGCGGCCGGATAGTCCGTGCTCAGCGCCATCTGGGCGAAGGGGCCCTCGTCGCCCTGCTGCTGCCCGTGGTGGCCGATGATGGTCAGCCGGTCGGCCTCGGCGCCGAACACCGCGAGCCCGTCCGGCGAGAACCCCGGCATCGACAGGCCCGCGGCCACCCGCAGCACCTCGGCCGTGGAGCGGGCCTCGGCCAGCGCGCGGCCCGCGTCCAGCAGGAACGCCTCCCGGGAGCGCCGCCAGTCGCCGGTCACCGCGCTGCGGCCCGCCGGAGTGCCCGGCGCGGGCTCGGTGACCTCCTGGAGGGTGCCGATCAGTTCGTACGCCTTCTTCTCCCGGTCGAAGGCCGGCTTGGAGCGCGAGCGCACCACGCGCAGGACGCGGCCCGTCTCGTCCATGATCCGGATGCGCACCTCGGCGAGGGTGCCCTCGGCGACCGCCAGCTGGATGACGCCGGTGATCTCGTTCCAGTCGACGGGGTGCAGCCGGGCGCGAACCTGGGCCTCGGTGAGCACGGCCGGTTCGGCGGGCAGCCCGAGCAGCCGCGCCGCCTCCGCGTCCACGGTGACCTGCCCGGCTGCGGTGTCCCAGTGCCACAGGCCGGTCGCGAGGGCGGCGAGGACCTCCTCCACGTCGGGCAGGGGCTCACCAGTACGCATTGCCCCACTTTAAGAAGATCTGTTCGCATCATGCCACCGAAGCAGGTGGGCGCAGCGGGCCGGCGGCTCCGCACGGCGGCCCGCGTGGCCGGCACGGCGGCCTGCACGACGGCCTGTGCGGCAGCCTGTGAGGCTGCCCGGGCGGTAAGGGTGGGGAGGCGATCGCGGGGCGGCCGGTACCCTTGAAAAGTCCGGGCACCGGGCCCCGGAGATACCCGATCCGCGAAGACTGGATGAACGACGATGCATCGGTACAGGTCCCACACCTGCGGCGAGCTCCGCGCCTCTGACGTCGGCACCGACGTCCGGCTGAGTGGCTGGCTGCACAATCGGCGCGACCTGGGCGGCATCCTCTTCATCGATCTGCGCGACCACTACGGCATCACGCAGCTGGTCGCCCGCCCCGGCACGCCCGCGTACGAGGCGCTGGACTCCATCTCCAAGGAGTCCACGGTCCGTGTCGACGGCCGCGTTGTTTCACGTGGAACCGAGAACGTGAACCCCGAGCTGCCCACCGGTGAGATCGAGGTGGAGGTCGCCGAGGTCGAGCTGCTCGGCGCGGCGCAGCCGCTGCCCTTCACGATCAACGCCGAGGACGGCGTCAACGAGGAGCGGCGCCTGGAGTACCGCTTCCTCGACCTGCGCCGCGAGCGCATGCACAAGAACATCATGCTGCGCACGGCCGTGATCTCCGCGATCCGCCACAAGATGACGGCGCTGGGCTTCAACGAGATGGCGACGCCGATCCTGTCCGCGACCTCCCCCGAGGGCGCCCGTGACTTCGTCGTGCCTTCCCGCCTGAACCCGGGCAAGTTCTACGCCCTGCCGCAGGCGCCGCAGCAGTTCAAGCAGCTGCTGATGATCTCCGGCTTCGACCGCTACTTCCAGATCGCGCCCTGCTTCCGCGACGAGGACGCGCGCGCCGACCGCTCGCCCGGCGAGTTCTACCAGCTCGACATCGAGATGTCCTTCGTCGAGCAGGAGGACGTCTTCCAGCCCGTCGAGAAGCTGATGACCGAGCTGTTCGAGGAGTTCGGCGGCGGCCGTCATGTCACATCGCCGTTCCCCCGCATCCCCTTCCGCGAGGCGATGCTGAAGTACGGCTCGGACAAGCCCGACCTGCGCGCCAAGCTGGAGCTGGTCGACCTCACGGACGTCTTCGAGAACAGCGAGTTCAAGGCGTTCGCCGGCAAGCACGTGCGCGCGCTGCCCGTACCGGCGGTCCAGGACCAGCCGCGCAAGTTCTTCGACCAGCTCGGCGACTTCGCGGTGTCGCAGGGCGCCAAGGGCCTGGCCTGGGTCCGCGTCGGCGAGGACGGCCAGCTGTCCGGCCCGATCGCGAAGTTCCTCACCGAGGAGAACGTCAAGGTCCTCACCGAGCGTCTCGGCCTGGAGGCCGGCCACGCCGTCTTCTTCGGCGCGGGCGAGTTCGACGAGGTCTCAAAGATCATGGGCGCGGTACGCGTCGAGGCCGCCAAGCGCGCCGGCCAGTTCGAGGAGAACGTCTTCCGCTTCTGCTGGATCGTCGACTTCCCGATGTACGAGAAGGACGAGGACACGGGCGCGATCGACTTCTCGCACAACCCGTTCTCCATGCCGCAGGGCGGCCTGGAGGCCCTTGAGACCCAGGACCCGCTGGACATCCTGGGCTGGCAGTACGACATCGTCTGCAACGGCGTCGAGCTGTCCTCCGGCGCGATCCGCAACCACGAGCCGGAGATCATGCTCAAGGCGTTCGAGATCGCGGGCTACGACCGCGAGACCGTCGAGGAGAAGTTCGCCGGCATGCTCCGCGCGTTCCGCTTCGGCGCCCCGCCGCACGGCGGCATCGCCCCCGGCGTGGACCGCATCGTCATGCTGCTCGCGGACGAGCCGAACATCCGCGAGACCATCGCCTTCCCGCTCAACGGCAACGCCCAGGACCTGATGATGGGCGCGCCGACCGAGCTGGAGGCGGCCCGCCTGAAGGAGCTGCACCTGTCGGTGGTCAAGCCGCAGCCGAAGTAGTCGGCCACGCACGCGAAGGCGCCCGGGACCTCGTCGGCCCCGGGCGCCTTCGGTGTCACCAGGCAGGTGTCACCAGGGAGGTGTCACCGGGCGGGTGTCACCAGGAAGGTGTCACCGGGCGGGTGTCACTTGGCGACGAACTGCGTCAGGATCGCCTGGACCTCGTAGATGTCGACGCCCTTGGTGAACGTCTTCTCGATCGGGGCGGCCGTGCCGGACACCCAGATCTTCAGCTCGGCGTCCAGGTCGAAGGTGCCGGCGGTCTCCACCGCGAAGTGCGTGATGCTGCGGTAGGGGACGGAGTGGTACTCCACCTTCTTGCCGGTGATGCCCTGCTTGTCGATCAGGATCAGCCGCCGGTCGGTGAACAGGATGGTGTCGCGGATCAGCAGATACGCGGCGTGCACCTGCTCGCCCTGGCCGAGCAGCCGGGCGTACTCCTGCTGCGCCTCGCCCGAGTCGATGGTGTGCGCGTTGCCGAACAGTGCCATGTGGTTCCCCCCCGGATGAACGTGACAGCGATCTTGCGCAATCTACCCGTCCGGGTCGCCGGCGTCATCGGGTGAGGCACCGTCCTCCAGGAGGCGTTCGGCGATGTCGTCGGACCACTGCTGGGCCCAGGCGCGCAGCGCGGCGATCTCCTCCGCCGGCAGGCCGTACGCCGTGAAGGCGCTGTCCGGGTACCAGTCGGTGCCGGTGAGACGGGACTGGAGGGTGGGCAGGTCGAAGGGGTCGTGGGCATGGCGGCGGCCCAGCTCCTCCAGGTCGGGGAAGCCGAAGCGGGCTGCGGCGGCCCGCGCGTCGATCAGGTCCACGGCGGCGCCCCGGTCGTACAGGGCCCGGATCTTGGTGCCGACCGCGTCCTCCAGGGACAGCGCGGGACCGGCCTCGCTGAGCACCGGCGGATGCCAGAACGCCTCTTTGTGCAGGGCCAGGGCACATTCCTCGCCCGTCGGCGGATCGGTGACGGTGAGCTGCGCCGTCAGCGGGGTCACGGAGACGGTACGCACCTGACGGCCGCGCGCCTCCAGGGCGGTGCGGACGTCACCCGCGATCCGGTCCATCGGGTCGGGGCTCTGCGTCGCGAGGTCGACGTCGGCGTGCGGGCGGGTCAGCAGACCGTGCGCCTGAAGGGCGTATCCGCCGGCCAGGACCAGCCCGTGCGGGGTGCCGGCGGTGACGACATCCTCGAGGAGACGGTGGTGGGGCGCGGAGAGGTTCACGAAAGCCCCATGCTGTCAGACACCGGGCCGGGGCGGTGCCGGGCGCGCCGATGCGGACAGCGGACCGCCCCCGGGAGCGGGGCTCCTCGGGGGCGGTCCGTGCGTCCTACGGCGTCACGCGGTGGGCTTCTCCTCCAGGCGCGGGAAGAGGACCGCGCCCTTGGTGACCGTGGCGCCGGCGGGCAGGCGGCCCCAGTCGGCGGCCTCCTGCACCCGCTGCTCGGCCAGCGCGCCCAGGACGGGCTCCGCGCCCAGCGAGTCCCACAGCTTCTGCGAGGTCTCCGGCATGACCGGGTTCAGCAGCACCGCCACCGCGCGCAGCGCCTCGGCGGCCGTGTAGAGGATCGTCGCCAGCCGGGCCCGGCCCTCCGGAGAGTCGTCCTTGGCGACCTTCCAGGGCTCCTGCTCGGTGATGTAGCCGTTGACCTGCTTGACGAAGTCGAAGACCGCCAGGATGCCGCCCTGGAAGTCCAGCTCCTCGCCGATGCGGCGGTCCGCCTCGGCGACCGCCTTGGCCAGCCCGTCGTGGATCGCCTTCTCGGCGTCCCCGTCGGCCGTGGCCTCGGGCAGCGTGCCGCCGAAGTACTTGCCGACCATGGCCGCCACCCGGGAGGCGAGGTTGCCGTAGTCGTTGGCCAGCTCGGAGGTGTACCGGGCGGAGAAGTCCTCCCAGGAGAAGGAGCCGTCCTGGCCGAACGCGATCGCGCGCAGGAAGTACCAGCGGTAGGCGTCCACGCCGAAGTGCGAGGTGAGGTCCTGCGGCTTGATGCCGGTCAGGTTCGACTTCGACATCTTCTCGCCGCCGACCATCAGCCAGCCGTTCGCGGCGATCTTCTTCGGCAGCGGCAGGCCCTGCGCCATCAGCATGGCGGGCCAGATCACCGCGTGGAAGCGGAGGATGTCCTTGCCGACGAGGTGCACGTCGGCCGGGAAGGTCGCCTCGAACTTCTCCGGGTTCTCGTTGTAGCCGACCGCCGTGGCGTAGTTCAGCAGCGCGTCGACCCAGACGTAGATGACGTGCTTGGCGTCCCAGGGGATCGGGATGCCCCAGTCGAACGTCGAGCGGGAGATCGACAGGTCCTGCAGGCCCTGGCGGACGAAGTTCAGCACCTCGTTGCGCGCGGACTCGGGCTGGATGAAGTCGGGGTTCGCCTCGTAGTGGGCGAGGAGCTTGTCGGTGTACTCGCTCAGCTTGAAGAAGTAGTTCTCCTCGCTGAGGATCTCCACCGGCTTCTTGTGGATCGGGCAGAGCTTCTGACCCGCGTACTCGCCCTCGCCGTCGAGCAGCTCGCCGGGGAGCTTGTACTCCTCGCAGCCCACGCAGTACGGGCCCTCGTAGCCGCCCTTGTAGATCTCGTCCTTGTCGTACAGGTCCTGCACGAACTCCTGGACGCGGTCGGTGTGCCGCTTCTGCGTGGTGCGGATGAAGTCGTCGTTCGCGATCTCCAGGTGCTCCCAGAGAGGCTTCCAGGCCTCGGTGACGAGCTTGTCGCACCATTCCTGGGGGGTGACGCCGTTGGCGTCGGCCGTGCGCATGATCTTCTGACCGTGCTCGTCCGTGCCGGTGAGGTACCACACCTTCTCGCCGCGCTGACGGTGCCAGCGCGTGAGCACGTCCCCTGCAACGGTCGTGTAGGCGTGGCCCAGGTGAGGAGCGTCGTTGACGTAGTAGATGGGCGTGGAGACGTAGTACGCCTTCCCCGCCTGCTTCTCGGATCCAGTGGCCGCCATGGTCGAAATCCTACTGGGCGCGTGAAGATCGACTCACACGCGTTTCGGGGGGTGGACGGCCGTGGTCCGGCGTCCACCCCCCCGTGTGCGGGGTCCCTGCGGCGGGCTTACGGCCGCCAGGCCGCCAGTACGCCTTCGTAGAGCTCCTTGTCGGTGAGCTCGCGGGGGGCGGGGCCGGCGTGGAAGAAGGACGTGTTGTCCGTCTTCAGCTTGCGGAGGTAGTCGAACGCCTTGTTGTCGTGCTCACCGAAGGCGACGAAGGAGAAGAAGAGGGCGGGGTGGTTCTGCGCCGCGTCCGTGAGGGACTGGGTCGCGGGGGTCTTCGCGTCCGGGGCGCCGTCGGTCTGGAAGACGACGAGGGCGGGGGCGGTGGGGTCCTGCGACTTCTGGTGCAGGTCGATCACCTGCTGGACAGCGGCGTGGTAGCTGGTGCGGCCCATGCGGCCGAGGCCGGCGTGCAGCTCGTCGATCTTGTTCTCGTGGTCGGTGAGGGTGAGCTCGCCGGTGCCGTCCACCTCCGTGGAGAAGAGGACGACCGGGACCGTGGCCTCGGGGTCGAGGTGCGCGGCGAGGGCGAGGGTCTGCTCGGCGAGGGCCTGGGCGGACCCGTCCTTGTAGTACGGGCGCATGCTCGCGGAGCGGTCGAGGACGAGGTAGACCTTGGCGCGGGCGCCGGTGAGGTTCTGCTTCTTGAGGGCGGCGGTGGCGGCCTTGTAGGCGGTGGCCAGGGCGGGGGCGGTGGCCTTGAGGCGGGTGAGCGGGATGCCCGGGGTGTCGGCCGGCTGCTCGGCCTCGGCCTCGGCCTCGGCTTCGCCTTCGGCCGTGTCGTTCCCACCCGCACCACCCGTGCGGGATTCGTTGTCGGGTGCGGGTGGCCCCTGCGGGGCGTCCGCGCCGTCGGCGGCCGCGGGCTCCGGGGCGGCAGCCGGCTCCGCCGGCTCGTCCTCGGACGCCGTCGCCTCGGGGGTGGCCGGGGCGGACTGATCCTCCGCGGCCTCGGGCTGCGCCTGGTCGGTGCTCGCTTCCGGGGCGGCGGCCTCGGGCTGCGCCTCCGCGGCCACCTCTACGGACGCCGGCGCCACGGCAGTCGGCTCCGCCTCTGCCTCCGGCTCCGGCTTCGCCGCCTCTTCTGCCTCCGGCTCGGGCTTGGTCGCCTCTGCCTCCGGCTTCGCCGACTCCGGCTCTGCGTCCTGCGTGGGCTCCGGGGCTGTGGCTGTGGCTGTGGCCTGGGGCTTCTCCTCGGTCGCCTCTGCCTCCGGCTGCGCCGTGCCCGCCTCGGGCTTGGTCGCCTCGGCCTCGGCCTCGGGCTCCGGCTCCTGTTCCGCCGTCGCCGTCTCCGGCTCTCCCGCCTCCGGCTCTCCCGCCTCCGGCTCTCCCGCCTCCGGCTCTCCCGCCTCCGGCTCTCCCGCCTCCGGCTTCGCAGTCTGCGACTCCGCCGCCTCCGGCTGCGCCGTGGCCACCTCAGGCTCCGCCGACTCCGCCTCCGGCTGCGCCGTGGCCACCTCAGGCTCCGCCGACTCCGCCTCCGGCTTCGCCGACTCCGCTTCCGGCTCCGCCGGCTCCGGCTTCTCCTGCGTCTGGGCGGTCGGGGCCGGCTCGGGGGGCTCCGGGGTGGATGCGTTCGGGTCGGTCGGGCGGGACGGGTTGGGGACCGTGACGTGGTCGAAGGCTGCTGCCACCAGGTCGTGGGTATCGCGGAGTTCCGGGCGGGGTTCCGGGATGCGGGGAGCGGCGTCCGGGGTCGCCGGTGCCGTGGGCGTCGGCGGCTGTGCGGGCACCGCCGCCGGGGTCGCCTCGGCCGCGGTCGGCTCCACCGGCTCCGACGGCTTCTCCGCCGCCGTCACCTGGTGCTCCGCCGTCGGTTCCGCACTCTCTGCCTCGGCCGTGCGTCCCTTGCGTGATCGGCCGAACGCGTTCCGCAGGAGAGTGAGAATGCCCATGTGCGCAACCCTTCGCGTGAGTTGATGCCCGTAGATCCCTGGCCAGGACGGACACGTAAGGTTAGCGGCCCCGAGTGGTGATCTTGGGGAGGGGTGAGCAGGGCGGAAACGCCGGTGTCAACACCCCGAAGGCCCCGGCGGGTTCACCCTCCGTTCATCCGGTCGCAGTGCTTCCGCATGCGCACGCCCCTACCGTCACGATCACACCAAGGGCACGCAAGGGGAGAGTAAAGTGCGCAAGCTGCTGCCGCTCATAGGGACACCGTCCGCTGTGCATCCGGGTGGGCGCTCCGCCCTGACCTGCCGGTTCCGGTGCGGTGACGCCTGCTTCCACGAGGTGCCCAACACCAGCGCCAACGCCTACGTCGGTGACGTCATCGCCGGCGCCCTCAGCCGCCGCAGCGCGCTGCGGGCCGCCGCCGTCGTCACCGTGGCCGCCGCGGCCGGGAGCGTCACCGTCGCCGGCGCCCCACCGGCCGCCGCCGCCACCGCGGGGTCGGAGCGCCACGGCCGCGCCGCCCGCGGGCTGCGGTTCACGCCGGTCGCGCCCAACACCGCCGACCAGGTCACCGTCCCCGAGGGCTACCGCCAGAACGTGGTGATCCGCTGGGGCGAGCCCATCCTGCGCGGGGCGCCCGCCTTCGACCCGGAACGGCAGACCGCGGCCGCGCAGGCCGGGCAGTTCGGGTACAACAACGACTTCCTCGCCCTGCTGCCGCTGCCCGGTGAGCGGCACCGGCAGCTCCTCGTCGCCAACCACGAGTACACCGACGAGGTGCTCATGTTCCGCGGCTACGACCCCGAGAACCCGACCCGGCAGCAGGCCGAGGTCGCGTGGGCGGCTCACGGGCTGTCCGCCGTCGTGGTGGAGGAGGACCACCGCAGCGGCAGGCTGACCGCCGTCCCGCGGCATCACCTCAACCGGCGCGTCACCGCCACCACCCCCTTCCGGCTCACCGGACCGGCCGCGGGCTCCGACCTGCTGAAGACCTCCGCCGACCCCACCGGCCGCAGGGTCCTCGGCACGCTCAACAACTGCTCCGGCGGCACCACGCCGTGGGGGACCACCCTGCACGGCGAGGAGAACTTCAACCAGTACTTCGCCCACGGCAGCCGCGCCACCGACAAGCGGTACGGCATCGGCACCGGCGCCACCGAGCGCAAGTGGGAACGCTTCGACCGGCGCTTCGACCTCGCGCAGGAGCCCAACGAGGTGCACCGGTTCGGGTACGTGGTCGAGTTCGATCCGTACGACCCCTCCTCCACGCCGCGCAAGCACACCGCGCTCGGGCGGTTCAAGCACGAGGCCGCGACCGTGCGGCTCACCGAGGACGGGCGGCCCGTCGTGTACTCCGGCGACGACGAGCGGTTCGACTACTTCTACAAGTTCGTCGGAGCCAAGCGGATGCGCCACGGCAGCTCCCGGGCCGTGCGCGAGCACAATCTGTCGCTGCTCGACGAGGGCACGCTGTACGTCGCCCGGCTGACCGGCGACTCACCGGCCGCCGAGTTCGACGGCAGCGGCACGCTCCCCTCGGACGGGGAGTTCGACGGCGGCGGCCAGTGGATCCCCCTGGCCACCGCCACCGCCGACGGTGCCGTCTCGCACGTGGAGGGGATGAGTGCCGAGGAGGTGTTCGTCTTCACCCGGCTCGCCGGTGACAAGGTGGGCGCGACGAAGATGGACCGCCCCGAGGACATCCAGCCCTCCCCGCACACCGGCAAGGTGTACGTCGTCCTGACCAACAACTCCAACCGGGGGAAGAGCGGTTACGCCCCGGCCGACGAGGCCAACCCGCGCAACGGCAACAAGCACGGGCACATCCTGGAGCTGACCGAGCGGCACGGCCGGGCCGACGCCACCGCCTTCGCCTGGTCGCTGTTCCTCGTCGCCGGTGACCCGGGCGACGCGTCCACCTACTTCGCCGGGTTCCCCAAGGACCGGGTCAGCCCCATCTCCTGCCCGGACAACGTGGCCTTCGATCCGCACGGCAACCTGTGGATCTCCACCGACGGCAACCAGCTCGGCTCGCACGACGGCCTGTTCGGCGTGGCGACACGGGGCGAGCGGCGCGGTGAGCTGAAGCAGTTCCTGACCGTGCCGACCGGCGCCGAGACCTGCGGTCCGCTCGTGCAGGACCGGCGGGTGCTGGTCGCCGTACAGCATCCCGGTGAGGTCGACGGGGCGTCGGTGGAGAAGCCGGCCAGCGTCTGGCCCGACGGCCCGGGGAAGATCGTCCGACCGGCGGTCGTGGCGGTGTGGCGGGCCGACGGCGAGGACATCGGCGTCTGACCCGCACCCGCCCGGCAGCCCCCGCCGGTCCTCACGCCTGCGAGAACGCGAGCGCGGCGGCGGTGCCTTCCAGCCACTCCCGGTACGCCGGGGACTGGCGCGCCGCCTCCCAGTACGCCTCCCGCAGCGCCGGGCACACGCCGTCCAGTTCCGTCTCCGTCCGGGCCGCGAGCAGCAGCCGTACGCCGAGCGGGTCGCCCCGCAGCCGGCGTACGGCCGACTCGGGGCGGGACAGGGACGTGGGCTGGCAGACGGTGACGACCTCGCCGGTGGCGACCAGGGAGGCGGCCGTGTGGTAGTCGCCGTGCAGGACACGGGGGCTCAGCCCGGCGAGGCGCAGCATGCGGTGGACGGCGTCCGACTCGCCGTCCACGGTGGGGTCGACCATCCAGCGGTCCCCGGCGAGGTCGGCGAGGTCGACGACCGGTTTGGCGGCGGCCGGGTGGTCGGCCGGCAGCGACACGAACTGCGGTTCGCGTTCGACCAGGACGCGGGTGCGCAGCCCCTCGGGGACGCGCAGCGGGCAGCCCTCGACCTCGTGCACGAACGCCACGTCGAGCTGGCCGTCGGCGACCATGCGCAGCAGGGCGTTCGGGGAGACGTCCATGTGCAGGCTGGGTTCCTGACAGCGTTGCCGCAGCCGGCGCAGCCAGCCGGGCAGGGCGCGGCTGGCGGTGGAACCGATGCGCAGATGGGGACCGCCCGCGGCGGCGGCGCGGGCCTCGGCGACCAGCGAGCGCAGGTCGGCGACCAGGGGCCGGGCCCGGCTGAGCACCAGCCGGCCGAGCGGGGTGGGGCGGCAGCCGGTGCGGGTGCGCAGGAACAGCGCGCCGCCCAGCCCCTGTTCGATCCGGCGCAGCTGGCCGCTCAACGAGGGCTGAGAGACGCCGAGTTGACGGGCTGCCCGGTGCAGGCTGCCGGTGTCCGCGATGGCGCACAGCGCGCGGAGGTGCCTCACCTCGAGCTCCATGCCCCCGGAGAGTAAAGCGGAAGCCAGGGTTTCACCAGGGGTTCAACTACCGGCGTAAAAGGGCTGGTTGGGCGGGGATAGGGCCGGGCTATCGCCGGTTGGCATCATCACAGGCGCCGCGGCGGCGCCGACACTCACGGATGGCAAGTGACTCGACCCCCACCCCAGGAGTCATCGATGCGTATGCGTATGCCCCTGTCCGCCGTCACGGCGGCCACCGCGATCGCCTTCGGCCTGGCCGCGCCCGGCCTGGCCGCGGCCTCCCCGGCGCCGGCCCCGCAGCAGTACCAGGGCTACACCGGTTCGGCGGCCGAGGCCAGGGCGAACCAGGCCTTCTTCGAGGCGGTGGTCAGGTCGGTCGCCGCCAAGCGGGCCGCGAACCCGAGCAGCACCGCCGCCGTCACCGTGGTCTACGACCCCTCCGGCGCGCCGTCGTTCAGAACGCAGATATCCCGCGCCGCCCAGATATGGAACAGCTCGGTGGCCAACGTCAGGCTCGCCGCCGGCTCGAACGCCGACTTCGCGTACTACGAGGGCAACGACTCCCGTGGCTCGTACGCCTCCACGGACGGCCACGGCAGCGGCTACGTCTTCCTCGACTACCGGCAGAACCAGCAGTACGACTCCACGCGGGTGACCGCGCACGAGACCGGGCACGTCCTCGGACTGCCGGACCACTACTCCGGCCCGTGCAGCGAGCTGATGTCGGGCGGCGGCCCCGGCCCGTCCTGCACGAACCCCTACCCGAACGCGACCGAGCGCTCCCGCGTCAACCAGCTGTGGGCGTACGGCTTCGCCGCCGCCCTGGACAAGGCCCTGCACAAGGTCCGCTAGCCCCCCTGCCGCTCCCCACACCCCCACCGGGACGCGGGTCGCCCTCCTGCACAGGGCGGCCCGCGTCGCCGTTGTCCGGTGGGTCAGCGCCGGTGCAGGGTGACGTCGGTGACGAGGGTGCGGTGGTCGCTGCCGGCCAGTTTCAGGAAGCGGGACCGGGTGACGGAGAAGTCGCCCGACAGCAGCACATGGTCGATCTGCACGCCGAAGACGGGCGTGGTGCGGGACGGCCAGCTCGGGGCGCGGTCGTGCCCGGCGAGCCGGGCGGCGTCGTACAGGCCGGTGTCCAGGATGCGGCGGAAGGCGGCGTGGTCCTGGGAGGCGTTGAAGTCACCGGCGACGATCGTCGGCGTGCCCCGGGCGGCCGCGGCGAAGTCGCGCAGCCGGCCCAGCTCGCGGCGCCACGGCCCGAGCCCGCCGGGCACCGGCGGCATGGGGTGCGCCAGCTGCAGGTGTACGGCGTGCCCGTGGACGTCGGCGACGGCGCCGGGCATGCCCATGGAGGCGGGCACGCCGGGGGCGGCGGTGAGCGGGAAGCGGCTGAGGATGACCGAGCCCTGGGAGCCGGCGCCGTCCACGGACTGCCGGTACGGGTAGGTGGCGGCGAGTTCCCGGCGCAGCGTGGTGTCGCACCGCAGGTGGTCGCATTCCTGCACGAACACCACGTCCGGCCGCTGCTCCCGCACGGCCGCGACCAGGGCGTCGGTGGCCCGGCCGAACTGCGTGTTCGAGGTCAGGACGCGGAAGGAGGCGACGGCCGGCCCCGCGGGCTCGCTGTCCTTGCCGTACGGCTGGATGAACCAGGCGAGCAGGCCCAGCACGACCACACCCCACACCACGCCGCCCCACCACCGGCCCAGCAGCGCCAGCAGCAGCCCGGCACCGGTCGGCACCAGCAGCCACGGCAGGAAGGCCAGCAGCTGGGGGACGGGCGTGACGGCGTCGGTGTCGGCGATCCGGCACCCGAGCAGGACGGTCACCGCGGCCAGCAGCAGGGCCGCGAACCAGGCGCTCATCCGCCGCCCCGAACCGCCGGCGCCACCACGCCGGGCGGCCCCGGAGTCCACGTCGCGGGAAGACGTGCACGACCTCGATGCGGTCCACGACGCGCGCGGTGAACTCGTCCAGCTCCTCGGCAGGCACCCACAGCTCAAGGATGGTCTCTCCGCCGGCCTGCCGCACGGGCAGTTCCGCGTCCTCAGGCGGCGGCCGTGGCGTCCACCCGGGACAGGAACGCGGCCAGCGCCGCGTTGAACTCCTGCGCGCGCTCCAGGTTGGGCAGGTGGGCCGCGCGCTCGATCACCACCAGGGTGGAGTCGGGGAGGGCGGCGTGCATCGCCTCGGCGTCGGCGACCGGCGTGTACGTGTCGTCGGCGCCGACCACCACCAGCGCCGGCACGGCCACCCGGGTCAGCAGAGCGCGGTAGTCGGGGCGTTCGGCACGGCCGCGCAGGGCGGCGGCGGCGCCCTCGGGCGGTGCGGACGTCATCATGCGGTGCACGTGCGCCTTCACGGCTTCCTCCGCGTACGGGGCGACCATCCTCTCCAGCACCTCGTCGGCGTACCCGCGCATGCCCTCACGCAGCAGACGGTCGGCCATGGCGTTGCGCACGGCCTTGCCGTCCTCGCTCTCCGCCGCCGGGAAGGTGTCGGCGAGGACCAGGCCGCGCATCCGGTCGCCGAAGCGGTCGTAGCACTCCATGGCGATCTGCCCGCCCATGGACAGCCCGGCCAGCACGAAGCCGTCCACGCCCAGGTCGTCCAGCAGCGCCTCGATGTCCCGCGCGAAGACGGACAGCGGCGTGCTGCCCGGCACCACCGGGGAGGCGCCGTAGCCGCGCAGGTCGGGGACGATCACCCGGCGGGCGGCCCCGAAGGCGGCGGCCTGCGGGGCCCACATCGTGCGGTCGAAGGGATGACCGTGGACAAGGACCAGGGGCGGCAGCGAGGAGTGGGGGCCGTGGTCGTCGAAAGCGAGGAACTCAGACATGGCAGCGACCCTAGAGACGGCCGCTTCCCCCTCCCGGGCCGGGGGTGCGTTGCCGTGTGCGGGCGCGTCGTGCCCGGTCGCGCAGTTCCCCGCGCCCCTAGGGGGTTGCGGTTGCCGTCCGCCGTGGAGGACCGCCCAGCCCCACCCCGGCCCCGACTCACCCACCGGCCGTAGGCGCGACCGCAACCGGCCACCGGACCGCAAGGGGCCGCCGCAGGCACAAAAAGGGGCGCGGTGAACGGCGCGAGCAACCCGTCACCCGCCCGCAGACGAAGACGAATCCCCCTCACACCCGTGGAGCCGCCGGCTCGGGTGTCGGGTCCGGTGCCGGCACCGACGCCCCGCGCCGACGCCCGGCGCGAGCCAGCAGCCATGTCAGTCCCGCCACCGTCAGTCCCAACGTCAGCAGCATCCACGACGCCGTACGCAACGTCTCGGTCAGCGCGTCGTACACCGCCCCCGCCGCCTTCGCGGAGACCTCCGTCGGCAACCCCCGCAACGTCACCCGCCGCACCACCGCGACCGCGACCCCGAGCAGCGCCCCGCCCACCGCCGTGCCCAGGGCCGTCGCGGTCAGCGCCCGCCGCCGGCACGCGGCGAGCCCGATCCCGGCGGCCGCCAGGGCGACGGCCGCGACGGGCAGCCAGAACCCCGCGACCTCCAGCACGTCATATCCCTTCCGCAGCCGCGACAGATCGTCCGCCGGTACCAGCGCGACCTCCGTGTGGCGCACGGGGATCCGCGCGGCCAGCGGCACATGGTCCTCGGCGAGCTGCCGCTTGACCTGGGCGGCGACCGGCGCGAGGTCGACGGTCACCGGCCGGTCGTCGTCCTCCCGCAACGCCCGCAGCACGGCGTCGTGGGCGGACCGGTTCGCCGTGTCCCACGCGGCGCGGAACGCCTCGGTCTGGGTGAACGACCGCACCGCGTCGTGCACGAACGGCCCCATCGCACCGTGCGCCGTCCCGGTGCCGACCTGCCGCAGGATGCCCTCGCCGACGGTGTCGGCGATCTGCCCCTGCACGGCGGGGTCACCGGCCAGCGGCGCCATCGTGGCGACGTACCGCCCGGTGTCCGTCAGGCCGTACGCCGCCCAGGCCGCCAGCGCGCCGAGCGGCACCAGCAGGCAGGACAGGACGATGAGAACGGCCGACGAAGCGGTCCGCAGGCGTCGTGACGACACGCCTCAAGACAACGCCCCCGGCGCGGACGCCGCCAGCGGGCGTGCGCCGTACGGGTGAGCCGTCGCGCCGCCGGGACCTGGGCTTTCCGCCCTCCGGTGGAGCGTTCACCCGAACGGGTGTTTCCTGGTGCTGGCGGACGTTCCGGTACGGGGGAGCAGGAAGCGCCGCGTGCGGTTCGTCCGAGTCCTCTCCGGGCGCCCGGAACCGGGTTCCGGCGGTCCGGTGAGTGGAGGGATGAGGGAAACGTGGGCCCCGGTGCACCACACCGGGGCCCACGTGTGCGCGCCGGTCCCGCCGTGCGGCGGGCGGGCCGCCGCACGGCACGGCGCCCCTCACCGGATGCGGTTGCCCTCCGCGTCCTCCCGCGTGTAGTAGCGGTAGAAGAACACCAGGTAGATGGCCGCGCCGGTGATCAGCCCCAGCGCCACGGAGCGCAGGATGGAGTCCCCTGTCTGGCTGTACAGGAAGCCGATGGAGATGCCTGCGAAGGCCGATTTCACGCCTGAGTGCAGTTCGCGCGTGAGCCGCGGGGCGAAGAGGGCGACGCCGATGCACGCCACGATGAACACGATCGCGGTGACGAAGCCGAACAGCAGGTTCCAGCCCGTGATGGGTCCGCCGCCGCGACGGTTGGCCGCGGCCCAGTAGCCGTAGACGAGCCCGAGGACGACGGGGACGCCGTACCTCGCCAGGGTGTGGGTCCGTTCGCTGAAGACGTCGGGCAGTCCGTTGGGCGCCCGGCGGGCGCCGAGCGCGCCGAGGCGGGTGCCGATCGAGCCGCGCGTACGGCCGCTCCCGGGTGCGGGTGCCGCATGAGCCATGAGAGCGCTCCTCTCTCTCCTCGCCCCCGCCTTCCAGAGCACACCTGGCGGGGACCACCGGCAAGTCGACGTGTGCCCCTGTGGCGGACGCTGATGCGAGCCGCGCGGGCCCGTGTTTCGCTGGGGTGCGTGAGCGGCGGCACGGACAGCGAGGGCCTGGCCGGCGGCGATGGCGGCCCGCGGCGCGGGGGCGCGCAGGCGCCCGCTCCGGGAGGCCGACGGCTTCCCGGCCGCTCGCCCCGCGTGCCGCGCCGGGACGTCGTGCACCGCCACCAGCTGCTGCAGATCCGCGGCCACAGCGTGGCCTGGGTGCCGCCGTTGCTGCTGCTCGCCGCGATCGCCGTCGTCGACATCAACACACCCGGAGAGTTCCGCATCGTCTCCTGGATCGTGCTGGTGCCCGGCATCGCCGCGGCGATCTGCGGGGTGCGGGGCACCGCCGCCTTCGCGGTGCTCGCGGTCGTCACCTACGTCGTCGTGGACGGCGCGTGGCCGAACCGGTACCAGGCCGGTCTGGCGGACTTCGTCCTCGTCACGGTCGGCGGTGTGCTCGCCACGCTGGCCTGCGCGGTCCGGGTGCGCGACGAGCGGCGGATGCTGCACATGATGCAGATCGCCGACACCACCCGCCGTACCGTGCTGCGTCCGCTGCCCCCGCACTGGGGCGGCCTCGACCACGCCGCCGTCTACCTCGCGGCGGACACCGACGCCCGCATGGGCGGCGACTTCTACGACATCCAGCCCGGCCCCCACGGCACCCGCGTGCTGCTGGGCGACGTCCAGGGCAAGGGGCTCGGCGCGGTCGAGGCGGCGGCCGCGCTGCTGGGCACGTTCCGGGAGGCGGCGTACCACGAACCGGACCTGCTGACCGTCGCCCGGCGTCTGGAGACCCGTATGGCGCGCCACCGCGGCCACACGGTCGCCCTCGGCCGCGCCGACGCCGACCGCTTCGCCACGGCCGTCCTGCTGCACTTCCCGCCCGGCGTGCCCGACGCCGTCGACCTGGTCCTCTTCGGCCACGAGCCGCCGCTCGCGGTGGGCCCCGCGAGCGTACGGCCCCTGCCGGAGGGTGACGGCCTTCCGCTCGGCCTCGGCGACCTCACCGGCGCCCCGCCCCGCGCGCGCCGGGTGCCGCTGGCCCCCGAGGAGACGCTGCTGCTGGTCACCGACGGGGTGACCGAGGCCCGGGACGACACCGGCTGCTTCTACCCGCTGGCCGAGGACCTCGCCCGCGCCGTCAGGGCGGATCCCCGCACCGCCGAGCCGGACCGCCTGGTCGCGCATGTCCGTGACGCGACCCTGCACCACTGCGGGGGCCACCTCGCCGACGACACGACGGTCTTCGCCGTGCACCGTCTCCGCTGACCCGGCATCCGGCATCCGGCATCCGGCATCCCGCATCCGGCACTCCCACGGCGCGCACGCCCCGGACGCGCCCCGCCCCCGACGCTCCGGGCCTCGAACCGAACCAGGCCATCCGCCCCGGTACGGCCTCCCAACCGCCCCGGTACCGCCCCCCGTACCGCGCCGTACCGCCCCGCGGGGCCCGCCGCCCCCGGCCGTCGTCCCGTCCCCCGGTCCCCCTTTGCAGCCGCAGCGGTTACGGTGCTGCCGTACGTGATCCACGACAGTCGTCAGGGGGGAGTGGCCCATGGCCGGAACCGTGCTGCTGCTCGCGGCCTCGCCGGTGGGGCGGGGATGTCTGGTGGACGCGGCCTCCGTGCTCCCCGTCCTGGCCGCCGTGCCGCCCGCCGTGCTCGCCGGGACGGACACCGCGAACGTCGTCGAACTCGCCGACCCGCTCGAGCCGCAGGCCGTGCTGACCCGGCTGCGGGCCGCCGCGGCCGCGCCCGGGCCGCTGACCGTGTTCGTCACCGGGCAGCTCCAGCTGGACCGGCGTCAGCGCCTGCCCCATCTGGCGCTGGCCCGCACCACCGCCGCCAGCGTGCGCTACACCGCCTTCCCCTGGCACTGGTTCCGCGAGGAACTGCGGCTGCGGGCCGGCGGCAGCACCGCCCTCGTGGTCGACCTGCACGCCGACGCCGAGTGCTGGCAGTGGCTGCGCACCTCGGCCCTCGACTCCGGCCGCGGCACCGCCGTTTACGGTCGCATCGCACCGCCGCCCGGCCGGCGCAGCGTGGCGGCACCGGCGTACATGAAGGCCGTCGCGACGATCCTGCGCAGCGGGCGGCGGCCGCCGTTGCCGCAGCTGCACGAGCAGGCGCTGGCCCGGATCGCCGCGGACGGCCCGCTGCACGACCTGGTGCTGAGCGCGCCCGGACCGGCTCCCGGCGACCCGCACGTGGCGCTCAGCACCGCGGTGCGCGAAGGACGGCACGCCGACGCCGACGCGCTCGCCGCGCAGTGGGAACAGGCCGCCCGGCGGGCGCACGGCCCCGGCTCCGACGAGGCGCTGCACTGGACCGAGGTCCGCGCCGACCTCGCGATGTTCGCCGGGGACCCGGTGCGCAGCTGCCGTACCTGGCTCGAGGTCGCCTCGGCGCGGCTCGCCGCCGGGCAGGCCCCCGACGCGCCCGCGGTGGAGGCCGCGGTGGACCGGGCGCACCACCAGTGGGCGTCGATCCGTGACGCCGGCCGGGCGCGGGACCTGGGCGCGGCGCTCGCCGAGGTGCGCAGCCGCGTGCCGGGGCGGCGGGAGGGCGCCCTGGATCATGTGCTGGGCCAGCTGCGGCAGTTGGACGGCCGGCCGGAGTCGGCGACCCGGGTGTGAGCGGCCGGGCGCGGGGGCGCGCACCCGAGGGGCGCGAGGTCCGTCCGAGGTCTCCCTTCACCACCTGAGCCGGTGTCATGATGAGGCACATGGCTGAGGGGGACGCAGTGGCCGGGGTGGGCGTACGGGTCAGTCTGGACGCGAGCGCGAGCAGAACCGACGTGAGCGCGCTCCAGGCGTGGCTGGAACAGGAACAGCCGCTCCAGGACCTGGTGCGCGGGGGAACGCTGCAGATCGAGGTGCGGCCGGGCACGGACGCGGCCGGGGAGCACATGGGCTCCGCGTGGGAGATCGCGCTCCGCATCGCCGGGGACGTCACCACGGTCGCCGCGCTGGCCGAGTACACCAGCCGCGCGGTCAGGGCCTGGCAGGCCAACCGCCGGCGCGTCGAGGACGGCGAACCGCCGAGGACACGGGTCGAGCCACTGGACTCCGACGAGGACTGAACCGGTGAGCTTCGACCCGCGGGGGAAGGCGAACCGGGCGCTCGTCGTCGGCGTGTCCGAGTACGACCACACCAGGGCCGACGCCCCCGACGGCGTGCCCGGGCAGCTGCCCGCCGTCCGCTACAACCGCACCACCCTCACCGAGGCCCTCTACCGCGGCGGGCTCTTCCGCGAGGGGGAGGTCGTGCCGTGCGTCTCGCCCGCCCACGACGAGTTCGCCGCGGCCCTGCACCGGGTGGCGCGGGACGCGCGGGGGCTGCTGCTGCTCTACTTCGCCGGGCACGGCATCGTCACCGCCGCGGGCGACGAACTCTTCCTGCAGATGCGCAACGCGCGCGTGGCGCGGGGGCGGCACGACGTGTTCCCCGGCGCCGTGCCGCTGACCGAGGTGCTCGCCGTGCTGGCGGCCAGCGGCGCCGAGCGGATCGTGGTGATCCTGGACTGCTGTTACGCCGGGAACGCCGCCGGTGTCTGGCACCGCTTCGAGCCCCGCGAACGGCAGAAGATCCTGCTGCTGATGAGCGTGCAGGCCAACCGGCTCATCCACCCGGGAGGCGGCAACCGGGCCACCCCCTTCACCCGGCACCTGGTCCGCGCCCTCGACAGGAGCGGAACCGACGGCGCCGGCAGCGGGGGCGAGCTGTGGCTGAGCGATCTGTACGCCGCGCTGAAGGAGCGGATGGCGAAGGCGCGGGTCCCCACCGGGGCCGGTGACCACCAGGATCCGCAGGCGGCCTGGGAGCCGGGGCAGGACGTCCTGCTGCGTGCGGTGGCCCGTCGGCCGGTGCACGGACCTGAGCCCGTGCCTGTGCCCGTGCCCCGGCCCCGGCCCCGCACCGAACCGGCATCCCGGCCCCGGCGGGCGCCCCGGCGCGGGCGGCGGGCGGCGTTACGGGCCGTCGCGGCCCTCTGGCGCGAGACGGCGGCCCGGCTGCGGCGCCGGCTCCGCCTCTGGCTGATCCTGCTGCTCGCCCTCGCCGCCACGGCCGCCGGGGGCTACGCCGTCGCCGTACTGCTCGGTGACGACGCCCCGTGTGCCCCGCCGCTGGAGCTGCGGGTGCTGACCGACCCCGACCTGGAGCCGGCGCTGACCGCGGCCGCGGACGCCTACGTCGCGTCGGACACCGGTGACGGCTGCCGCCGCACCGGCATCACGGTCGACAGCGCGGGCGCCGCCGACGCGGTCGCCGCGCTGCGGGACCGCACCGACGCCTGGCAGCAGCCCCGCGACGACGACGATCCGCAACGGGACGTCGGACCGCAGCCGGACGTGTGGATCCCGGCCTCCCCGGCCGACGTCACCCGGGTGACCGCCGGACAGGGGGAACGGGTCTTCGCCCATGTGGAGCAGCTGGGCGAGCCGTTGGCCTACTCACCGGTGGTGCTCGCGGTGCCGGGCGGGGACGGTTCCCGGTCCGGCGCGGCCGCCGGCACCGTGTCCGGTGCGGGGGCCGGCACGGCGTCGGCCGGGTCCGGCGGCGGGCTGGCCGAGCTGGTCGCCCGCTTCGAGGCGCGCGGAGGGCGCTCCGCAGTCCTGCGTCCCGACCCGGAGTTCACCGACACCGCGCTCCTCGCCACGCTGGGGCTGTACGCCGGCGGAGCTGACACGCGGGCCGTCGAACGGAGCGTGCGGCAGAACGGGTCGCCCGCGCCGACCGCCGGCGAGCTGCTGTGCTCCCTGCCCTACGACCCCGCCCAGGACCGGCGCACCGGCGTGCTCGCGCCCGAGTTCCTGCTCAAGAGCGGCCTCGGCTGCGCCTCGGAGATGGTGCGCGCCGAGCGCGTCGCGCAGTACCCCGACGACGTGCCCGCCCTGCAGCCGGCGTTCGTACGGGTGCGCTGGGAGGACGGCGACCGGGACGCGGAGGCCCGGGACGAGGCCGTACAGCGGTTCCACGACTGGCTCGGCGGTGACGGCGGCCGCAAGGTCCTCGGCGACTACGGCTTTCGCTCCGCCGACGCCCCGCACCGGCTGCTCGGGCAGGGCAAGGCCGCGCCCGGTGTGCTGGCCGACCCCGCCGCCCCGCGCGAGGCGGCCGAACCGACCGCTATGAACGCCGTGCTGGAGCGCTACCGCAGCGCGGGCGGCCCCGGCCAGGTGCTGTTCCTGCTCGACAGCTCCGGCTCCATGGCCGGGCTGTGGGAGGGGCCCAGCGGGGGGCCGGGCCTGCTGAAGCAGTCCCTGGGCGGGCTCGGTGACCGGGACGAGTACGGCGTGTGGGCGGTGGCCGGCACGTCGGGGCCCACCCACAGCGAGCTCCTGCCGTTCGGCACCCACCGGCGCGCCGACGGCGTCCGCGCCCTCGATCCCGGCGGCCGGGCCCGCGTGCGCGACGCCGAGGCGGACCCGCACGCGGCGCTCCTGGACGCCCTGGGGTTCCTGCACGGGCGCGGCACCGACGACCAGCGGCCGCAGCTGATCGTCTACCTCACCGACGACGAGGACGACAACCGGCTGAGCGGACACCAGCTCGACGAGGTCCTCCAGCGGGCGCGTACGGCGCGTGTACCGGTC
Source organism: Streptomyces sp. NPDC028635 (assembly GCF_040637635.1). NCBI lineage: Bacteria > Bacillati > Actinomycetota > Actinomycetes > Kitasatosporales > Streptomycetaceae > Streptomyces > Streptomyces sp. NPDC028635. The sequence goes on along the minus strand of NZ_JBEZWX010000012.1, from coordinate 3,673 downwards.
GTCATGGTGTCGCTGGCCAACGGTGGTTGTGACGGCGGCCGGCCCGACGCGCGGGTGGCCGCGGCGAGTTCGGGGCGCTGCCTGGACCCCGGCGACGACCTGGGGGCGGCGCTGCACGACGAGGTCGCGCGGACCGGGACGGGGGAGGAATGAGGCCGGGAGGCATGGGACTGCGACGGTTCGCCGCCGTCCTCGCGCTGCTCGCCGTGGCGGCCTGCACGGGCACGGGCGGCGCGGACGACGACACCCCGCCCGGGTCCTCGTCGTCGTCCCACTGGATCATGGTCGCCAGCGGACGGGACGTCACCGGCAAGGGCGGCATCCGGCAGCAGCTGATCGACGCCTGGAACCGCACCCAGCCGGAGGGCGGCTACCGGGCCCGGCTGGTGGAACTGCCCGGCTCGGCCGACGCGCAGCGCAGTCAGCTGCTCGGCGCGCTGCAGTCGGGCAGCGCCTCCTACGACGTGGTCAATCTGGACGTGACCTGGGTGCCGGAGTTCGCCGCGGCCCGGCTGATCCAGCCGCTGCCGGACAGTGCCGTGGAACGCGGGTCCGATCTCGTGGAGTCCGTGGACGACACCTCCCGGTGGGACGGCGAACGGTACGCGGTGCCCTTCAACAGCGATGTCGGGCTGCTCTACTACCGGCGGGACGAGGTGGCGGCCGTCAGCGGGCGCAGCGATCTCGGCACCGGCGTGAGCTGGGACGAGCTGCGGGCGCTGATCGAGGCGCTCAACCGCAAGCGGCCGACGGGATACGAGGCCGGGTGGACCACGCAGCTCGACGGCTACGAGGGGCGGACCGTCAACGCCGTCGAGGCGTTCGCCTCCGCGTGGGGCGACGACGTCCGGCTCACCGACTCCTCGGGGCGCTACCGGGGCGATGAGGAGCAGCTCGCGGCCGGGATCGGCGAACTGCGCCGGCGCACCGGGACGGCGTACACGCTGCGGGACGCCTACGACTCCGACGAGGCCCGCTCGCTCGACGACTTCGCACGCGGCCGCACGGCGTTCCTGCGGCACTGGCCGTACGTGTATCCGACGCTGTACGGGACGTTCAAGGACAAGCTGGGGGTGACCCGGCTGCCCGGCAAGGCGGTGCTCGGCGGGCAGGACCTCGCGGTCACGTCGACGACGGCGGGCGAGCGGGCGACGCACGCGTACGACCTGATCCGCTTCCTCACCGATCCGGACAGCGAACGGTGTCTGCTGCGGGCCGGGTTCGCGGCGACACGGACGTCCGCCTACGAGGACGGCGCCGCATGCACGCACGCGCCGGTGTACGCCGAGACGCCGTCGGCGTCCCCGACCGGCGAGAGCCCCGGCCGGACGCCACCGGACCGGCTCGGCGGTCTCAGCTACCGCCGGCAGATCCTGCTGCCGGCCCTGCGCGAGGCCGTGCAGCGCCCGCGCACTCCCCTGTACGGCGCGGTGTCCCGCACGCTGATCACCACCCTGGGTCCGCTGTACGACGTGGGGCCGCGGGGCGGGGGCGCGCAGACGCCGAGCGACCAGGAACTGGCGGAGTCGCTGAACCGGGCGCTGCGGCGGGAGCTGCCGCACTGAGGTGGTTCCTGCGCGGGGGCCTGCGGCTGCCTGCGGCTGTCCGGCTGGCCCGGCTGGATGCGGCTGCCCGTGGCTGTCTACGGGTGGCCGGGCCAGCGGGGCTGCACCGTGGTGATGGGGTGGGTGGACGCCTTCGCCGGGCAGGCGTTGGCCGCCGTGATCAAGGCCGCGACGGCGAGTACGGCTGCGACGACGCCCCGGGTGACCGGGGTAGCGCCGGCCGGGCGCGGGCGGGTACAGGGCTGGTCGTGGCGTGCGGAGGGGCGGACGTGCACGGCAACCTCGCAGCGGGCGGACGATGACAGTGGCTTGTTAAGTGGGCTTAAGTCGCTGTTTAACCTAGGGGGTGCCGGAAGCCAACGGCAAGGGTGACTCCGGGAGTTGGGGGCTGGGGATGGGTGTTTCGGGTGGCGGGTCCGGCGGATCGGGCGGGTTCGGTGGATCGGACGGGTCCGGTGGGTCCGGTGGGTCCGGTGGCGGTGGGGCCGGCGGTGGTGGGGGTCGGGAGCGGGACGCGCCCGAGGTCATCGGGCGGCGGGTGCAGCGGTTGCGGAGCCGGCGGGGGCTGACGCAGCGGCAGCTGGCCGAGCCCGTGTACACGCCGGCGTACATCTCCACGCTGGAGGCCGGGCGGGTGCGGCCGTCCGACGCGGCCCTGCGGCATCTCGCCGAGCGGCTCGGCGTCGCGTTCGAGGAGCTGGCGACCGGACGGTCCGCGCGGCTCGTCACCGATCTGCGGCTGCGGCTCACCGAGGCGCAGCGCACCCTGGCCGGCGGTGACGCGGAGCAGGCGGCGGCCCGGTACGCGGCTCTGCTGGCGGAGGCGGAGGAGCATGGGCTCGCCGAGATCGAGGCGGAGGCGCTGCTCGGGCTCGGCGAGTGCGGGATCGACACCGGGGATCTCACGACGGCCCGCGAGTGCTTCGAGCGGGCCGAGGCGCGGCTCGCGGACGCGCCGCTGCCGGCGCGGGCGCCCGCCGTGCGGGGGCGGGCGGTGGCGCACTACCTGGCCGGTGAGCTGCGGTACGCCGTGTACCTGCTGGAGTCGACGATCGACGAGCTGAACCGTGGCGGACTGCACGATCCGGACGCGCTGTTGCTGCTGTATGCGTCGGCGATCGGGCCGTACATGGACCTCGGGGCGCAGGTGCGGGCCGCGCAGGCCGCGGAGTTCGCGCTGGCGCTCGCGCCGCGGGTGGACGATCCGGCGCTCGTCGCACGGATGCACCGGTCGGTGGCGCGGACGATGCTCGCGGAGGGGCGGCTCGCCGAGGCGGACGCCTCGCTGGCCAAGGCGGCCGAGCTGTACCGGCAGCTGCAGATCCGGACCGAGCTGGCCCACTGTCACTGGATGCGCGGGTATGTGTCCGCGCAGGACGGGCAACTGGAGCGGGCCGAGGCGGAGTTGCGCGAGGCGCGGGCCATGCTGACAGCGGGGCGGGCCGGGCTGTACAGCAGCCAGGTCGCCGTGGAGCTGGCGGACGTGCTGCACCGGCGGGGGCGGTCGGACGAGGCGGCGGAGCTGTTGCGGGAGGTGCTGGGGGAACTGTCCAGCGAGCGGGGGGCGGTACATGCCGCTGCGGCGCACCGGTTGCTGGGGATCATCGCGGAGGACGGGCGGGACAGTGAGGCGGCGGAGGAGCACTATGTGCGGGCGCTGAGTCTGCTGGAGCGGGCGGGGGCGGCGGGGGATCTGGCGGACCTGTGCCGGTTGCTGGGGGATCTGCTGCGGCGGACGGGGCGGGTGGAGGCGGCCCTCGACGCGTATCGGACGGGGCTGGGGCGGGGGGCGGCGCGGGGGACGACCACGTGGGGGGCTCCGCCGGCTTGAGGGGGGCCTGCGGCGCGGGTGCCTGCGGCGCTGGGTGCGTTGTCGTCTGCGGGTGCGTTGTGGCTGGTCGCCGTTGCCTGCGGCGCCTGTGCGGGTCGCGTTGTGGCTGCTCGCGCCGTTCCCCGCGCCCCTTTGGTGCCTGCGGCGGCCCGTTGCGGTGCGTGGTGGGCTGGTGTCTCGCCTGCGGTGCGTGGTGGGTCGGGGCCGGGGTGGGGGGTGTCCGTCCTCGGTCCGGCCGGCCGTTTCCGACGAGGGCACCCTCCGCCGGTGCCGGAGA